>UQIT01000023.1 GCA_900541175.1 uncultured Collinsella sp.
GATCCGGTCCGACCGGGCCGCGCGGCAAGGAGATATATTGCCAGACCGGAGGGGCCCCGTGGGCGGGAATCGCGCACTCCATATTTTGTTCACAAATGAATAGGTCCCTCAGTCGCATCACTGAGGTTAAAACTGAAGCATTGGCTTCTGATATTGGCGATGACCAGCTGTTTTATGAGTATTGAGACATCGGTCATCTCTGGAGCGCTACTTTACTCCAAAGGCATCAGCTATTTGTTTCCCATCGGTAAAAGGCGGGTTTTGTTCGCCAAGCGTTCTTATATATAGATAGATACGGGTTCGAACCCGTGCACCGGCAACAAAAAAGCGGCCGGCATCCGCCAGTCGCTTTTCTATTCTATGGTGGGCCGTCAGTGGTTCAGCCTGCTTCGCAGGCGGCCGCTGCGGCGCTTTCGCGCCTTGCGCGCTGCGTTGACAAACGCTCACGCGTTTACTCAGCTCCGCGCTCCGACGGGTTCGAACCCGTGCACCGGCAAAAAAAGCGACCAACCGGAGTTGATCGCTTTCTATTCCATGGTGGGCCGTCAGGGGTTCGAACCCTGGACCTTGGGATTAAAAGTCCCCTGCTCTGCCAGCTGAGCTAACGGCCCGCGGGTGGCATTGTACCACGGTCTGGGACTATTCCCAACTCCATTGGCCGTTCTGGAAAATCACAACTTCACGTCCATCAGGCGTAATGCCCGTAATATCGATGTCGTCCGTGCCGATCATAAAATCAACGTGCGTGCTCGAGACGTTAACACCATGCTCCAGGAGCTCCTCCTTGGACATGTCATACCCACCCTCGATACATTCGGGGAAACCGACACCTAGCGCGAGATGGCAGCTAGCGTTCTCGTCATAGAGCGTATCGTAGAACAGAACACCACTTTCGCGGATCGGCGTGTTCTTGGAAATGAGCGCGACCTCTCCCAGGTGAGCAGCGCCCTCGTCAGTATCGATGATACTTGCGAGCGTTGCCTTGCCCACGCGGGCGTCGTAGCCCACCACGCGGCCGCCCTCGAACTTAATCCAAAAATCGTCGACTTTATTGCCGTGGTGGATGAGCGGCATGGCCGAGTACACGATACCGTCGGCGCGCATGCGATCGGGCGAAGTGAAGACTTCCTCGGTGGGAATGTTGGGGAAGAAGGGGTGCCCATCGGGCGTCTTGCCCTTGCCGCCGGCCCACTCGTGACCTTTCGTCATACCAATCGTCAGATCGGTTCCATTTGCCGCGGTGTAATGCAGGTAGTCGAAACGATTGTCGTTCAGGAAACGCAAGTTCTTTTCGAATGCGGCGTCATGGAGTTCCCAGTCGCTCTCTGGGTCCTGGCCATCGGCGCGCGCGGTGTGCAGAATCGCATTCCACAGCTTATAGATTGCAACCTCATCGGCGTCTCCCGGGAACACCTCGTGCGCCCAAGCCACGACCGGAGCGCCGGCGATGCACCACGGATTGATGTTGTAATCCAGTCCACGGCGGAAAACTTTGCACTGCGTATTCCTCGCCTTTGATGCCGCGGCCGGCTTGGCTGGATCGATGCCCTTGAGGGCCGCAGGATCCGCACCCTCGATAAAGACAAAGCAGGCACCATCCTGGGCCAAGGAATCCAGCTGCATGCGCTTCCACTCGGGTGTCTGCTCAAAATAGCTTTTCTCGACATGCTCGTACGTGAGCCTCGTCACGGCATCATCGGCCCAAATGACCGTCACGTGGCCGGCGCCGGCAGCATAGGCCTCCGCGACCACCACGCGCGCAAACGGCGCGCACTCGACCGGAGACTGAACGACAACCTCCTGGCCGGGTTTGACGTTTACGCCCTTGCGGACGACCAGGCGCGCGTAGTTTTTAATCTTGGGCTCCAGGGCCTTCATGCCCTCCAGAGCCTCTTCGACCGTCAGGGCAGCTCGAATCATGTGCCACTCCATCTATCTATAGAACAGTAAAAAGGCGCGCCGCAAAAACGACGCGCCTTATATCTTAGCGATAAGTATGAATGCAAACGCTACTTCTTCTTGGAGTCCTTCTTGTCCTCCTCGGCAGCCGAGCGCTCGATAAGAGCGTTGAGCTTGTTCTCGGACATGCCCTCGGCCTGCGCGCGGTACATGTTGCGCAAGGGACGAATACGAACGAAGTCGTAGATAAAGTCACCCAGGATGATGACATAGGACAAAACGATGCCGACCATCTGGACGGGACTGGACACCGTGCCGCCGGGAGCGAAGTAGAGCGAAGCCCAAATTGCCACGACGAGCACCATGCCGATAGCGAGCACAGCCCACCAAATACGGCGGCGCTTGGTGTAGTCCTCATCCTGCTTGAGAAGGATATTCGACACCGTGTAGATGCGATCCTCGCGGGCGCGCTGTTTGGCCTTGCGGGCGCGCTTTTCCTCCTTGGAAAGGCCGTCCAGGTTTTCACCCTTCTCGAGCTCTTTGCGGCGTGCCTTGGATGATGCTGGCACGACGCGAACGGAGCTCGCTGCCTGGCGGGCGGGTTTAGCAGATGCGGCGGACTTGCGCGCAACCCCGGTAACCTCGTGGGATTGCGTGCGCTTGTTCGTGGCGCTACGGGTACTCACTTATGCGTTCTCCTTCATGCTTGTGAACTGGGAGCCCGTGATGATCTGGAAGGCCTCGCGATAGCGCTCGGACGTGCCATCGATGACCTCGGCGGGCAGGTGCGGGGTCTCCCCCGTCATATCCCAGTTGGCCTTGAGCCAATTGCGGACGAATTGCTTGTCGTAGCTGGGCTGAATCTTGCCCTCCTCGTAGCTGGCGGCAGGCCAGAAACGGCTGGAGTCGGGCGTGAGGCACTCGTCGATCAGCGTAACCTTGCCATCGATGACACCGAACTCGAACTTGGTGTCGGCGATGATGATGCCACGGGTCGCTGCATACTCGGCAGCAGCCTTGTAAATCTTGAGGGACAGGTCGCGAATCTGCGCGGCGATGTCCTCACCCACGATCTCGCAGCAACGCTCGAACGAGATGTTCTCGTCGTGGTCACCGATCTCGGCCTTCGTGGACGGCGTGAACAGCGGCTCGGGAAGCTTGGAAGCCTCGGTCAGGCCCTCAGGCAGCTGGATGCCGCAGACGGTGCCGTTCTCGTCGTAGGTCTTCTTGCCCGAACCGGTCAGATAGCCGCGGACGATGCACTCGATAGGAATCGTCTGGGCCTTCTTAACCAGCATGGCGCGGCCAGCGAGGTAGTCACGATACTCAGCAAACTCCTCGGGGAAATCCGCCGGGTCGATGGAAACGAGATGGTTGGGGACGATGTCGGCAAACTTATCGAACCAGAATGCCGAGATGCGATTGAGTACCTCTCCCTTAAACGGAATCTCGTCGGGAAGAATGAAGTCGAACGCAGAAATGCGGTCGGTGGCGACCATCAGCAGGTTTTCACCGGCATCGTAAATATCACGAACCTTGCCACGAGAATCCGGACGACGCTCCATCGTTGTCACGTGAGTCACTCCTTACCTAAATACGACAGAAATGCGGGTTCTTTCCCGCATGTTTTCGCAAACTCGGAGCGGCAGGGACGCGGCCCCTCCTTCACCGAATAGCGAAAAGCTAGTGCTCCATTGTAGTAGATGCCGCGTCCGCCGTGTGCTCGCGGGGCAGATGAATTGTAAAAGTCGTACCCTTTCCAAGCTCCGACTCCACGGATATGTAGCCATGGTGACGCTCGACGATCTGCTTGGTCACGGCGAGGCCAACGCCCAGGCCGCCAGCTTCGCGGGCGCGGCTGGCATCGGCGCGCCAAAACCGCCCGAAGATGCGCGACAGATCGTCCTTGGCAATACCGATACCGGTATCCGAAACGGCAATACTGACATGCTTACGGTCACTGAGCACCGACACCACGACCCAACCGCCCTCGGGGGTGTAGCGCATGGCGTTGCTCATGAGGTTGATGACGCATTGCGTGATCATGTCGGGATCGGCTTCGACGACATCGTCGTGCCCTTGGGTTTCATCTGCAAAGCGAAGACGAAGGTCACGGTCGGCAAACAGACGCTCCTGGCCGTTCACAATCGATCGCACGAACGGAACCATGTCCACCGGTTCTAGATTGAGCGGAGCCGTGCTGTTTTCCATACGCGATAGGTCGAGCATCTGCTGCACCAGACGAGCCAGGCGACGCGTCTCGGAAGCGACCGTCTCCAGGTGTTCGTCGTCGGTGGGATACACACCGTCTTGCATGGCCTCGACCGTTGCAAGCATGGCCATGAGCGGCGTGCGCAGCTCGTGGGCAACATCAGAGGTCAGGCGCTTCTCGTGTTTCATATCCTTCTCGAGCGAAGTGGCCATCTCATCGAAGGTCTCACCCAGCTGATCGATCTCGTCATCACCGCGCAGTCCCGTGCGAGCCGACAGGTCGCCGTCACGGATTTGCTTTGCGGTACTGGTGATGCGATGAATCGGCTTGGTGAGCATGCGCGACACGAGCGATCCGATAACGACCGAAATGCAGATTGCAACAACCGCGGCGAGGGCCATGGCGTTAAAGGTCTTCTCCCTAAACGCAGAGTCCGCCTTGGTGAGCAGCGCGTCGGAGCCGATGGCCCACAGCTTTACCTGTCCGACATGCTCGCCGGAAGACGTTACAATCTCGACGTTAGCAACGCTATCGGAGTCGGTTGGAGCAGACGAGACCGGGCTATGCGATGCCCTCTTGCCGCTCGTGTCGTCGGTCGTAGCCTGGTTTTCGCGTACATCGGCGGTGGCGCTTGCCGAGGGCCAGGAATCGTCATAAACGATCACGCCCTTTTTATTGACGACCTGCATACCCAGATCGTCGGAAACCAAACTCGACGTTGCGACCGTGCGCAGTTCCCCCGCGGTCCAAGAGCCGTTTTCCTCATATGAGGTTGCCAGCTTCTCGGCAGCGGAATTTGCGATTTCGACGATATTGGAGCGTGTGTAATCCGAAAAGACCGTGCCCCACACAACAGAGACAACGCCCACCAGCACCAATACTGTCATGAGCGATGTCAGAGCAAAAGCAAGTGCCATGCGCGAGGGATAGCTCATCGTTGGCCGTGAATCGGAACGAGGCGTGTTCCAACTAGCCTTGGAACCCGCCTCGCTCTCCTGCTTGTGCTTTTGTCCGATTTCAAAGCGCGCAGGTGTCATATGTGATTTCCCTATTTCTCGTCCGACTTATCGGTCTTGGCCGGAGCCTCGAAGCGATAGCCGACACCATGGACGGTGTAGAGCCACTTGGGCTTCTTGGGATCATCGCCCAGCTTGGCGCGAAGATTCTTCACGTGGCTATCGATGGTGCGCTCATAGCCCTCAAAGTCATACCCGAGCACTTTCTCGACCAGCTCCATGCGGTTATACACACGGCCGGGATGGCGGGCGAGCGTGGTGAGCAGCTTGAACTCGGAAGCCGTCAGATCGACTTCCTTGCCCTCGACCAAGATCTTGTGGCCCGAGATATCGATGACCAGATCGCCGAAGTCGAGCACCTCGACGGCGGGCTCGTCGGCCTGATGGGCACGGCGGAACAGAGCGCGAACGCGGGCGACGAGCTCGCGCGGCGAGAACGGCTTAATCAGATAGTCGTCGGCGCCGAGCTCAAGACCGATAATACGGTCCTCGATCTCGCCCTTAGCCGTCAGCATGATGATGGGGACATCCGAGGTATCGCGAATGGTGCGGCAAACGCGCTCGCCGGGAATCTTGGGGAGCATAAGGTCGAGCACGACCAGGTCGAACTGATGCTTCTCGAACTCCTCGATCGCGGACTGGCCGTCGCCGACGCCCACAACCCAGTAGCCTTCGCGCTCGAGATAGGCAGCGACGGCGTCACGGATTGCCTTCTCATCCTCGACCAGCAGAATCTTTTTTGCATCTGAAGCCATAACACGGCCCCCCTGTCTCAATTAGCTAAGAACAAGCCCATTTTAACGCACCTGAGCCCGCCGGATGCCGCTATGACGCGGCAGCTCGGCGGGCGGTACTCACAATTACAACGCGTTTATTCCCCTGTTGGCGCCTTTTTAACCCCTCTAAGCTTAAAGAGAGAATAGGCGTGCAGTGACCGTCTCTGGTATACCCTGGCTGTTACGCACCGTGGCGTACGTAAGGAATGAGTCCGATTTTCCCGCCGTAGCTGGATAATCGCCATACTCCAAAGCGCGGTCGGGCGACAGCAGCGAGCCATAGGTCTTGGTAGAGGTGTCGATCAGAAAATGCGACGCCTGTACCTTAACAAGGTATTTATTCTTCTTGCCAGCCGCACATGCGAGCGGCTCGCGTGACAGAAAGAGGTACGGCCCTCCCTCATTACCGATATACGTGCCCATATTGCCCAGGCTGCCCACGCCACTATAGGCCGCCTCGATAGAAAACACGAAGGTATCGCCCATATATACGGCCTCGAAAGGCGAGACTGACGAGGGAAGGACTAGCTGGGCACGCTTGGTGTTGTTGCCGTCGGTCAGATCGATTGCCGTTATGCCGTAGTAGACGCCCTCGTCGTTGCGGACACGCGGCGAGATGGTCAAAATGCCGTCGCTCGCGCGCGGGGCCGATGCAAAGCGGCCCGTCGATTTCCAAATTGTCTCGGCCTTGGATTCATCAAGCGAGCGACGATAGCAAAACGAATCACTACTCGTTTTATTGCCGCCTGCCGAAGGCATTTTATACCAGATGACTGATGACCCGAACGCCGTAAACAGGGGCGGATCATAGTCCTTGCCACCTCGATCGAGCTCAACCACATTGCCAGAGAGCGAAGCGCCCGACAGATTTTGAGCGTAGAGCTTCCACGATGAATTGGCAAAGTTCATCTCAACCCACGCGAATACGCCGTCGCCGGCACGGACATCGTAGAATGCATATCCCGTGCCCTCGATAGGATCCTCGATTAATGTGGTAAGCGAGCCATCGCCCAGGTTGAGCACACCGAGTGTGTTGGCGTGCAGTGCCGATGCGGGCGCCATCATCGCCGCGGCGTAATCGCCGTCGCAGTAGTACAGCAGCGTACCCAGAGGCAGCGTCCACGACGCCGCCGGCTCAAGATCGATGTCGACTGCCTCGTACTCATCCGTAATCGAGATGATTTTGGAATCGTCCTTGATAACCTGCGGCTCGCCGGCGGCATCATCGCTGGTACCCGTTTTTTTCGAGCATCCGGCAAGCACCGTGGCAGCGCCCGCGGCAGCCCCACCGAGTACAAAGCCGCGACGCGATATTCCGTTCTTGATGTGATCGGCGATACCCATTAGGCGATCTCGGCGCGAGCGGCCTCGATAGCGCGCGTAAGCTGGTCGGCGCAGGAGGTCTTTTTCATACCGCAGGTATTACCGGCGAGAACCTCGATTACGCGATCGGCAGGAGCGCCCTCGACCAGCCTGGAGATGGCCTTGAGGTTACCATCGCAGCCGCCGGTAAACTCGACGCCCAGCACCTTGCTGCCATCGTCAGAGAGATTGAGGTGAATATTGCGAGCACACACGCCCTGAGGCTTGTAATCAAACGAAATCATGCGATCCCCTCTCAGAATGTTATTCGAGACGACTATTATCCCCGTCTTTCCCTAAATGCAACGAGGCGCTTTGCCGGCAACACACATTACCAGCAAAGCGCCCTAAAAAGCTAACGTTATGCCCGAACCTACTCGAAGCTCAGCTGCTCCAGACGATCAAAGACCGTGTCGATACGGGTGAGGAAGTCCCACGGATCAAAAATCTCGTCGAGCTTTTCCTGGCTGACGGTACAGCGCGGGTCAGCCTCGAGACGCTCCTTAAAGGTAGGGCCGGAGACACAATCCTGTACCTCGTGCCAGGTTGCCATGGCGTTCTCCTGCACAATGGCGTACGCGTCCTCGCGGGTGATGCCCGTGTCGACGAGGGCGAGCAGCACCTTGGAGGAGAAGATGAGGCCGCGGGTCTTATTGAGGTTGGCCATCATGCGGGCAGGGTACAGCTGCAGGCCGTCGATAACGCGGATGAGGCACTGGAACATGTGGTCGAGGGCAATGAAGCTATCGGCCTGGGCGACGCGCTCGGCAGAGGAGTGCGAAATGTCACGCTCGTGCCACAGGGCGACGTTATCGAAGGCGACCTGGGCGTTGGACTTCACGACGCGCGACAGGCCGCAGACCTTCTCCATGGTGATGGGGTTGCGCTTGTGCGGCATGGCTGAGCTGCCCTTTTGACCCTTACGGAACGGTTCCTCAGCCTCGAGTGTATCGGTCTTCTGCAGATTGCGAACCTCGGTAGCGATGCGCTCACAGGTGGCCGCGGTGGTGGCAAGAACACCGGCGAGATAGGCATGATGGTCGCGGCTGATAACCTGCGTGGACAGCGGGTCGTGAACCAGGCCCAGGTGCTCGCAGACGTACTCCTCGACGAACGGCTCGATGGAGCTGTACGTGCCGACAGCGCCCGAGATGGCACCGAAGGCAACATTCTTGCGGGCGTCCTCAAGACGGTCCAGATCGCGCTTGAGCTCCCAGGCCCAAGAGCCAAACTTCATGCCGAAGGTCATCGGCTCGGCGTGGATGCCATGAGTGCGGCCGGCACAGAGCGTGTTGCGCTCCTCGAAGGCGCGACGCTTGCAGATCTCGCCGAGCTTCTTGACATCCTCGATGATCAGGTCGCAGGCCTGGGTGAGCTGGTAGCACAGGGCCGTGTCGCCCAGATCGGAGCTGGTCATGCCATAGTGAACCCAGCGGCTGGGCTTGGGGTCGCCCTCGGGAACATCGGCATCGATGTATTCCTTCATGTTGGTCAGGAAGGCAATGACGTCGTGGCGCGTGACTTCCTCGATCTCATCGACCTTCGCCTTCTCAAAGTTGGCATGGTCGCGGATCCACTGGGCCTCGTCTTTGGAAATACCGATCTTGCCGAGCTCCGCCTGGGCCTCGCAGGCCAGAACCTCGATCTCCTGCCAAATGGCGTACTTGTTCTCGAGGGAGAAGATGTGTCCCATCTCCGGGCGGGTATAGCGATCGATCATAGCGGCTCCTTTTTGGTTATTGGCACGTTGGTCGTAACCCAACCATTGTACCGTGCGCAGGTGCAAGTATGGGCAGCAGGCATTAACCTAACATTTTGCCGCAAGAGCGGCCATGGGGACATCCGCGTATTTGCTTCGCAAATCCGCACCGGCTTCAGGCGAGCCCCTCAGCTTCACGAAGCCGAAGGGGAAGACTTTGTTGAATTAGCCGTCCCCTTGTCTCCCGTGCCCGGTGGAGCGGGCAACGGGACGTCCGCGTATTTGCTTCGCAAATCCGCACCGGCTGCGGCCGCCTATCGGCGACCTTGCCTGCTCGCTATAAACGCTTCGCGTTTATTTAACGCTCGCACCCTGTCGGGTTCGAGTCCCGGCACTTTATTGAAAAAAGCACGGTAACGAAACGTTACCGTGCCTGAAATTCGAATGGAGCGGGCAACGGGACTCGAACCCGCGAGTGTCAGCTTGGGAAGCTGATGCCTTACCACTTGGCGATGCCCGCATATGTGGGGGATAGTATAACGCGGTTGTCTTGTTCGATACAAGGGTGGCGATGCTTGTTTTAGCTGTGGAGATTCGTTTGAAAATCGCGTCAATTGTGGAGACGAGGACCTTTGACTTCCTGTTCCCCTTATCTTCTACCTGCGCTTTTGCTTGATTGTTGTATTTGAGCTCAATTTGTCAGGAATTGGGCAAGCTTTTGGTCAGGCTCCGGTACTTACCCGCATGAACCTTGGGGGTAGCCTCATCCTACGCGCCGCGGCCTCCCCATGCGGTGCACGAGGGATAAGGAGCAGCCATGTCCAACACACCCACGCACTCTGTCCACAGCGCAATCACAGCAGGATCGCTGCTCCTAGTCCTCTTTTTACTGATCGGCTGCCTGGCACCGGGAACTGCATTTGCCGTCGACGGCTACGATCAGCTCGGCTTCCGCACTATTAGCGATGATTGTGGGCCCTTCTTCATCGGCAAGTATGAAGCTCAAGACGCCTCGATTGCCTACTGCATGAACCAGGAGCGTCCCGGCCCCACCAAGCCGGGCGGCCCATGGCTCAACTTTGATCAAGGCTGGATGTGGCTCGACGACGAGTTCGCGGCAATCGTTTGTCACGGATATCCTACCGCCACGTCGTTTGGCGGTTACCATCTTTCACCCGATCGCGCCCGCGCCGCCACCCAGCTTGCCGTATGGATGCTCAACGGCACTACCCATGTCGACGGCACTTACTCCTACACGACCGCTCAGGGCAAAACCAAGAGTGGGCACTTTACCGCCGACAATGAAGTCGTGGCGGCTGCGCGGTGGCTCCACGACAGCGCAAAATCAGGAAGCATCAAAGCCGCTCCGCACCGCGCGCGGCGCTATCTAGGAACCGTATCGGGCGGCAGCAAACGTCAAGACATGCTCTATGTACTGCCGGCGGTCTCTGTTTCCTTCCAAAAGCAGTCTGCTAACACCGTTATTACCAGCGGAAACAATACCTATCAGTTTACCGGGGCAACATTCGATATTTTTGAGAGCGCCAGCGGCGCGCGTGTCGGCACCATCAAGATGGACAGCAACGGTCGAGCGCAAGCAACACTTCTGCCCAACACGGCATACTACCTAGTTGAAACGAAGGCGCCGGCCGGCTATGTCCCCCGCCACGATCGTATTGCCTTTACCACGGGGAATGACGGCGGGCGGGTCGCCATTGATGAACAGCCCGGCACCATCAACCTGCGTATCGTAAAACTCGATGCCGCGACGAATGCCGGCCCCCAGGTGGGATCTTCACTCGCAGGAGCAGAGTTCACGTGTGTGTCGCAATCAACCCCTGGATGGGCACAAATCCTCACGACCGACGAAAGCGGTCGGGCCACCCTCGCCGATGTCCCCTTAGGAACCTTTACCATCTACGAATCAAAAGCCCCCGAGGGCTACCTGCCATCCAACGACAGCTGGACCTATACCGTTGGAGCCGACCAGCTCGGCGATTCAGGCGTGGTCGAGATCGAATCTCGCGTTTCCGATATCCCCATTGCGTTTAACCTTGAGATTTCCAAATTCAAGGATTACGGCAATAGCGACCAATCCGGCCTGGAGCAGCCAGCGGGTGGTGTTGTCTTTGAGGTTGTCAGCAACAGCTCTCAGCAGGTTGTTGGCACACTGACCACAAACATCTACGGCTTTGCCTCCACCAAAGATCAGCCCGAAGCATGGTTCGGCACAGGCAAGCGACCCGCCGGTGTCCACGGAGCCGTCCCATACGACCGTGCCGGCTACACGGTTCGCGAGGTTCCGGAAACCGTCCCCGAGGGTTTTAAACGTGCAGGGGAATGGACCGTCGGGGCCAATCAGATTTCCGACGGCGCCGAGCTTCAATATATCGTGGACAACCACGCTCTGTCGACGCATCTCCAGATTGTAAAACGCGATGCCCAAACAGGCGCTTCTGTTCCCCTAGCCGGATTCACCTTCCAACTCCTCGACAGCAATCACGAACCTGTCTCACAAACTTGCTGGTATCCAGCACATAACGTAATGGACACCTTTACGACTGACGCGACCGGGGCCGTCACACTGCCCGAATCGCTCGTGCCGGGCACCTATTATGTACGCGAAACCTCGGCCAAAGAGCCCTATCTTGTCGGCGAAGAAATCGAGGTAAACATACCCGCCGACATGAACCTAACGCCCGTTGCAATCGCCTCGTATTATGACCACGCCGCGACCGGAAATATCAGGATCGTTAAAACCGATGCCGTAGACGGCAGCAGCCTCGCGGGCGCCATCTTTGAGATCCGTGCCTCGGGTGATATCGTGCGCCCCGACGGTAGCATTGCCGCACTCGACGGTGAGACTGTCACGACCGTCACGACGGATGAAACTGGAGAAGCACGCGCGGACAACCTCCCACTGGGATCTGGCACCGCACGCTACGAGGTTGTCGAGACTCAAGCGCCGGCAGGCTTCTTGCTCGATCAGACAACCCATATTGTCGACCTTACTTATGCCGACCAGAAAACACCCGTTGTAGAAGCACGGCTTAACGTATCCGACGATTACACCAAGGTTGATATCTCCAAGGTCGATGCAAGCGGTGAGCAGGAAGTAGAAGGCGCACGGCTCACCTTATATGGTCCCGATAAAACCGAAATAGACTCCTGGACCTCATCCGACAAGCCACACCGCGTCGAACATCTTGCACCCGGCACCTACTCGTTGCGCGAAATGATGTCTCCGCGGACCTATGACCTTGCCGAGGAGATAACGTTTGAAATAAAGGATACGGGAGAAGTCCAATCCGTCGCGATGAAGGATGCGCCCATCGAGATCAAGGGGCAGGTCGACAAGCGTCAGGAACTTGTCCAACCTATCGAAAAGGGCCTGTTGGCTAACGGCGATGGTAAAAACCGCGCCACGACGCAAACCAATAGTGATGGGCTTTTCTCCTATGCCATCGATGCTCGAAACGATTCCGCTACTTGGGTTGATGAGTTTACGATTACCGATGATCTTGAGTGTGCCGAGGACGATACGGCGAGATTCGTCTCAATCGAAACCCCCGTCGCCATCGGCGACCTCAACGGTCTGTGCAACGTATGGTATCGCACGACGCCGTTGGACTCGACAGACGTCGATGAGCCGGCAAACGCGACACTTGACGATGGGCACGAAAATCCTTGGCTTGAGTCCGACGAAGTAAGGGAAAGTCTGGGTGAGGATTGCCGCCTCGTCGATTACGACGGCTGGCACCTGTGGAAGGCGGATATCTCGACCACGGAATCCACCACACTCGAGGCGAAAGAACTCGACCTTGCATCCAATACCGTCGTAACGGGCATTCGAATTGAATACGGTGCGGTAGCCGCCGACTTTACGACTCGAAGCGATGCGGATTCTTGGAACCGCGATGATCTCAAAGATGAGCACGACGATCTTGACGATGCCAAAGCAATCCTTGGCACAGACGCTCGGGGCGCAATCGTGCACATGCAGGCGACGTCGGCTTATACGCCCCAAACCGCACTCACCAACAGCGCACACGTCGATCTTTGCCGCAACGGCGGCGGCGATAAACTTGAGTCACATGACGATGACCGTGTCATTCAACGCTGTACCCTACCGCAGGACCTACCGGCAACAGGATCAGCTCCCATCGCCGCTTGCATCACCGCGCTCCTGACCTCGGGTGCCGCAGCCCTATGGTTCGCTCGCCTTAGGTCGATCCCAAAGAAGCGCTAGCGCGATGAAAAAGCGGGCGAGGCAGGCCCCCGGCTCCCCCCCCTGAGCTCTAAGCCGACGGGGGGGGAGCCAGTCCCCTGGCTCGCCCGCTTTCAATCATGTAAATCGCCGTATCTACTCTGCAGACGAAGATCCACCATCAACGATTGCCTGCTCGGACTCAGGAATCCCATCGGCACCCGTACTCTGTTCTTGCTCCACCTCTTCGCTGATTGCGGAGGCGGGGGTCGAGCCCTTTGCACCCACGATGTAGGCAGCCCCAAATCCTAACGCAATGGCAATCAAGGTCAAAATCACGTAGACAGGCCAATGGCGCTTAATATACGAAAACACGTTGACTCCTTAGAGCTCCGTCTACGAACGGCGGATAACCTCGGTCACGACCTCGGATACCGTGGCAATGTTCGTCGGGTTGACATTGTGGGGCAGGTCGTCCTCGGTACGAGCGCAAGCCAGACGCGTGCCGTCCACGCCGGCGATGGTGAGGGCTCGGCGGCTCGCCTCGAGCGCGGCATAGGCATCGGTCTTGGCATAGGGCATCTCGAGCGCGCCACAATCGACATGGAACGACTTGCACACCTTGCTGACCAGGTTCATGATGCGGCGATCGCCCTTGAGCAGCTGCTGTTCGCCCTCGACCGTCACCACCGAAAGCCTACCGGCGCCGACGGATTCAAGATTGATGAAGAATACGCCACGGAGCTTGTCGCGATGCGATGCCAAGAAGGCCTTCATACCGGCGCCATCACAATCCAAGGCGCCCGTTGCCACAAACCAGATATCGTGACCGAGCAGCTCATCATCGCCCATAGAGGCGACAGCCGAGAGCATATCTTCGGAAGAAGCGCCGTCGGAAGACGTAGCGCCGCCCTTCCAGCCATCGTTATCGTCCTCGAAGTTATCCCACGAACCGATACCGCGACCGGACTTCTTGGCATCGTAATCGTCTTCGACGCCCAGCCAGTCGCTCATGCTATCCTGCTCGTTTTTCTTTTTACGACCGAACAGGCCACCCAGGCCGCGCTTACGAGACTTGGGTGTCGCCGGGGCGGGAGCCGAAATGGTCTCGATCGGCTGAGCGCCCGACGCAACGGGCATGGGAGGCACAACGGGTGCCGATGTGGGTTCGGGACCCTGGGCGGTAGCAAAGGGGTCGTTGACCTGGGCAGAGGGATCGGGAAGGTCGAACAGCGACGTGCGAGATGCAACGTTTGCCTGCTTCATAGACGGCAGCGACGGATCGGGGACCGAAGCCAGCGGAGACGAGGAAGGTGCAGGCGACGGTGCCGACGCCGGATCGGGAACATTCATCTGCGGACGCGGCGATGCCTGGGAGGAAATCTGGGCCATAAGGGAATCGACCGTTTCGTCCTGGGTGGGAGCGACATTGGCAACCGTGGCACCGGGACCACTCGGAGTCGGCATGGTGAAAATCTGCGTGGAGTAAGGCCTCGACTCATTTGTCTCGGGAGCCTCGGAAACCGCAGGCACTTCCTCCTGCTCGGCCTCGGTCGAATCATCTTGCTTGGCTGCCGCGTATTGCTCTTCGTCAGAGTTGGCCTCGACGGGCTCGTCCCCGGCGGCATCTTGGATTTCGGCAGCATCAATAGGCTCGTCATCGTCCACCGCGTCGCCCTGCTCATCGGAAACAGGAAGGGGCTCGGCAATCGCGGTGCCCTGCTTTTCAAACGTTATCGTGGAATCGAACTGCGCGGCATCAAACGACATGGTGCTATCGACGTGCTGCTGAGCCTCGAAAGACGTTGTTGCCTCAACAACATCCGCGGACGTCGGTTGCTGGGACTCAAAGGACGTCGTAGCTTCGGCAGCGTCGACGGGCCCGGACTGCATAGCCTCGTTCTGCTCGAACTCTTGCGCCGCGCGCTCACGTGCCGCCTCGGCTGCCTGCTGCTGAGCGATAGCCTCCTGCTCGGCAGCCTCGCGTGCGGCAGCGCGCTTCTCCTCGAAATCGTCGACAAATTTCCTGCCCTTTGCAAGCGCACCCTTAAAGAAGCTGGAAGCGCTGGCGCCAATCGAAGAGAACGCGGATGCAATATCGGCATGGGGCGTTGCCGCGGGAATCTCGGCAGAGAAATCAGTATCGCTCTCGTAAGACACGCGCCTCGGCTGTTCAACGTAATCGTCGTCAGACTCGTCCGCAACGTCTTGCGCCGGCGCGGCGGGAGCCAAAATGTCCAGTCCTGCCGCGGGATCAATCGCGGACACCGCCTCGGGCTCGGCAGCGGTAACCGCGGCAGACTCATCATCCACGGTGACAACGGGGGCAGGCTCGGGCTCGAACGTCGGCTCCTCGCCCTCCTCGTAATCGAGCGTGCAGGACTCGGGAAGCATTCCGAGCGCACGGATGGCATCCGAACCAAAGCGGATGTTGCCGGCGGCATTGCGATAGAGCTTGGGCTCGGCCGCGGCAGGCTCCTCCGCCGGCTCGGCAGCGGGAACCTCGTCATTGAGCTCTTCGGCCTGGGCAGCCTGATTCTGGTCCTCGGGCACGATGGCGCCAATCAGCGTCTCGTCGGCAGACGCACCCTCAAAGCCCTCGATCTGCTCGTCGAAAGCCTCGCCCTGTTCGGGCTCGGTCTGAGCGTCGGGAGCAATCGGCTGACCGAACTCGTCCTCGACGTAGGTAGGCTCTTCGTACTCGATGGTGTTGCCGTAGTCGTTTTGCTGCTGGGCCGCGGCATACTCCGCCGCCGCGCGCGCCATTTCCTCGGCACGACGCTTCTGCTCCCCAAAATAGGTATCGAACGGAACATCGTCGGGAAACTCGTTTTCACCCTGGAAGGGAGCAACGTTGTCCATAACGCCGAGCATAGCGGCGACAGAAGACTTGTTGCACACCGCGCCGGACGTATAGGGAAGAATGTGGCGGTTAGAGATGATGTTTGCCGCGTTGACAAGTGCAACGAGGGAAGCGAGGATCGCGACAATCCACAGCAGAACCTTGAGCGCGCCGGGGAGCGGCAGGATACGCAGGATGGCAACGGCAGCAGGGGCAACCGTGGCAACGGGCAACAGCTTGGCGATGAGCGCACGATACGAAGCATAGGGCTCGCGGGCGAGCAGCTCAGCACGGGGAGAGTCGTAGTGTGCGACAACGACCACCGGGCGGTTGCGCGGAGACGCGAGCGGGCCCGAGGCCTTGTGGTAGGCGATGACATTTTGGCTCACGCCCGTCTTGCCCAGGCGCGAGACTACAGGGTGGCCCGTGCGCTCGAGCACGTAAAGAACGGCGCCGACAACGGCCAGCAAGGTGCCGACCAAGCCGATACCGCCGCCGATGCCCATCAGCAGGGCGCCGGCAAACGCAAGAATACCGGTGACGGCAAATGCCAACCTACTGGGCGCCGGGGCATTGAACTCCTGAACCTCGGGATCAAAGCCGTGGTTGCGGAAGATCTGAGCGATATCCTCGGCAGCCAAGCGCTCTTCTTCGCTGCATGCCGGCGTAATGCCGGTGTTCTGCAGCAGGTGGTTAATATAGTTCTGGGTGTTCGCCATGTGCGCTCCACATCCATAATCCGACAAATAGGCCCAATGCATGCACATTAGAACCGTATATAGTCGAAAGTATACCCCGAGCGAGCGCAAACGACCGAATTCGGGCCATCTTAACGCCCTGAGCGGACAAGGATATAGCCTAATCTCCATATCGGACTAAAATCATGGCAGCAAACCACCTTCTCATGCGAGGACTCTATGACGGCAAGCGACGCGACCGCAACAATTAAAAAGGGGAATTCGGAGCCCGGTTTCGATAAAACGGCTCAGCGCATCCTCAATCTTTTCTTTGTGCTCAACAGCTCCCCCGAACCGCTGACGACCGAGCAGATCGTCTTGGATTCTGACCTGGGATATGGCTCGGGCAACATCGACTCGGATAAGCGCAAGTTTCGGCGCGATCGTGACAAACTGCTCGAGCGTGGCATCTTAATCAAGGAGGTTCGCCCAGCCGGTGCGCAGGAGACCGAGGAAAGCTCGTGGACAATCGACCGCGAGCACACGTTTGCAGCAGGTGGCCTCATCACCGCAGACGACGCCGACATCCTACTCAACGCCATCGACCAGACGCTAGCGGCCGGCTCTTCCACCTTTGCCGCGCCGCTTGCCGATATTCGCTCCAAAATTGCCTACCTCACCGGCATGTCGGCGGTGGACGAAGCACCGATCCGCCGCTCTCCCACCGTCTATGCGGTATGGAGCGCCTTTGCCGAGCGATGCGCGCTGCGATTTTTATATCAGAACGGACGCGGCGAGCAGAAAGAACGTACCGTCTGTGTCTACGGCATGTTCGAACGCGAGGGCGTGGCGTACTTCTGCGGCCTCGACAATGTCACCGACGACATCAGGACTTTCCGCTGCGACCGTATCGTTCGCGCTTGGCGTCCTTCGAAGGCCTACGCCATCCCTGCGGACTTCAATCTCAACGACTATCTGTTCTTTGAATTCGATTTCGCCGACCGACCGCCCGTTGCAGCCACGTTCTCGTTCGCCCCTCAGACGCAGATCGATATGATCAACGGCCTCACGCGCGGGCGAGGTGAGCTCGCACACACCGATGCGGGATGGATCTGGACCGTTGACGTGCGCAACCTTGAAGCCGCCGCCTCATTTTGCATGGCCCACGCCATGGACGGCATGAGGCCCATGGCCCCCAAATCGCTCAAGCAGGCATGGAACCACCTCATTGAAAGGACGGTGCACGAGCATGCCCGTGCGTAAACTCACCAGCGAGCAGAGACTCTCGCGCGCCATCGACATCATGGAGGCCCTCTACGCCGCCGGCGAGAGCGGCATGACACGAACCGAGATTTGCGGCCGCTTTGACATCACGGGAGTATCGCTCGACGAGATTCTCGAGATCGTCTCGACGCTCGCGGACCGAGAATCGGGTGCGCGCATCATCTGCGAATGCCACGGCGAGCGTGTGGTCCTCACCGGTGACGCCGGACGTGTGCTACCGCTGCGCCTGAGTGCCGCCGAAGGCGCTGTGCTCAACCATGAACTTGAATCGTTGGGGATCGAGCCGCAGACGGCAGCTCGGATTCGACATGCCCTTCTACCCGAAGAGCTCGGCTATAACCAGCGCGTCTTTGACACCGTCAACCACGGGTCGCACTGGCAGCAGCTGAGCTGCGCCATTCAGGACGGCGTTCGCTGCCGCATCTCGTATCGCTCGATGGACGATGCACGGCCACGCGAGCGTCTGGTCGACCCCTTGCGCATTACGGCAAACGGCGACCAAACATACCTGATTGCCTGGGACATCACAGTCGATGAGCAGCGCACCTATCGCATGGATAAAATCGAGGGACTCGCCTTGACGGAAGACTCCGTCGTGCCTCACGCACTGGACGTTGCATCCCTCCGCGATTCCCTTGCCCGGACACAGCATAGCGCAAAGCTCTTGATGCCATTCGATATGGCGGAGCATCTGGACTGGGCCGGCATCACCCTAATCGAGCACAGCGGGGCAGACATGGCAACGGTAACCGTGCATTATAGCTCCGAGCGTTGGCTACTGAGCCAGGTAATCGCAGCGGGCGGAGCCATCCGCATCTTGGATGACCCCGCCCTGTCAAAGCGTCTGTGCGATATGGCAAAAACCCTCGTCTGTCCGCTTTAGCGCCGCCGCTCGTGACGTGCGCGCCACAGTTGCAGATAGTGACCGATCTGCGCCGATTCGATGCGCTGGTAGGAGCTCGTGGGCAGCGACGTTAAGAACTTCTTTCCGTAGCCCTTCGTCACCAGGCGCGGGTCGGCCAGAATCAGCACGCCGCAATCGGTCGACGAGCGGATAAGGCGGCCGGCCGCCTGCTTAACCTCGAGCACCGCCTCGGGCAGCGAATAGCGCGCCCAAGCGCGGTCTTCGCGCAGGTTGCGCTCGCACGAGAGCGGGTCCGTGGGGCTCGAGAACGGCAGCTTGGGAATGATGACGCAACGCAGCGTCTCGCCGCTGGCGTCAAACCCCTCCCAGAAGGCCTTAAGCGCAAAAAGCGACGAGGTCGGCTCATTGATAAACCGGTCGCGCAGGTGACGAGGAGATGAGTTGCGCTGCTGGCAGTTGAGCTCCAGACCCGCACGGGCCATCTTGGGCTCAACGCGGGCGTACAGGTCTTCCATGTCGCGCCGATTGGTGAACAGTGTGAGCACCGATCCGCCCATGGCAAGATGGGCGTCGACCAGCACGCGCTCGAGCGCCGTAAGATAGCTCTCGCGATCGCGCGGATCGGGGATATCGCCCGCAACGACTACAGCCATGTTCGAATCGAAGTCGTAGCTCGAGTCCAAGTGCAGCGATGAGGATGTTGAAGCACCGATGCGATCGAGGCCGACCGCGTGGTTAAAGTGTTCAAAGCTTTTGGACACCGTCATGGTCGCCGAGGCAAAGATAGCCGTGTGAACCTCGGGCAGCCATTCGGTTGCCAAGGCCTCGCCAATGTCGATGCGCTCTGCGGTCATTGACTCTCCGCCGGCACGCAGCCTGCGATTGACCTGCAGCGAATACACGTAGTGTTCATCGGTGCCATCAATGATGAGTTTGAGGTTCTCGGCCAGCTCGTGCAGGCGGCGTGAGATATCGCCCAGGTCGACAACAACCTCGGGCTTGTCGGCGGCGACGGCTTGCACCAGCGCGTCGACGCTCTTGTCAGCCTGTTCCAATGCGTCGATGGCAGTGTAGGCCGACTGTAAGAAATCATGCCAGTCGTCAGATTCGCGCAACTCGGGGCCAATCCATAGATTGGCATTGTCATAACCCCCACGGGCACGGCGACCGAGCTCGCGAACGCCATCGAACACGTCGGCGATTGCCATGCTCGCGCGCGCAACCGTCGACGTTGCCTTGGCAGTAAGGCCCAGATAGAGCGTAGAGCCCTCGGAGGTTGCCAAATCACGGGAAACCTGGCTTAGCGCGCCGGTGCTCGAGCCACCCAGGCGCTCAAACAGAACGCGTGATTCGTCCGCCGACACCACGCGCGCCCACTGGCGGCGCGCCTCGCACTCGATGGAATGGGCCTCGTCGATTACCCAATGACGAATCGGAGGTAAAATCCTACCCTCAGCCGCGACGTTGCGGAACAGCAGGGAATGGTTGGTGACCACCACATCGGCATGCGCCGCACGACGGCGAGCGCCGTGGACCAAACATTTATCAGGGAAAAACGGGCAGAGGCGACGAGCACACTCGCGCGAGGCCGTCGTAAAGTCGGGGCGGTTGACGCTGCGCCACCGAATGCCGAGCGAGTCGAGGTCGCCATCGGCTGATTGGCAGACGTACGCCATAATGACCGCGACCGCCGTGAGCGTGTCCGCCGGATCGCGCTTGGTGGTAATCTCGACCTGGCTGCGGCTCATGCGCTCAAGCTTGCGCAGGCACGGATAGTGGTCATAGCCCTTGAGAGCGCAAAATGACAGACCACCGTCCAGTTGCTCGGCAAGTTTTGGCAGCTCATGGTACATGAGCTGGTCGGCAAGATTGTTCGATTTGGTCGCAATACCAACCGTGATGTTGTTACGGCGCGCTGCCTCGGCAAAAGGCACCAGATAGGCCATCGATTTGCCGACGCCCGTGCCCGCCTCAATTACACGATGAGTGCCCGTGACCAGCGCATCGCGGACCTCGAGCGCCATCGCGATCTGCTCATCACGCGGCTCGTAGGTGGGATACATGCGATTGACCAGGCCACCTGGCGCATAGTCTGCCTCAATCTCCTCACGACTCGGCATCTTGAGGACCGGCAGTTCGTCGGCGTCCACCCGATCGTCGGCGCGATCGGCCTTGAGGACGTCAGCACGAGCGGCGCTGAGAGAGAAGATAGAACCAGGGTTCTGCCCTGCCAAGAATGAGAAGATAGGACGATAGGACCAAGGCACGTCCGGATGCATGTCGGCTAGGCGCGCCATAAGGCCCTGAGGCAAGTCGGTGAGCGCCACGAGCAACGCGCGCCATACGCCACACAGGGCGTCGACGTCGGCATTGGCACGGTGTGATACCGAGTCACAGCCAAACAGATCGGCCATAAAAGACAGCTTGTGCGAGGCCAGGCGCGGAAGCGCGATGCGCGACAGCGCCAGCGAATCGATCCAGATATCGCTCACGTTGACGCCGCCTTTGACCGACTCGATAAACGAGCGGTCGAACGTGGCGTTATGTGCGATCACCGGGCAACCACCGACAAAATCGGCGAGAGCGGCGACGGCCTCAACGGCCGACGGGGCATCTGCCACATCGGCATTTGTAATGCTCGTGAGCTCGGTAATCTCGGTGGGAATCAGTTGCTTGGGATGCACGAAGGTATCGAAGCGGTCGACGACCTCGCGGCCCGAAAGGCGGGCCGCCGAGATCTCGATCAGCTCATTGTCCTGCACCGAAAGACCCGTGGTCTCGGTATCGAGGACGATCACATCTTCCTCGATAAGGCCGAAGGACTGCGTTTTGGCGCGCTCGGCAAGCGTGGCATAGGAGTCGATGACAAACTGCGGCGTTCCTGACGAAACCGCGTCCTCGATTAGCATGCAATGCCCGCTCGACGAAGGCCCATACGGATCAGGCTGTCACAGACCTGCGGGAACGTCATGTCGTCTGTGTGGCGAATCTCATCCGGATACAGCGACGTATCGGTCATGCCGGGAATGGTGTTGGTCTCGAGGATGACGGGGCCGTCCTCGCTCACGATAAAATCGCTGCGCGAGATGCCCAGGCAACCGAGGGCCTTGTGAGCAGCACAGGCAAGCTCCTGAGCGCGAGCGTAATTCTCGGGTGAAATCTGCGCCGGAATACGATGGATGTCCGTAGGGTCGACATACTTCACGTCCAGATCGTAGAACTCACAGTCCTCGGGCTTGCGAATCTCGACAATCGGCAGGGCGCGCACGTCGTCCTCGCCGTACACGCCGACGGTGATCTCGGTACCCTCGATGCACTTCTCGACCAGCACTTTGTCGCCGTACTCAAACGCCTTGGCAATTGCCGCGGGCAGCTCGGAGGGCTCATGGACCAGGGAAATGCCATAGCTGGAACCGTTGACGGCCGGCTTCACAAAGCTGCGCTCGCCACAAACCTCGACGATATGATCGATATCGACTTCATCGCCCACCTCGAGCGCAAGGCCGGGGGCAATGGGAATGCCCGCCTTGGCGTACAGGAGCTTAGAGACCTCTTTGTCGGCACCGCAGGCGCTAGCAAGCACGCCCGAGGCCGTGTAGGGGATACCCAGGGTCTCCATGGCGCCCTGCATGGCACCATCCTCGCCGCCGGCACCGTGCATGGCGATAAACGCCACGTCAAAGCCGCCGGTTGCCATGGTTACCATAAAGTCATCAGCGGCCGTATCGAGCAGCTCCACCGAGGTGTAGCCGGCTTCCTTCAGTGCCACCACAACGTTCTTTCCCGAATTGAGCGAGATCTCGCGCTCAGCGGAATGACCGCCCGCCAAGACCGCTACGTGCATGTTCTCTAGGCTTTTACCCGGCATGGGCAGACTCCTCCTCTATAATTTCTGCAGCTGATACCATATTGTAGCGATACCCTCTACGTTTCCCCAAAATCGAAAGGCTTCCATGAATCCCAGGACTAAATCTCAGGACATTCGCGACTTGAGCCAAAACGATATTCGCGAGCTCGTGGCCGAACTTGGCCAGCCCGCCTTCCGCGCGAAGCAACTCATTGAATGGGTCTTTGAGAAGAACGTTTGTTCGTTCGACGACATGACCAACCTTCCCAAGGCTTTCCGCGAGCAGCTTAAAGAGGCTTTTGCCTTTGAGACGCCGACTGAACTCACCAAGCAGGTTTCCAAAGATGGCTCTCGCAAGTATCTGCTCGAGTACCACGACGGCGTTTCCGTCGAGGCTGTCGGCATGCCCCGTCGCAACAAGCTTTCCGTCTGCGTTTCCACCCAGGCAGGCTGTGGCATGGGCTGTGCCTTCTGCGCTACCGGTCTCAACGGCCTCAAGCGTTCTCTGACCGCTCAAGAGATTGTCGACCAGGTACTTCATGTATCCAACGACTTTGGCGAGCGTGCCACGAGCGTTGTCTTCATGGGCCAGGGCGAGCCGTTTGCCAACTACGACGAGGTTCTCAAGGCGCTGCGAATTCTCAACGACCCCGATGGCATCGGTATCGGCGCTCGTCACCTCACCGTCTCTACCAGTGGCGTTATTCCCGGTATTCGCAAATTTGCCGACATCCCCGAGCAGTTCACGCTTGCTGTTTCACTGCATTCCGCCATCCAGTCGACGCGCAATAAGCTCATGCCCGGTGTTAAGAAGTACACGCTGCTTCGCCTTCACGAAGCGCTTCAGCTCTACACCGAGAAGACTGGCCGCCGCCCGACCTATGAGTATGCAATGATCGAAGGCGTCAACGATACGAATCCCGAGATGCAGGCGCTCTGCGACTTCTGCGAGGGAACGCTGTGCCACGTTAACCTCATTCAGCTTAACGACATCGAGGGCAGCCCGCTCAAGCCGTCGCCGATTCATAAGGTTGAGGATCTTCAGCGTCGTCTTGAGTCCCGTGGCATCGAGACCACGATTCGTAACTCCCGTGGTAACGATATTGACGCCGCTTGCGGACAGCTGAAGCAGCGCTTCAAAGTTCAGAAGAACGCATAGGGGAGTCGCACCCCAAAACGTTTCATGTGAAACATCGAACGGCCACGGTTGCAGGATATGCAACCGTGGCCGTTTCATTTAATAACCTTAATTTTGAATCAGCTGCTGCTGGTCCCATTTTTACGGTCAAAATTAGGGGTCCTTGCCTCGTGAATCAGACAAGGACCCCTTAGAATATGCTGAGTAATTGTTAGGTACCTAATAGCCTACATTTTCCCATTGGTTGCTGACCCAGCCTTGATTAATCTTGGGATTCTTCGTTACCTGAGCAGTACGCATGGCAACATCTTCTGTCATAACATCCATTTTCTTTTTGGAAGTATCGACGATATCTTGCGCGCCACGAAGCAAACGACCTCTAAGTTCATCGTCTGTCGCGATCTTATATCCAGCAAAGGCACCAGCCGCGACAGTCGTCGCCAATGCAATCGCTGTTAAAATCTTATTCCTCATCTTGGCCTCCTTGATCAAACTGAATCATTTCGCCAAGAATACGAGAGAGCTCTTCCTCGTCTTTAAACTCAATCTCGATCTTATTCTTTCCACGCGAGCTCTTCACACGCACGTTGGTATTAAATACCTGGCGAAGCACACGGGCGGCCTTTTTAAAAGACTGAGGCGTCGCAGGCCTTGGCGTCTTAGGTGTCTCTCCGGCAGAAAACAACGGAGCAAGATTTTCTGTCGCTCTTACTGAAAGGCCCTCTGCAACAACTTTCTCTGCAAGTCGAATTCGAGCATCCTCATAGGGAACTGCAAGAATCGCACGTGCATGACCAGCAGTAAGTTTGCCCTCAAAAATCATCTGCTGAACTATTTCGGGGAGATCGAGAAGACGCAGTGAGTTTGTAATTGCAGAGCGTGACTTGCTTACCGCCTTCGACAATGCCTCCTGGGTCATACCGCTGGCATCGATGAGCTGTCGATAGCCCTTAGCCTCTTCGACGGGATTCAGATCAGAACGCTGAAGGTTTTCGATAAGAGCAAGAGCCAGCATCTCTTCATCATTAACGTCTTTAATGATGACAGGCAGTTCCTCAAGACCAGCAAGCTTTGACGCCTGGTAACGACGCTCGCCAGCGATAATCTCATAACCGTTTCCATACTTCCGAACCAATAGCGGCTGCAAAACGCCATGTTCTTGGATTGACTCGCTCAACTCGCGAAGTTCAGTTTCGTTAAAGTGAATTCGCGGCTGATTAGGGTTGGGAACAATATCCTCAATAGGTAGCTTTGTTTCAGATGCGGCATTTGAAGCCGACACAGCCGAACCACCGGTCTCATACTCGGCCTCTGAGACCAAAGCATTGAGTCCACGTCCCAATCCGCCACGTTTCTTTACACTAGGCACGCTTGATCACCTCTTTTGCAAGGTTCATATACGCTTTTGCACCCTTATTCTGAGGTGCATAGGTAATTACCGGTTCTCCAAAAGACGGAGCTTCGGAGATTTTAACCGTACGTGGGATTAGCGTCTTAAACGCCTTATCACCAAAGTACGATTGAACCTCCTCAACAACCTGATTCGATAGTGAAGTACGCGAGTCATACATGGTCATAAGCACTCCATAGGTGTCTAAGCCCTTGTTCAGACGTGATTTGACCATCTTCATTGACTCAAGCAGCTTTGTAACGCCCTCGAGTGCGTAATATTCACACTGGATCGGAATCAAAACGCTGTCTGCTGCGGTCAAGGCGTTGATAGTAAGCAGGCCGAGCGAAGGAGGACAGTCAATGAAAATGAAATCGAAGTCGTCCTGAATCGGCTCAAGCAAATCTTTGAGGCGGGTTTCACGAGCAATTGCACTTACGAGCTCAATTTCTGCGCCTGCAAGCTGAATTGTTGCCGGAATTACAAATACCTTTTTGCAATTTGTATCAAGAACAAGCGATTCTGCCGGCACATCATTCAACAATGCATCATAGATGCAGTGATCAAGGTCTTCTTTTTCAATTCCAAATCCACTGGTGCTGTTTCCCTGTGGATCAAAATCGACAATCAGTGTCTTACGACCCTGCTCACCAAGTGCTGCTGCAAGATTTACAGCTGTCGTTGACTTACCGACGCCGCCTTTTTGATTGATGATTGCAATGATACGCGTGTCTTTTGCGCTCTTAGAACGCTTAACGTCGCGAAATCCCACGGTCCCTCCTGGTGTGTATTAAAGCTGTCAAACGGAGGATGTTTCACGTGAAACATTCCGAATCGATATCAACCGCCATGTTTCACGTGAAACACTGCAAGTTGTTAGTATCCATTATGTTTCACGTGAAACATCTAGGCAAGCGGATTCTTCTTTGCCATGCCATTTGCACGAGGCAATGAAACGGATGCTAGATGACTCTTCTTAAGAACAATGAACTCCCTGTGACCCAAGCCTTCAGGCAAATCAATTGCGTCATTCAGAAGCAAAGTGAAGCCGCAAATCTTAGCTGCTGACATACCGGAAACAAGCTCCTCATCCGAAGGATTGCCCTTGGTGATAACAAATAGCCCTCCATCCTTCAGGTACGGAGCCGCATACTCAACAAGAATCGGTAGAGGGGCCAGTGCGCGGGCGGTTACAACGGAGAACTGCTTCTTATGGCTTCGAGCATATTCTTCAAGCCGATCATGAACCGCATGAGCATGTTTCAATCCAAGAGCATGGACAAAAGAATTGACAGCATCAACCTTCTTGCCAACAGAGTCAATATAAGTAGCTTTACGATGCGTGGCTATGGTTAACGGAATACCAGGGAAGCCCGCACCTGTACCCATATCGAGCAAAGCTCCCTCTGGAGCCATATTGATATAGGGGAGTAAAACAAGTGAGTCGAGGATATGAAGTACTGCAGCATCTTCTACGTTAAGAATACGAGTGAGATTGGTTGTCTTATTTGTTTCTAGAACCAAATCCAAATGCTGAATACATTTCCTCAGCTCAACATTAGTTACGCTCAAGGAATACTCTTTGCAATAGGAAGTTAGACGGCTCAACATCTCGTCAGCCTGCTGATCAGTAAGTACTAACAACGAAAGCTCCTTTCTGACAAAAATCAGGGTATCGAGAACTTTTGACAAAAAAAGGGGACGTGGAAACCACGTCCCCTAAGCATAAGCTCGAGTAGATTATCGAGCAACAATCACCACATGGCGATCAGGGTCAGAACCCTCAGAATGAGTATCGACGGCATCATTGCCACGAAGTGCAATGTGAACCAGTCGGCGCTCATAGGCATTCATGGGCGGTAGCGAAACACTCTTATGAGTGCGGATGGCACGCTCGGCAGCAGACTGAGCCATGGAGGCAACCTTGTCCTGACGGCGGCTCTTGTATCCCTCGACGTCCACTACAACCGGATACCTAAAACCAAGCTTGCGGCTCACCAGCAAAGAGAACATAACCTGAAGGGCATCAAGAGTGCGACCATGACGGCCAATAAGAACAGCAAGGTCGGGAGCCGTTACATCCAAAATCAGCTCACCCTCGTCGCCCTCATACTCATCGATAGGAGAGTTGGCGGCATCGAAGTGCGAAAGGATGGAACGCAGGATGGAAATCGCAACATCGGCAATGGTGTCGAGCTCCTCATCGGTCAGCTCTTCACCAGCCTTGTAGCGCTGTGCAATCTCGGGATAATCGCCCGCGACCTGCGGAGCAACCTCCTCAAGCATATCCTCGATGATCTCTTCAGACATAACGTGCTCCAAAAGTTAGGTACCTAAATAAGATTGATATCCCGACTACTTCTTCTTGTGCGGGCGCGGCTTCTTCTCGCGACGGGTAACCTCGACCTGCAGCGGAGCGTTCTTGAGGCGCTCCTCCTCATCGGACTTAGCCTTGTCGATAACCTTCTGCGTCACGAAGATCTGCTGGATAACCTGCCAGGCAGAAGAAACATCGTAGTACAGCAGAACGCCGACGGGCAGGCTCCAACCCATCCAAAGCATCATGACGGTCATGACGACGGCCATCATGCGCATGCTTTGGGCCTGCTGGCCAGTTTGATTGCGCGACATATAAAGCTGCGGAATCAAGGTGAGAACGGCAAACAGAATCAGGCAAACCAGCGCAGGCAGCGCAACCATAAAGCCATCGGCAAAGGAAGCGCTCGGCGTGGTGGTCAGGTCGGGCAGGATGTTGAAGAACGAGAACGTGCCCTCGTTAAAGTACTGCGGCAGGTTACGCAGCAGCGTATACAGGGCGAACAGGATAGGCATCTGAATCAGGAGCGGTAGGCAGCCGGACAGCGGATTGAACTTGTTCTCGCTGTAGAACTTCTGCATCTCCTCGGCCTGACGCTGAGGATCGTCGGCATAGCGCTCCTGGATCTCGAGCATCTTGGGCTGCAGCACCTGCATGCGAGCCGTCGACTTGGTCGACTTAAGCATAAGCGGCGTCAGCAGCAGACGGATGATGACCACCAGGATGATGATGGACAGGCCCCAGTCGACCGCAAAGGTCTGGATGAGCTTGAGCAGCTCGAAAAGGATGTTAACGATCCAATCCCACATGTAAGTTTTCCTCCGATAGCGAGTGCCCGCTAGGGCACAGGGTCATAACCGCCGACGTGCAGGGGATTGCAGCGAGCGATGCGCCTCACGGCAAGCCAGCAGCCTCTCAAAACACCGTACTTCTCAATCGCCTGGACGGCGTATTGCGAGCACGTTGGGTAATAAATGCAGGCGTCAGGCAATAAGGGCGAAATAACCTGTTGATATATGCGAATAGGAGCGATGGCAACACGTCGCAAAACGTGATTGCTCATCGCTCCTCCCCGGCAACGCCGGCGCGTTTCATAAGCGAACGCAACGCCTTGTCCATCTCCTGCGGCGAGGAAACCCTCGTCTTGGGAGTTGCGAACAAGATGATGTCATAACCCGCAACGGGAAATCCACAGCTGCGGGCGGCCTCGCGCATCACACGCTTAGAACGGTTGCGCACGACAGCACAACCGAGCCGTTTAGCACCAACGAAGGCGACCCTTCCGGAGTCGCCTTCGCCAACCGATTCACATATGGTCATTCGAATCAGAGGGTGATTGAAACGACGCCCCTGACTGAACACATGCTCGAAATCTTGCCGAGACTTAATAGTCTTCATGCGAGATGTGTGTATCGCTGCTAGACAGTGAGACGCTTGCGGCCCTTGGCGCGACGACGGGCGAGCACGGCACGACCACCCTTAGTGGCCATACGGGCACGGAAGCCATGGGTCTTGGCACGCTTACGCTTATTAGGCTGATACGTACGCTTCATCTTAAGTTCCTCCTGCTGCATTTCGAGTGTCCGCGGGGGCGCGGACGCAGATATAGACACGTGAGCTTGAAGATTGTAGGGAAATCAATGTTCAAATGTCAAGAAATCAAAGGTAAAAGGTTGCGCAGTTCACACGGTTCCCCCATAAGCCAAGCTCGATTTAGCGGTGCATGGCAACTTTTCACGATATTTCATCGAGTTTTCAACAGGTCATGTTGGCAATGTTGAGAACTTTTCGTCCGTTTTCCAAAGTTTTCAACAGGTTTTGAAAAGTTGTCGAAAGATGAGAAACATTGCACGGTGAGCTACTATTTGTTCGAAACCTTTTGGAAGATTGCGAGTGGCATGTCTGACGACTTTTACACCATGGTCGATTCCGGAGACCCGGCACCCGACAACGAGCACATCACCGGCGTGCGCGAAGAGCGTGACGAAGGTGAACAGACGACCACGCAGGGGCCGAAAGCCATGTACGCTGCGCGCATCGCCGTCTATGACGACATGTTGTCGACACCGCGTGTGATCGTCATTGATCCGCAAGATGTCCGCACGTATTTGGAAGAGACGACCAACACCGTCTACCAGTGCATGAAAGAACAAGGCGGCCATATCTCGCTCATGGTCATCCGCGAGATTGTCGAAAACTTTATCCACGCGCACTTTGCCGAGCCCATCATCTCGATTCTGGACGGCGGAGACACCATCCGCTTTGCCGATCAAGGACCAGGCATCGACGACAAGGAACGCGCTTTCGACTTTGGCGTTACCAGCGCAAACAGCAAGATGAAGCGCTATATCCGTGGAACCGGAGCAGGGTTTCCCATGGTGCAGGAGTATTTGGAAAACGCCGGCGGTGCCGTATCCATCGAGGACAACATGGGCAACGGCACCGTGGTTACGGTAAGCCTGAACCCTAAACGCGTGCAGGAAATCGAGCGTGCCGGCGGACGCGGCGCTGCCGTGCGGCCCGAGACGGAACAGCCCACATATCCCCTGCCGGGAGCTTTTGCGCAGCGGCCCATGGCAGCGCAGCAGATGCAGCCCCCCGTGGGACAGATGCAGCAGCCCGGAATGCTACCTACACAAGAACCCCGGGCGGCATCGATGTCGATGCCGACAAACACGCCAGAGACCATGCCGCTGGCGGATCAGGATGCAGCAGCAATGCAGCAGGCGACGGGGGCGCCGGGTGGCCAGCAAATGGGCTATCAGCCGTACCAACAGGGATATCCATATCAGCAGATGCCGCCACTGGGGTATGGCCAGCAGTTCCCGCAGCAGTACCAGCAGGGATATCAGCAGCCGTACCAGCAGATGCCGCAGCAGCAGTACAACCCCTGGGCCCAGCAGATGCCTCCGCAGCCTTACCAACAGTGGCCTCAAAGTTTTCAACAGCAAATGCCGCCGATGCAGAGTTCTCAACAACCAGCAGCTCAAATGATGTATCCTAATGCAGCAAATCAGTATGCGCAGCCACAACCGGACGTGTTCGTAAGCGATCGCGGCAACGCCGCGCTGGGCTATCTGGCGCAAAATCAAGCGTGCGGTGCAACCGATCTGGCGAGGGCGTTTGGAAACTCGGCCCCCACTTGGTCACGCACGCTCAATGACTTGGCGCAGGCCGGCCTGGTCATCAAGCATGGCCAGAAATACCATCTGACCGAACTCGGCGCCGCTCGCGTGCGAGCTCAGAGCTAAAGAACGGGAGAGACAGTGGACGAGGAAGCAAGCATCATCCTGGGGGATGCCATCGCCTTTTGCCAGCGCGACGGCCAAGATGCACGCCTCATCAACATGCTGGGGCAATCGCGCGCCATAAGCCTGACCGAAGATACGCTCACGATCGAGGCCCCCTCGCGCTTTGCCATCGCGCAGCTCAAAAAGCATCAGCCGACTATTGAGGCCTATCTGGAAGAAATCGCCTTTGCACCGATTGCGCTCGACATCGTGGCACCGCAAGGTGCCGCAGCGGAATCCGCTGCGGCGACGGCGCCCGCCACGGCTCCCGCCGCCTCCCCCGCGCGGGCCGGGGGGTCGCA
>UQIT01000024.1 GCA_900541175.1 uncultured Collinsella sp.
ACCGTGACCTTGCGGGTCAGGTGCCTCTCGGCGGAGCCGTCGATCACGTCGAGGTAGACGGTGTACTCGCCCGGCTCGGTCGGGGTCCACTCGCAGGAGGAGGAAGCGGAGGGCTGCTGGGCGACGCCCCACTTGGCCCAGCCGCCCTTCTCCCAGACGAACTTGTACTTGAGGCCGGAGGCGTCGCCGGACACCTTGGCCTGCAGCTTGACCGGCTTGCCGCAGCGGGCGGAGCCCGAGACTTCGAGCGACTCGACGGAGTAGCGCTCGCCGACCGTGACCTTGCGGGTCAGGTGCCTCTCGGCGGAGCCGTCGATCACGTCGAGGTAGACGGTGTACTCGCCCGGCTCGGTCGGGGTCCACTCGCAGGAGGAGGAAGCGGAGGGCTGCTGGGCGACGCCCCACTTGGCCCAGCCGCCCTTCTCCCAGACGAACTTGTACTTGAGGCCGGAGGCGTCGCCGGACACCTTGGCCTGCAGCTTGACCGGCTTGCCGCAGAGGGCGGAGCCCGAGACTTCGAGCGACTCAAGAGACCAATTAACAACTTTGTATTTAGAAGTGCTAGTCACATACCCATTGGAGTCAATGACATCAACATAGATCTCATATTCACCAGCCTGGGGCAGGGTCCAAGAAATCGACGGCGAAGTTAAGTCTTGACCGATTACACCCCAATTGGAATCACTCCAATCAGACCCAGCCCTATGCCAAACAAACTTATATCTAAGGCCATCAGTCTTGCCGCTAACATTTACACCGATTTTTACCGTTGACCCCGCATGTCCCAGTTCTTCCGAGAAGGAAATTCCATTGACGGAGTAGGGATGCGGGAACTGCGCGATGATTGCGGCAGCGTCAGCCTCGCCAAGACGGCGGCAACCATCGTCCGAGAAATAGTTGACCACATCACCGTAATTCGAGATAAAGCCATGTTCGATAAGAATACCTGGAATTCCCTGCTCGCGAGCGCAGCGGATAACGGCGAACTCGTCGCCTACCTCCATTTGAAATACGCCGCGGTACGTTAGTCCCATAGCAGCAAGGTTGTTCATGACCTTGTTGGCAAGCTCAACAGAGACCTGCGTGTAGTCGGTGCCATTTGCGGTAGGAGCATAAACTTCTGCGCCGTGAGCTTCAGAAGACCCAGAGTTGATGTGAAAGCTAACAAAGGCCTGCGCGCCCTGATCAATGCAGCGCTGTACGCGATAAAGATAATCATTGCTGGGATAGTAGCCAGACTGCTCGCGCGCAAGAACGATCTTAAAGCCGTAAGCTTCAAGTTTATTTTTGCAGGCTGTCATGATCTTCCAGGTAAGGTCGGCTTCACTCTTGCCATTACCCTGAGCGCCAGAATCCACCCCGCCATGTCCGGCGTCAAGTGCAATAACCCCCACATTACGCGCGGAGCGCTCAGCGTAGGTAGATACTCCATCAGGCGAATCAGCGCATTCCAACGCCTGCTGGATTGATTGAGCCTCAACGGCATTGCCATCACCGTCTGCATAGTAAACAGAAGTGCCCTCGGAGCTCACGGAGCTATCAACGACCGTAAACGAATAATCCCTGTCGGAAAGATCCAACTCATGCTCAGAGTCATCGGCCCGCAAAACATAGGTTATCGAAGTCAGAAAGTAAGTATTGGATTTCAACGTCGAGCCAAATACAAAGGCAGCAGAATTGTCAGCCGTTCCAGATGCTTCAATAGTCCCCTGAATCCCATTGGCACTTACATAGTTGAGAGTTGCGGAGGAAAGGCTATCGTCGTCATCGGGAGTAGCAAAGGCAACGACCTGATCAGTCCCGCTGGGAAGGCTCGGGGAGGCAAGATATACATATTGGAAAGAAGAATCGACCGGTTCAGCCTGCTGATAGTTCTCAGATACATCAACGCCAAAATCCTCATCAGCCGATTCGTCAACGTTCGTTGCCGACGATGAGTCATCTGCAGCGCCAACATCGACAGAGCCCGCATCACGCGAGGCCACGCCATCATTGTCTGCAGTCGCAGCGTCCACGGCAGCGTCCGCAGACGGGACGTTGCTCACAGCGTAGGCGGCAGTCACAGGGCCCATAAAGGATGAAATGGTCAAAAGACCAGCAAGAGAAAAAGCTGTTGAGGCACGCAATGCCTTTTTCATATCGAATCCCCCGTCACAAATGATGTTACTAAGAGAAGATTATCTTACAATCCCTTCTGCATCGGAAGTCCAGTTATTCGAAGCGCGGGAATTGTTATAAAGGCAGACGGAAATCTGCTCTTATAAAAAGCAGGTTACGTTCTCAGCAAACTTTTGTTTTTCAGTCCTTCTATAGACACAGTGTTAGCTCTAGTTTTTGAAGCAATTAGCGGCGCCCCAAACAGCACAAGCGCCAGTGACACGAAAATCCACTGAAGCACGCAATTCGTTTAAGCACGTGGCGGACGACGAAAGCGTGTACGCAGCCGCGAAATACAGCAAAATGCCCCAATGTTTCGCTTGTATCAGAGGCGTCTGGGGCTTCATCGAAAGAGTGGCCTGGCTAACGCATTCAAGAAAAGTAGAGCGTGGTCTTCATGAATCAAACGCCAGTAAGCAACGCTCGCGCGCGTCTTTGAATCTTCTAATGGGCAAGAAGAGAGGGATCTAGGAGAGACCTAATAGTTCTTGGAATCTGGGAATCATCGAACTCACCATCTTTAAACAAGAGAATCATATAGCTTCTTATCGTTCTGTCTCGAAAAGATATGAGTGACCAGATGCACATCGTGGGCCTTTGAAAAACAATCTTCGTCCCTTAAAGATTCAGCAACATAACAACCGCCCCAATCAAAAAAGCCGAGATAGCCCCGGCTGATAATCAAAGAGGCGGTTGGATTGGCAACACCTATTTGGACGATTCCGGGAGGGACAGCCCCGCCTCCCTGGACTCGATCGGAGACATGTAGCCCAGCGTCGAGTAGATCCTGAAGTTGTCGTACCAGTGCACGTAGTCCGAGAGCTTGGCCCGGAGCTCGCGCGTCGTGCCGAACGCCTCACGGTGGACGAGCCCGGCCTTCAGTATCCTGTCGGTCGACTCGTCGACGGCGTTGTCGTAGGGGCAGCCCTTGGCCGATAGCGACCTCTCTATGCCGAAGACCTCGAGCATCAGGTCGATCTCGGCGTTGTCGAACTCGCTGCCGCGGCCCGTGCGGAACACCTCGATGTCCGGGATCGGGATGGAGGGCGTCGCGAACGCCGGCTTGACCAGCCGGGCGTCCTTCCTGGGCCCGGCGGAGTGGCCGACGATCTCCCTGTTGCAGGGGTCGACGAGCAGGCAGACGTAGTTCCACGAGGCCCCGACGCGCACGTAGGTCAGGTCGCTGCATATATGGGTGCGCGGCGCCCTGCCGCCGAAGCCGCGCGCGACGACGTTCGGCACGTCGGCCTCGTTGACCGCCCCGGGGTGCACCTTGAACCTCTTCCTGCCGCATGCGCCAACCGGGCCGTTCCCCCTCATGATGTGGAAGGCCCGGCGACGGCTGACGGCGGCGGGTGGCGGCGACGCCAACCCATCGAGCGACGCGTTCATCTTGCGCGAGCCGTACCGGCCCTTGCTGGCGCAGTAGAGGGTCGTGCCCCGAGGCACGTCGGACAGGAAGCACCTCATGAAGCGGACCTCGAAACGCCTGTCGGATCGAGCCACACGCGCCGCACGGCGTCGTGGACCTCGGACCAGTCGTCCTCAGGGCAGCCGTTCGATGCCCAGCTCCAGTAGCCCGACCTTCTCACCCCCAGCACCCCGGCCATCATGGTCAGCGCGAAGCTACCTTTCTCCGGCAACACGAGCCCGCACTTGGCTAGAGTGCTTCTCTTTGGCGAAGAAGGCAGCGGCTTTTTTAGGAACGCATTCTCCATCTTGAGCTCGCATATTCGCTTCTTGGCCTCGCGCAGCTCGCGGTCCTCGGCTCTCGGGTCGGGCTCGCCGGAGAGCTCGCGCCGGCGCTTGAGCGCCCAGTCGTTAACCGTCTTGGCGTTGAGCCCGAGCTCGTCGCAGGCCTGGGCTAAGGGCACCCTGTCGAGATGACGTAGTCGGCGGTCTCCCGCCTGATCCCGTCGGTGTACTTCTTCTGATTGGCGACCATTCGGCAATCCTTTCGTTTATCAGCCCACATGCAGTCTAAGGCACCGCGGTGTCGCGGTCCTTCCAGCCTGCGTGTCCGAAAAAAACGATACAGGTCAAACGAGCTACTCAGGTAGGGCTTCGAACGGGCCGGCAGCTGGCCGCCCGCCCGCCGCGGCGCCGACATACCCGTGTGCGAAGGGCCGGGGCGCGGGCATACCGATGACGTGAGGGTCACTACAGGCCGGGTGACGGCACTCGGCGCGGACTACCGAGGCCCGCAGCGCTCGGGTGCGCCAACGCCACGTGCGGCGGGCGACCTAAATATTATTCTGGAACACTCAAGCGCTCTCTCAAGATTGGGTCGAAGTCTTTCAGGCGTTCGGACTTGATGACGATGCCCAAGTTCAACATGTCTTGAACGTTTACGTGAGCAATCGTAGATACGGTGATATCACCGAGAACGTTTCTAATGGGAACAGCGCGTAGAATGCCCAACAGATAGAGTCTGCTTCCCACGACGACCGCGCCATTCTCGAGATAGGTTCCCTCGTTGTACAGGAAGACAGGGGAACCGCTTGAACCCGGGTAGCAAGCCATGTCCACTAAGAATTCCTTCTCGCCCCGATAATCGTATCTGTAGGGAGTCGCCGTGATTCCCCTGCGCACGATTGGCAAGTTGTTGGCCTCGTCCCAGATGCCGTTGGGGTACCCGATCATGGTCACTTCTTCCATGCAGCCCATGTCTTTAATCAGCGTCTTCGTCGGAAGCAGCTCCAGACTGAGCGGTATAGTGAGCAGATGCTTACCCGCCTGGATAAAACCGTTGAGAGCAGGGCCAATAGGCAGTACACACAAGTCCACGTTCTCGTCTGGATGCGAAATCCAATCGCTGTCCGAGCCACGCATGGTCAGCCGCTCGTTTATATTGAGCAAGTTGCCGTTCTCGTCGGCTCGCGAGAAGATGACCCGGTATTCATATCCGCCCTTGACCACATGTTTGTTGGTCACGACGGCAGGAACAAATGTCTTGCCGTCATCGCAGAATTTGAAAAAGAAACCAGTTCCAACCGAGCACTCTCCTGAGGGAAGCGATGCTTCAATTCGTATCGTCGTATGAAGAAGCTGCTCAGAAAGCTGCATAGATACCCTTCCTGTTTGTATAAAGGCTCTTCGATTGTACCCGATGACGATAATCCATAATCAATAAACAGTACCGTCTCGGGAACATCTTCGCGCAGGATCACGCAGAGAGCGTAGCCACGGACGCCGAGCATGGCGGCCATGGTGTCGCAGCGCGGAGTCGGCCCGCGCGAGATCAAGTTGTTGATGTAGTTGGGGACCTTGCCCAGGGCCGGCTCGATGTGGGTTATGGGAACCCAGACGGTCGCGACCGTCTGTATGAGGGCATCGCTGGCGTGCACGGATGAATCCTATCGAGTCCGCTTACAGGGACATGATACACGGCGACGGAATAGTTAGGCGATCGCAGAAGATTCCCGTCCCTCGAACGTTACGCAGTTGCAGAGCGCGGGTACAAGGGTCGCAACGACGATGACCCCGACGCGACGGAAGACGACATGAGTAAGTGGATCGAGCCGTCAGCGGACACCAAGTACGTCTGCAACGACGGCGTGGTGATGACGTGGGTGAGTATCTGGGGCAAGGAGCGAATGTTCCAGTTCCCGGGCGCGTTCGAGCAGAGGTTTTTGAGTTTATAGGGAGCACACCATGTCTGACAACGCGATGAATATACCGGATGACGCACCCTCCGATGTGCAGGAGGAATCCCCCACGTCCCTTTTTATCTTGCAGAGGGGTGCAACAAGGCGTGAGGTAAACGCCTCGGAAGCCCGACATTTTGTCCAAGGCATTCTTTCCAGGTCGATCAACCTGGCCACGCTTATCGGCTCAGGCGCATCTACTCCGGCTATTCCCCTGATGGGTGAAACCTTCAGGAACATGCGAGCGGACCTCAAGCTCAAAGATCCCGAGCTATCTACCCTTCTGGAAAGTCGAATAACCAAAATTGCACGTCGAGATAACGAAGACCCTGCGAAGTACTCGAACATCGAGAACCTCCTTTCGTGGCTGAGTCAGCGCATCGAGGGCTCTCTAGATAGCGCCGATGAAGACAAGAGGGTTTCCGATGCAGTTCGCAAGGCCTTTCTCGAGTCCGTCGATATAAAATACAACACAGAACACTCAGACGTCCTCGATAGCTACCGCAGGTTCGTTCAGGGACTTGGTATATCCCGCCAGATTCTTGCGCGCGGAGGGCAGGCTGCCTTCGATGTTGTCAACCTCTTCACCACGAACTACGACCTATTCCATGAGATGGCCCTTGAATCGAGCGACTACGCCTATGTCGACGGGTTCTCGAACGCGCTGATGCCCACATTCAGCCCGCGGGAATACCATCGCAGGCCGATTGACCTCGATGAGAGGTTCAGAGACCATTACGAACCGGTGAACCCCTTCTTCCGCCTTTACAAGATGCACGGCTCCATCAACTGGAGGGTCTATGACGGTAACGTCGTAAGGGCCCCAAAGTTTCCCGACATCGCCGACGAATACCAAGGCGACAAACAGCTTATTGCCCCGATGACTTCCAAATATGCCCTAACGCAAGGCACTCCTTATAGCGATATGTTTCGCGAGTTCGTAAACATCCTCGCCGTTCCCAACACCGTTCTTCTGACGTGCGGATTCAGCTTTGCAGACTCGCATATATCGAACCTAATCAGGCAGGCTCTTGCGAGGCCTGACTTCACTCTTCTCGCCTTCGTCGGCAACCCAGCAGAGACCGATATTGGTTCCCCCACACGGGATTTCTACGACAGAGCAGGTGGCGCGAACGCCTATTTCGTATATCCAAGCGAAAGGGATCCGAAGCCCAAGCGTCCGCTGTATTTCTCGGAATTCGCTGACTTTATCGGGCCTGAAATCACCTTCGGAGACGATGCTGCATCTGGATCTCTGGGGCTTGGTGACGGGAATGAATAACGGAGTCCCCAAGCCGGGTTGGCTGATAGGCACTATTTGCTACATGGACCAAGAGAAGATAAGGCTCCGCGCGTCGCGTTCCGACTTTTCCGATCGTATGCTCAATGGCGAGCCCAGGCATTTGAACGGGCTCAACCAGTACCTCTTCGCCTACCTCTCCATATCTACCAAGGTTATCTTCCGCGTGGTTTCCGCAGAAGAGGCCGAGAGACCGTATTCCGACCAGCCGTCGTCGAGGTTTAGTACGAGCTACATCTTCACAGCCACCCCCATTGGGGAGATTGAGAAGTCTACCTACGTTCCCGGCGTAGTAGACCTCCCTATGGTCGGTTCCAATGTCTACGCTTGCGATGAATCAATCCTCAAGAAGGTCTTTTGCGTACGGGAAGGAGTCGAGATTGGGTCTCTCGCTGGATACGATTCGGTAAGACCCACTTTTGATATCGATTCTCTGTTCTCTGGTCATCTCGCTATTCTCGGTAATACCGGCTCGGGAAAGTCCTCAACCGCGCGGCTCCTGCTTGATAGAGTAGCGTCGCTCTTAGATGCCGAGAACGCGTTCGATGCAGAGCCCCGATTCATCGTCTTCGACCTGCACGGTGATTATGACTTTCTCACGCGCGGCGGTTACGGCTGCACGAGACGAATCGATGCCGATGAGTACCACCTCGCGCCTGGAGAGTTGTCGATGGATGACTGGTCAGCTATTCTCGACCCCTCGCGACGCATCCAGAAACCTCTGCTTGAGAGGGCCGTGAGATACTCCCACCTCAACGAGGAGGGCAAGAAGAAGCTATTTGCAGCCTTCGCATATACCGCAATTCGGGACACGAGCATCGATAGCCACGCAGCGAGGAAGTTTCAGGTCTCAAAGTATTACCAGCCGATCGAGAAAGACCTTGACGCGATTCGCGGACAACGATCTGAGCCCCACTCTCGTGCTCGGATTGCTCACAATTTGCTAGCGTCCTTCAATTTGGATTACGGAAACATATCGAAAGATGTCGTCGAAGGGCTTGAGTCCCTTTTGAAGGAGTTCATCGAGGATGAATACATGTCCAACGGCCTTCCCAATGTCGAGCGCATCTTGTGCAGCTACGAGAAACCCGAAAGGGAGGTCTCAATCTCTGACGTCGTCGATGCGCTTGACTTCGTGTTCGATGAAGAAGAAGTGCGGGGCAACCGTCAGATAAGGTCGTATTCAGAGGGGCTGGTTACTCAGCTTAGAAACCTTAGGGAAAGGTATTCGCATGACCTCTTCTCACTTGAGCGGGGCGAGTCAATTGCAGCCCTCTTAAACAAGTGGCGTGGCATTCTTGTGCTAGACGTCTCTCAGATAATCGACGAGTCGGGACTGAAGTTGTTCTCCCACTACGTTGCGCGTACACTCTTTCAGGCTAGTCTAGATGCGGGAAGAGGTTCCTCAACACCCGTCTATCTCATTTTTGACGAGGCGCATCGCTATATCAGGGATGCAGACCTGACAGACGACTCAGTGTTCAATCGAATTGCACGGGAGGGCCGTAAGTTTGGCATTTACCTTACCGCCATCAGCCAAATCCCCAGTGAGCTTTCCCGCGTCGTGCTCTCTCAGACGGGAACCTTCATAATCCACCGCATTCAGAACTCTTACGACCTCGATTACGTTCGCCGCAATATCCCTTCCATATCAAATGGCCAGGTCATGCGCCTTCCCGCATTCGCCCCGGGAACCGCGACCGCGCTGGGAAGCTCCATTACGGTGCCCCTTGAACTACAGATAGACGATGACTTTGCCGACGAGACGCCAACGATCCGGATGATGAAGAGCAATCGGATTCGATAAAGCTATTTGTGGCCGGCCCGGAGAATGCCCGCAACGGAGACGTTGTGGGCATTTCCTTTTGCCCGCTCGGGGCACGGGAGTCATACGTGGGTGAGTAGGATGGTAAGCCGCAGGGCAGCAAGGGCAGCCGGAGGAGCCGCAGGAGCAGGCGCCGCAGGTAGAGGCGGTGTCGAACTACTGCGAGCTTCTCAACCGGCGGGACGCGCGCTACGCCTAGCAACAAGCCAGAACAAGCACAGTAATTTTCAGCGCACCATACACGCACTCGCTGCTAAGGTTCGGCCCCAGCCACGGATCACCCGTCAAGAAGAACTCCAGCCAGTGCTGCATAAACAGTGCCTGCTCGCGCTTCCAACGGCGCAGCTTTTCCTCGCTGGCCTCTTCCCTGCTGCGCGAAGTGAACTCGTAGTGGTGCAGCTCAGCATAAGGTGTAAAGATGGTGCGGTAGCCCCCATACGCGCAGGCAAAAATCCGCATCGTTAAAACCGACGGCAAACTTCTCGTCGCAGCCTTCAACCCGTTCATAAACGTCGCGACGGACCATCTGGCAGGCGCCCGTAACGGCGCTGAAGTTGCCCGGGTGCACGGCACGGGCAAGATATCCCTCGCGCTTTGCCGAAAAGTCCCAGTTGGCATGGGCAAGGGCGCCGCGCACGCCGACCACAATGCCAGCTAGCTGAACCAGATGGCCAGCAAAGTAGAGCTTGGCACCCACCAAAGCCCATTACTTGCTCAGGATGACCAGGAAGGTCAAGAGAAGTAGGAGAAGGATAATCCTATCCATCTGACTACCCCCTGCCTTGTAGAACCGCGGCCCGGAATACAGCTGGCTTCGGAGAACAAGGCAGAGGACGACACACCGCCGCGTCCAGCTAAAATTTAAACAGAAATACGTACGCATGTTCGCGTTTCGTGGTACACTGTATCTACCAGAATAAGACAGAGTGAAAGTCGCTTCGGAGGCCCCCAATGGTACGAAGCGCCGGCGTCGCGTGCCCCGACCCTGGCTTAGCCGGCGCACGCGACGCCGACTGACCGGCGGGATGCCGGTTGAAGCTACGCAATACCGGCATGTTGAAACCACTCGTCCTCCGGCGTGCGGATCATAGCATGTCGACTAAACCGAAGGGGCATACATCATGGACAATTCCAACGCAAGCCAGCAGATCGCTTTGTACGAGGACCCCGACCACGCAGTCCACCTTGACGTGCGCGTCGACGGCGATACGGTCTGGCTAACCCAGCAGCAGATGGCGACGTTGTTCGGGCGCGGAGTGCCGACTATCTCCAAGCACATTCATTCCGCAGCAAAGGAAGAGCTTGCCGGAATTCGAACTATTTCATTTTTTGAAATAGTTCGCTTAGAGGGAACAAGAACGGTCAAACGTCAGGTCGAGCACTACAACCTCGACATGATCATCTCGGTTGGCTACCGCGTGAAGTCTCAGCAGGGCGTGTACTTCCGCCGGTGGGCAAATGGCGTGCTCAAGCAGCATCTACTCCAGGGATACTCCATCAACCAAAAGAGACTCGAGGCGCTCGGAACGGTCTTCAAGGTCCTCGAGAGGTCGAGTACTCCGGAACTCTCCGGTGCGGCAGAAATTCTACAGAAGTACCTTCCGAGCCTGACTCTGCTCGATGAATACGACACGGGAAGGATGAAGGCGCCCCAGGGCAACGAGCCCAACTGGGAGCTCGGTTACACCGAAGCCCTCGAAGTCGTCCGCAGCCTACCGTTCTACTCGTCGTCCACCCTGTTCGGACGAGAGCGGGACAACCAGTTCGCCGGAATCATCAGCGCCCTCTATCAGGGCTTTGGCGACCAAGACCTATATCCCTCCGTTCAAGCAAAGGCCGCCAACCTTCTCTACCTCGTAGTGAAGGACCATCCATTCTTGGATGGCAACAAGCGCTCTGCAGCGGCGCTCTTCATTCACTTCCTCGACAAGAACGGGATACTGCGCAACGGCGAAAGACTCCGCGTGGAGGGCAACGCGCTCGCGGCCATGACGCTCATGATTGCCCTCTCTGACCCAAGCGAGAAGGACTCCATGGTTACGCTGGTGGAGAATTTCATCGCGTAGCGCCTTCGCCCGAGCACCAGAATCGACGTTCCTTCATATAGCAGATGCAAACGAGGAAAGAGCCATCAAAGTAAGGCACCGTCATGGCGAGGGAGGTGCCGCAATGAGTCGTTCCATGAAAAGCCATATAAGCCTACAATTGTCATCAGATGTAGGCTTATATGGCTTTCGAGGGGAGGTCGGCATGGTGATCACCTACCGGGAGGCGCTGGCTGAACTCGGGAGCAGGTACCGCGTTCGCAAGGCGGTGTCGGAAGGGACGCTCCACCCCGTCGGCCGAGGGATGTACTCGACCAACCGGGACGAGGACGCCCTCGCCGTGATCGCGAAGCGCTACCCCGGGGGCATCCTGACCGGGCAGACCGCGCTCTACGCCCACGGGCTCGTGACCGCGCCCCCCGACCGGATCGACCTGGCCACGAAGCGCGGTGGGACCAAGATACGCGACGCCGCCGTGCGCCAGCACTTCATCCCGGAGGGATGGCTGGGCGTCGGGAGGTCGACCGTCTCGGTGGACGGGACCGAGCTTGCCGTTTACGACCCCGAGCGCATGCTCCTCGAGCTCATGCGCTCGCGCAACAAGCTGCCCTACGACCTCTACCGGGAGGCCGTCGCCTCGTTCCGCAGGCGGTCGGAGCGGCTGGACATATACAGGCTGCAGGACTACGCGGAGGCAATCCCGCACGGCGAGGCACACCTCGAGCGCGCCATGGAGGAGGTATTCTGATGGACCTGAACGAGATGAGGGCGCGCTACGAGCGCGAGGAGGGCTACTCCTGCCTCAACGCGACCGCGCGCGTCTGCCAGGACGTGATCCTCTCAAAGCTGGCGGCATCCGGCATGCGCGACCGAGTGACGGTCAAGGGAGGGGTCCTGATGTGCGCGCTGTCGGGGAGCGGGCGCCGCGCAACCCAGGACATAGACCTCGACTTCGTGCGGTACCCGATGACCGACGCCTCCATTCGCTCCTTTGTGTCCGCCCTCTCGAACCTCGGCGACGGCGTAACCGTCCGCATCGCCGGCGAGATAGAGGAGCTGTCGCAGCAGGACTACAAGGGCAGGCGCGTCAACCTCAAGGTCAGCGACGGGCGCAGCACGTTCGACACGAAGTTCGACCTGGGGGTCCACGCGAGCGCTGCGATGGAGCAGGACGAGCTGTGGTTCGACGTGGCACACCGGCAGGAGGGCGTCTGCCTGCTTGCGAACTCGAAAGAGCAGGTGTTCGCCGAGAAGCTCAAGTCCCTGCTGCGCCACGACATCCGAACGGCCCCGGAAACTCGTTTCATGGAGCGTTTCATGGAAAATCCCCCCCCCAATCTAGCAACGGTTCAGAGTCTACTAGATTGGGGGGGGACGCGAGCCAAGTCGACAAGGGCAGTTAACCGGCGGCTATTCATGCCTCGATTTAGAACCGCTCGAGAATCTCCGCGGCGTTCTCTCGCAGATAGATATCTAGGTCCGGCACGGCAAACTGCACGTAGCCCCTCTGCGGAGCTTGAATAACCTCTCTTTGAAGCAGCTTAGCCCTAATAGAGCTGACCTCATTGGTCTTTTTACCCATGCGTTTAGCAATCTCAGATGATTTGGACTGCTGCTTATCCTCGCACATGGCCAAAAGGTATTTGATATCGTTGAGTCCAAGTCCAGAAATCGCGGGCTCGTGAACAACATCGTGAAAACGAGCCTCTGCCAGCGCAATGCCTTCGGTGACGTCGCCCTCGCTCACAATGGCACTTTTGGCACGATGCAAGTTGGCGCGTTGCCAAATGGAGTAACCGACCAGTTGCACCAGATAGGCATAGCCCTTAGTGGCCTTAGCGGCTCTCGACAGAAGATCGTCCTCTATGGTCAAACCAGTCGCGACAAAGCTATCGCCCATAGAGAGCGCTACCTCCACCTGGTTGATAGGCGCCAGATCTTCGGAGAGGGCACGACGCAAGAACGTAAGCGCCTTGCCGTTAATAAGATCCATAACGCCGGCGGGTAAGCCGGCAAAGGCAAGTGCGATATCTACTTATATCGAATAATATCGAGCTGTATAAGCTTGTATAAACTTATCGCGGAAGTATCGAGCTTTCGTAATATGACTTAGTTAGTAGTCCACCATTGCTTTCTTCCAAGCTCATAGCGAAAGAAAGTTCAGGACTTCCTAAACCCATTGCCTTAGACCGAGAAATACTCACTCTCGGCAGATAGGTTTGGCCCCAACCACGGATCGCCATCGAGGAAGAACTCCGGCCAGCGCTGCATGAACAGTGCCTGCTCTCGCTTCCAGCGGCGCAGCTTTTCCTCGTTGGCCTCTTCCCTGCCGCGCGAGGTGAACTCGTAGTGGTACAGCTCGGCATAGGGCGTAAAGATGGTGCGGTAGCCCGCCTCCCGCACACGGAGGCAAAAGTCCGCGTCGTTAAAGCCGACGGCGAACTCCTCGTTGTAGCCTCCGACCTGCTCAAACACGTCGCGACGAACCATCTGGCAGGCGCCCGTTACGGCGCTAAAGTTGCCGGGACGTACAGCACGGGCAAGGTATCCCTCGCGCTTTGCCGAGAAGTCCTGGTTGGCATGGGCAAGTGCGCCGCGCACGCCAACCAAAATGCCGGCATGCTGCACCAGATGATCGGCAAAATAGAGTTTGGCGCCCACCACGCCCGCATCGGGACGCATCAGATAGCCCATCATCTCTTCAATAAAGCCGGGGCTTATGACCTCGGTATCGTTGTTCAACAGCAGCAGATAGTCGCCCTTGGCATGCTCAACGCCAAAGTTGATGATCTGGGAGTAATTGAACTCGCCCGGCCACCACTCAACGCGCGCCGTGCCCTTGCCACCAGATGCAGCCGCTATGCGCTCCAGAAGGGTTTCGTAATACGCAAACGTCTCCGGGTCTTCGCTGTTGTTCTCCACCAAGACGATCTCGTAGTTGGCATACGTGGCCTTCTGGGCGATCGACATCACGCAGGCGTCGAGCGTCTCGACGTGATCCTTGGTGGGAATCACAATGCTCACCAGCGGCGCAGGCTTTGGCAGCGCATAGCGCATACGGTAGACAAACGGCGTCTCGGTCTCCTCGACCGTTCCGCAAATGCCCAGCGCGTTAAAGTGGCGCTGCAGCGCAAGGCGCCCGGCTTCAATAGCATACGGCTTACTATCGGCAGAACCGTCGGCGGTCGATCCCAGATGAACGCGCCAGTGATACAGCACATGCGCAACGTGCTCAAAGCGCGCGCCGGCTACAAGGCAGCGAAGCGTCAAGTCGTAGTCCTGGGCGCCCGCAACGTCTTCAGGGGACAAACCAATGTGATCGATGAGCGCCTTCTCCACCATCAGGAAATGCGTCACGCAGTTATGGCTATAGAGCAGGTCGACGTTGAGTACGGTCTTAAAGACCGGCTGGCCCCACTCCCCCGTTTTCTGGAACATGTCCTCGTCGCAGAACAGGACCTGGGGACGCTCGCCCTCGGCCACCTTATTCAGCGCGGCAACATAGTGGAATAACGCGTCCGGCTCCAGAATGTCGTCATGGTCCAAGAACGCGATATAGTCTCCAGTCGCCTGCTGAATACCAGCGTTGGTGTTGAGCACAATGCCGCCGTTGCCGGGCAGCTCGATGCGACGAACGCGCTCGTCGTTGGCACTTGCTGCAAGATTGGCCACCGCATCCCATTCGGGCGAGGCGTCCATGAACAGCAATTCCCAGTTGTCATAGCTCTGGGCTAGCACCGAGTCCAGCAGCTCGCGCAGGTAGACTCGATCGGTCTTGTAGCACGGCACCACAATGCTCACGAGCGGCCTATAGGCAAAGGCCGCCGAAGCGACACGCTGGCACGCCAGATCGCCCGGCTTTGCGCGATGCTGCTCAAACCAACGTCGATAAGCTGCGTCGTCAGCGCGTGCATCCTTCATGCGGTTCCAGCTGTCGTCGACCATGCCGTTGTACAGGCGACCATCCATGGCGCAAAAACCGCCCTGGATCTGCCCCGCGGGGTCGATTGCAATCGCGACAAAATCACGTATATCCTGGGGCATCTCAACACTCAGATACGTTTTATTGACGCGGCATCCGTCCTGCTGCGGCACATCGACCTGCGACTCAAACACATGCACGGTGGCATCGATCGCATACATATGCGTATCGAAGATCTGGATCTCAGGGGCGCACTGAGGATCTCCCGCCCACGTAACCTCATAGCGCCACACCGCGCCGGCGTCTGCCGGCAAATAGCGAATGGCATCGATCTCGTAGAGGCCGCAGTGTTCGCCACGCTGCGCATCGCGGATAAGCGCACACAGCGCAGGCTTTGCTTTGTAGTTAATCTTGGATTCCAACTTGGCCACGCGGCTATCGAGGCGAATGGAGCCCAACCTTTGGCCACCGGATGCAAAAACGACATCCATCGACGAGCCATCCAAAAACGGAAGCACCAAGACGGCGAGCTCGCGCTCGTAATCGGAAACGGAAGGGCAAAGCGCCAGCACACGGCCACGATCGACCGGGAGCACCAGCGACGGCACACAAGAACCGCTCGTCGTCGCATGGACAAACGCTTGAGAACCCTCCCGCTCGATAAGCGCGGCGACATCCTGACCGGCAAAACGAAGCAGCACAAACAGACGGCCCTGACTGCGGCAAAGTGCCAAACGCTTGATACTCATCTACACTTCTCGCTTTCCCAGGGCGTTCGCTGCCATGCGTTTGCAGGCACCCAGGCGCCCAAACCTCAAGACGTCGTAATCGAACATGAGCTTTTTGCACCCACGGGCATTGGGGGCCTTGCTGGTAAGCGCCGCACGCACCATAGCAGCAACAGAAGAAGCGCATTGTGCGAGCGCAGCATCGCTGCCCACGGCAGAACCGGCAAGCGCCGTGGCAACGGCAGCAAACACCTTGCCGCAGTCCGAACCCAGCAACCTGAGCGCATCGTACAGCACCAGATCGCATAGGAAGTACGCCAGGTCATCGGCATGCAGGACATCGAGACCGTCGCGCTGCCAGTCAGCCAGCACCGCAGAGTAAATCTTCACGTGCTCCAGCAGACGTGTCTCGTCGTCGTAGCGCATGGTGTCCATAAGCGAGCCCTTGCGCGCCACGCGGTAGTCATACAGCTTGTTCGAGATAAGCGCGGTCTTACGCGAACGACCGTACACGGCGAAATCGAAGACCTGGTCCTCGCCATACTTAACGGTTTCATCGAACACGATCCCGTTGCCCAGCAAAAACTCACGCCCACAGGCGGTGCGCCATGCAAAGGGGCGAGATGCTTCCCTAAACAGCAGTTCAGAGCTATAGCCTTTAAACGACACATCGCGCGGACTCAGCACATAGTTAAGCCACGGATACCCCGCCTCCAGCGGATACGGATTCGCGCCAAAGGTCAAAACGTCGCAGTCCTCGCGCTCAAATGCATCGACGATCACACGGCATGCATCGGGCGTAAATCGGTCGTCGGAATCCAAAAACGCGACGATAGACGCCGTGGACGCGGCGATGCCTGCATTACGTGCACTCGACAGGCCGCCATTGGGCTTATCGACCAGCGTGAAGCGCGCGTCCTTTTCGCAATAGGCGGCCGCAATATCGCGCGAGCCATCCGGCGAGCCATCGTTGACCAGCACGCCCTCCCAATCGGGCATGTCCTGCGCAAGCAGGGAGTCCAGGCACCAGGCCAGGCACTCCTCCACTTTATAGATGGGAACGACAACGGAAATCTTGGGGGTAACCATAATCACTCGCTCCTACTGTGCGGCCGGAACGTCATCAGGGTGCGGGTTGTCGCCGTAGGTGCGCTGATACGTCAGCACGCGCCAGACCAGCGGCAGGCCGCCAATCTTAAAGTAATGCTTAAACGTATTGAGCTTGCCTGGCTTCTTAAAGTCAAAGCGCGAATCGATATAGGCGCGGGGCGACTTGACCATCAGGCGCAAGTCGGTCTCGCCACGCGGATCGAACAGCGACAGGTCAAAGCGACCGGCATCCCAATCGGCCTTGAGCTCGGACGAGGCTTTCTTCCAAAACTTCTCGCGCAGTTCATCGACCAGACGCTCATCATTCCAACGGTACGTATCGACCTTCATGCGCATTAAAATGCCCTGGAGCTGAGCCTTGAGCTCGGGACGCTCGCCCAAAAAGCGCTGCATCTCGGCATATTCATCGCACACGCAAAACACCTTGTTGGGCGAATTAACGGAGCTCTTCTCATTATCCTGGCGATAGCACAAAATTGGGTCAGTAATAAACGCGGCACGCTCGGCGCAAGCCCAAACCTTAAAGTTAAAGCCTGCGTCCTGATACGAGGCGCCCGGCGTGGGAAGGAACCGAATCTGATTGTCGTTGAGGAACTCGCGCCGATAGATAGCCGACCAAATGGAAGGTTTGCGGTAGAAGATGCCCGGACGATCGACGGGGCGATACGCGGCGCCCGTCATATGCTCGTCGATGATCCCAAACAGCTCACGGCGCTCGCTGGGCGTGGACCAATACAGGTAAAAGTCGCCCTTTACCACATCGGCATGCTCAGCATCGGCCTTGGCGACCAGCTTTTGGAGCGAATCCTCAAACATAAAGTCGTCGGACTCAAGGATGCCCACGTACTCACCGCGCGCCATCTCCAGGCCGCGGTTCATCGAGTCGCCGTAGCCGCTGTTGGCTTTGTCGATCATCTTTACACGGGAATCGCGCTCCATGTACTCGCGGATGATATCTGGCGAACTATCGGTGGAGCCGTCGTTGATACAGATAATCTCGATGTCTTTGAGCGTCTGCGCCACGGCGGAATCAAGGCACTCGCGCAGGTAGCGTTCGACATTGCAGATGGGGACAAGCAGCGAAACTTTAGGGGTATCAGAGTTCTGCAAGAGAACCTCCTGTTGAATAGCGTGTAACAGGGTTATTTTAGCAGCCGAGTTGCGGCGGGCGGCAGCGCTTGGAATTAGATAAAGTGCTCCAAGCAGGCTTTGAGACCGCGAGTCGAAAGATAGAACAGCGTGGCGTCTGCCATCGTAACGCCCGAGGTCGCCGCAACGAGCTTGCGGGCAACACGGCGAACGGCGCCCTTAGCAGGCACATCCGCCCACGCCGTTCCCAAAAACGTCGTGAGGTCCATGTTGACGCGAGCCGCCACGCGATGGAAGTCATCGGCATCCAAGCGCGCCAGGTCGAACACAGTTAGGTCCAAAAACCAAGTTATCAGCTCGCCGGGGCACAGGTCTAAAAGACCGTAGGCCGCCCAGTCCTCCAAGACCTCCTCGAGCATCCTCATGTGGGCGTCAAGCTTTTTAGCGCGAGCCTCGACACTGTTGAACTCGTGCGTCGCCGATTCGCTCTCCATCACGTAGTGGTAGAACTTGTCCGGCATGACGACGGTCTTGCGGGCAAGCGCATAAGCCGCAAATTGGAAGACGACGTCCTCGCCCAAAGCCAAACCGGGGGCGAAGCGAATGCCTTCGCGATTGAGCAGCTCGCGCGAAAAAGCCGCACGGCAGGCATAGGGCTGCGCATTCGAATGGAACAGCAGCTGAGGATCGCGGGCGCCGAAGGTACCAGCTTTGGGGCTCATGAGTTGCTGGACGCGTTTGGGGGCAGCATCGGCAGGTTCACAGACGCCGCCAAAAACGGCGGCCTCGGCATCTGATGACTCCATGGCATGCAGCACGCGCTCGACCGTCTGGGCATCGATGTAATCGTCGGCGTCCACAAAAAAGACGGTCTCGCCCTCGGCGACATCGATACCGGCATTTCGAGCACACGAGACACCCGCGTTTTCCTGGTCAATCACCAGCACGCGATCGTCGGCCTGCGCGATCTGGCGCAACACGTTCAACGAATCATCAGTCGAACCGTCGTTGACGCAGACAACCTGAATCGAGCGCTCGGACTGGGCCAACAGCGAATCGAGGCATCGCTGAATGGAGCGCGACGAATTGTAGACGGGAACGACAATGGTCGCTTTGGGAATCAAAGTCTCTTCCATGTCGACCTACCCCCTCAGCGATTCGATGAGGAAGGCAGCAACCACGCCTGGACCTCCAACCGAGGCGTAATACTTAGCACGCCCCAAGGCACCATCCGTCGCAAAACTCGGATGCTCGTCAACCCAGCCCTCAGGATCTTTGAGGATGACAGCGAGATTTGCGCGCTTCCACGGCTTGAGGTCGTCAAGCGAAAAGTCCCCGGCGTCCAAGGCCGCTTGGAACTCCTTGGCCATCTGAACCAGGAACTCCTTATAGAACTTAGGCGCCAGGCGCACGTAGTTCCACATGTACGAATCGTACTTAATGAGCTGATTGAACTTGAGCATGCGCGCGACGTCATCACTTGCGTGGTCGCGGGCATAATCCTCTCGAATCCAACGCTCAATCTCGGCATACTCGGTATTGACGCAAAAGACCTTAGCCGAAGAATTGACCGAGGAATTCTCGTTGTCCTGGCGATACGACAACACGGCATCATGCAGGTAAATAGCCTTATCGGCGCACGCGATCACCTTAAAGGCGAATGACGTGTCCTGAAAGGATGCTCCCGGAGTCGGCAGGAACGTAATGCCGTTGCGCTCAAGAAAATCGCGACGGTACACGGCCGACCAAATCGACGGCTTTTGCTTAAAGAACTGCGTCGTATCGCTCGGGTGCACCGGCTTGCCACAGTCCTTGGCTTTAAACATCTCGTGCAGCGAACGGCGCTCCTCGGGCTTAGACCAGTAGAAATCAAAGTTCGCCTTCGCAAAGTCGGCATTATTGCTATCGGCAGCCGAGACAAGCATTTCGAGTGCGTCGGGCGCCATAAAGTCATCGGACTCCAAGATGCCAACGTACTTGCCACGCGCCATCTCCAGGCCGTGGTTCATCGAGTCGCCGTAGCCGCTGTTGGCCTTGTCAATCATCTTGACGCGCCCATCGCGCTCCATATACTCGCGGATAATCGCCGGCGAGTTGTCGGTCGACCCGTCGTTAATGCAGATGATCTCAATATCCTTGAGCGTCTGCGCCAGGGCGGAATCGAGGCACTCGCGCAGGTAGCGCTGAACATTGTAAATGGGAATAAGCAGCGACAGAACAGGGCTGCCAGAGGCGTTAGTAGACAAATGTGCTCCTTAGGAAATACCTGTCGTTTCATGGTATCAAAGGGTCAGCGCGCCAGCGGGCGTTTATATAATCTATGGAGCCCGCAGAGGCAAACCGATAAGAAAGGACGTCATGCAGCCCAAAGCCGCACGCAACATACCCATCGAAGCGCTGCGTTTGGTCGCGGTCGCCGGCATCGCGGTGTTCCACACCTTTCAGTGGACCTTCCAAGCCGTCTGCGTCGGCGCCGTGGAATATGCCCCACTTGCGATGTTCCCCTATTCCGGCGTACTCGGTTTTATTAACTTACTTGGCTGCTGGGCCAACGAGGTCTTCTTTATGATCTCGGGCTATTTTCTCATCGCTTCGGCCGCGCGTGCTTGGGACGGTGGAGCAACGTGGAAGTCGCAAATGCAACGGACGGCGCAGCGCCTTGGCAAGGTCATTATGCTCACTGCGTTTTATTGCCTCGTGGCGCTCGCGTGGTCCACGGTCGTCTCACCCATTCCCGACGTTACCCTCAACACTCAGTACTGGTACACGCTAGGCCTTGAGTTTATCTGGGTCTATGCCGCCACGGTCTTCATGGCGCCATGGTTTGGACTGGCTAAGAGTCGACTCCCCCAGAAAACCTACAAGACGACGGTCATCGCCGTTGGCATCCTCGCATTTGTTGTTAACGGGTATTTAGCCGCTATGAGTGCGACAAGCGCCGGCGAGTTTTCTTGGCTCCAAAAGCTCATGAGCGCTACCACGTACGTAGTCGCGTTTTTGATCGGCGGACTGCTCCGCGACGTAACCGGCGCCATGGATTCGGACAAGGCGGGCGCCTTAGGCACGCGCTCGCTCGTAACGGTTTTGGCGCTCGCCACCATCCTGGAAGGAGCACTCTCCTTCACCGGCAACCTCACGGCGATGGCAACCCTCTCCTACAAATCGACCTCGCTGATTTCGTTTGCCCTCGCTGCCGCCTCCTTGCTCTTTGCGGCAACCCGACGCAGCGCCTCAGGCAATCCGCAGACTGCAGGTACCATCGTCACCTTATCGACCGCCACGCTCGGTTTCTATGTGATCCAGTCGCTCACCAGTGGCTTGTGGCGTCCCATCTTCAATACGTTGCTCGCAAACATACTGGTCAGCCAAAACAGCCCGGCAGCTATATGCATCGTCACGGGTACCGTCATTAGCATCGTCTTTGCTCTGGCACTTCTCGTCATCGATGCAGCCAGAAGTCTTATCGAACGCAAGCTCAAGCGGCAATAGACACGCTGCCGCCAGACGCTAAAGCCGCTACAGCCGTGGCAGGTTCCTGCGTTTTATTCAAAGCTTGCCGCCAAGGTGCGCCGAGCCTTTACAATAGGACAGTCCAAAGGACGTATTCGATAGCTTCCGCGCTGCACTCGCCCGCCGCGCGTGAAAGGATATATTGCCCCATGCCTTCAACCCTTCCCGCTCCCATCGATAAGCTCGCCATCGTCGTCGTTACGTACAAACGCCAGGAACTCCTGGCCAACTTGTTCGACTCCATGACCGAGCTCACGGCAACGCCCTGGCGCATCGTGATTGTCGATAACGAGAATTCGCGCGAGACCGAGACCATGTGCACCGCATTCAACGAGCGCCTGGCCAACCTGTGGGGCATCGACACCGAGCAGCCCGACGCGCAGGGCAGCACCGACCGTGTCATCTACGCCCCGCAGCTCGAAAACGGCGGCGGTGCGGGCGGCTTCTCCGCCGGCACTAAATGCGCCTACGACCTGGGCGCCCAGTGGTTCTGGGTGATGGACGACGACGTGCTCGTCATCCCCGAAGGCATCGAGCGTCTTGCCAAGTGGACCGACCGCTATGATGTCATCCAGGGTTCGCGCCTGGACTTTGACGGCGGCGCCTTCTTTTGGCAATACCAACTCATCCTTTCGCTCGGCATTCCCAACCCAGTCGCCAAGTGGGACTTGGGTCCAGAGGGTTATCGCGCCATGAACCAGCTGTGCTTTGAGGGCGGCATGTTCTCGCGCCGCGTGGTCGACAAGATCGGCCTGCCCGATGCGCGATTCTTCATCTACGGCGACGATGCCTGCTATGGCTACGTGGCCAGCCAGCACTTCCCCGCCGCCGTTGTTGCCGACGTGGTGCTCAAGCGCGCCCGCGCCGTCTCTAACTGGGACATCGCCGGCAAACGCCAGCTCAACTCCACGAGCGACACCAACCGCTACTACATCATGCGCAACCGCGGTTATCTGGCACGCTACATGCAGATCTACGGCGACTACCACCCTATGCTGTTCCGTCTGGGCAACGCCGCGACCTTCTGCAAGGAATTCATTCGCCTAGCTGCGGTCGATAAGTGCTTTAAGACCGGTATTCCGGCGCTGCGCCGAGGCATGAAAGACGCCCGCAAGATCGTCAAGGATCCCAACTGGAAGCCCATGCCGCCCATGAAGGACACCGAGTAACGGAAGCCGGAAACACCTCGGCGCTTAAAGCCGCTGGCACACCGTAGCCACATGCTGCCCATCAAAACCGAACCCCCAGCGCATGCGACCCACGCCGGGGCGCGGCACACGGATTTCGTCGATGCCGTCGCGCTCTATGTCGAGCAGCGCCTGCACGGCCAGCAATTCCAGGCCCAGCGCATCCACACCGGGGTCATACATCATGTTGATCGTTATCAGCGGACGTTCATCGAGCATACCAATCGTATCGGCTATGTCGAACACGGCGCCCGTAGGAAAAACCTGGATGTCGCAGCGACCCGCGCCACACTTTCGCCTCGAGGCAGGATTGGCATAGCCCGGCAAGCCAAAGCAGAGCCCCTGCAAGAGCAGATGATATGGCAGTGGCGCATCTGGGTCGGTCGCACCGATTCCCGCATCTCCTAAGATGCGGCTTAGCGCCCGCCTCACGGTATCCTCGTTCCCATGGCACAGCCCGTCGCGAAACGCATCGACGTCTCGAATGTCTTCTGCAGCGCACTCAAACCACTCAATAATCACTAGACGCAAGGTCTGGCGAAGCTCGTTATTGGGCAATCGCAAAGCACGGAGGCGATCGCCATGCTCCGGCTCCTCAGTCATATCCGTCGTGAGAAAACCGGACAGATACAGCGCTGTCCACATGCCATCGTCAGGCGAGACATCTGGCTCTGCAGTGCCCAAACAAAGCGGGACCTCAGCGCACCCATGGGTCTCGAGCAAATCAAACAAGACCGAAAGGCGGTCGAGATTCCACCCGGCAACTACCCTACTCAGACAATCGGCATATCCATACAGATCGGCACGCACAGGCGCCGTGCAGCCTCGGCCCAGAAAACCGATCACACGCTCTGGACTCGAGCAATAGGCCCTGCCAAACCGATATCCCTCGAGCCATTCACGCGCATCATCCAGGTATTCCTCGCGCCCAGCATGATTCAACAGAGCCTCGACCTCGGCATCCGAAAAACCGAACCAACGGTCACACCACGCCGACAGCGGCGTCGTCAGACAATACGAGCAGCCGCGCGAAGAAAGCGCCGCTTCGGCGGGACCGGAACACTCCCCCATCAGACACGTCAGCCGCAACGAATCGCGCGCAGTGGCAATGGCGTCAAACAGCGCACGGTCAAGTAGTTCTGCCGGATCGGCGTCGGAAGCGTCCCTCGCGCTCGCACGGCGAGACCACGCCGCATCGTACCCATCAACGAGCAATACAACCTGCTCATCGCAGGCAATCTCCAGCAGCTCTATGAGCACGCCAAGCACCGAGGCGACCTCATCCTCGCTCGCCGCGCCACGCGCAACGCGTTCGATGTGACGCACCTTGTCTCGAGCTAAATCCGGAGCCTCCAAAAGCGCCAGCAGACGAGCGCACTCGCCCGAAAGAGCATCGCGCACGACGTCGGCAATAGCGGCGCCACGCCTCGCAGCGCCAGAAAAGTCCAGCGATATCACCGGATAGCAAGCGTACTCATCCCGATAGCGCCCGCCGTCTGCATCCCAAATCTGAGCATCGGCAAACAAACGCTGACCAGCGCGACTGACCGCCGGACGCTCCAGAAAAGCCCTGAGCATCGACAAGTTCATGCTCTTGCCAAAACCCTCGGGTCGACAGCACACCACAACGGACGCGTCGCAATCCAACACATCTGCAATAAACATGGTCTTGTCGACCAGCGTGCAGCAACCAAGAGCCTCCGCATAGTCGTGCATGCCAATGGGTAAAGCCGCATCGTCGGCACAGCCGATCAAACGCACGCCAAAGCCGGCAGCACAACCATTATTTGCCTGTTCAGACACCAAAACGTTCCCCCTAAATCACAACACGGTGCCAATTGTAATGACCTCCTCGCGCGTACCGATGCCGCCGCGCGATCATATCGGGCAACGGTAGCAACAAGAGGTGTGAGGGGGCACAACTAATCGTTGCGCAATCAGAACCACCCTTAAAAAGGGTGGTTTGCTCTTAGGGTATAACCCACGGGCCCCGGGCTCGCGTCTAAAGGCGCGGGCCCGGACTTCGTCCAGGCCTAGTGCATCTTGACCCGTGGCGCGCCGGTCGAACCGGCGGGATCACCCCCTCTTGAAGGGGTCCTCGTACTCCTTCACGCTCAGCTTGTCCAGCGCGATGTCGTGGGACTCCTGCTCCCTGACGTACTTGGCGATCGTCGCCTCGTTCAGGCCGACGGTGGACACGTAGTAGCCCTCCGCCCAGAACTTCCTGTTGCCGGACTTGTACTTGAGGTTGGCGTGCCTGTCGAATATCATCAGCGAGCTCTTCCCCTTCAGGTAGCCCATGACGCTCGCGACGCTGTACTTCGGCGGGATCGCCAGCAGCACGTGCACGTGGTCGGGCATCAGGTGCCCCTCGATTATCTCGATCCCCTTGTACTCGCACAGCTTCCTGAGGATCTCCCCTATGTCGCTCCTGATTTGGTTGTAGATCACTTTGCGCCTATACTTCGGCGTGAACACGATGTGGTACTTGCACATCCACTTCGTGTGGGAAAGGCTGTAGGCCTTCTGGGCCATGGCGACCACCCCTTCGACTCGAATTCTTGACGGCCTGAACAATCGTCAATATCGGCCGGAGGGGTGGCTTTGTAAAGCCGTTTATCTCCACCCGCGTAGCGGGTGGTTTAAAGCTGGCCGCTGCGCGGCCAGCAGACTAAAGTCTTGAAACAAAACGGGGCCCGATGCATTCGCACCGGACCCCGTCCCAACTCTTTAATTATCTAGCAACCAAGAGGCTACTCCTCAGAGTCGTCCTCCCCAGAAGCTTTCTTCTGCTGATCGAGCTTATGCTTACCACTTACGATAGACGTAGCGCCCAGCGTAGCCAAGCTCGCGCTGGCAAGGCTCGCCATCACAATCAGATCGCCCGTCTTGGGCATATTGCCGCCAGATGACTTGGTTGTGGTGGTCGTAGTGGTCACCGTTTTGGAGTCATTTTGCTCCTGGACCTGGTTGTCGGTGTTGCCCTTACCGCCGTCCTCGCCCTGCTGCTTTCCGTCCTCGGTCTTGTCCTTGTTCTCGTCCTTCTTCTGAGCGGATTTGTCGCCCTTCTCATCAGAGCTAGGACCCTTATCGGATTCAGCCTTCTCGGAAGCCTTGTCCTTGGAGTCGCCCTTTGCGGACTCGGTCTTTTCCGTGGAAACCTGATCAGAGTTGTCCTTGTTCTGAGTCGAGCCATTATTGACGCCAGCCATCAGCGAAGAGCCCAGCGTAGAACCAAGCTGCACGGAGAAAGAAGGCTTCTTGTCCGGCGAAGCAACGGGAGCGTCCGGCGCCTTATTCGAGTCGTCCTTGGAATCATCGGAATCAGGCGTTACATCAGAGCCGGAGCCATTGTTAGAGCCGGTGCCAACGGACGAATCGCTCGAGCCGGTAGATGAGTTAGAGGTGTCAGCGTCGGTCGAACCAGAAGCGTCGCTGTCCGTATTGCCGACAGAGCTTGAAGACGAATCGCCCGCAGCAGAGCCGTTCGAATTGGAGCCGTTCGGGGCAGAGCCGTCGTTGGTAGTGCCGCCAGCAGAGCCATTACCGTCAGCATCGGTCGAGGGCGCATCCATCCTGTCATCGTTGACATCGTCACTCGAGCCGTCATTCGAATCAGGTGTCGGCGAGGGCGCCGGCGTAGGCTCGGGCTGCTCGGGCGTCGCGGCGGCAGCCTCGTCCTCAGCGATATAAACCAAGCAGTCCTTTAGCTCATTGCGGTAGCGGTTCTTCCAGCCCTCGTGGTACTGGGGCTGGCTTGCATACTTGGTCGCCACGTTATTGACCACGCTGTTGGAAAGCGCCGTCACAAACTCGCGGTCGGACATATCGTTGGAAAGATTCGCCCAGCGGAAAAAGTCCCTGCAGCCACCGGTGCCGCACATGTTGGTAATGCTCCACACCATGCCCTTGACGCAATCGGCGCGGCCCGAAATATCAATACCCAGGCCGCTCTTGAGCCACGCCTCGGTCACCGCATAGTACGAGTTGTACGCATAGGCATCTTGAAGTGCTGAGAACTCAACAGGATCGGTGTTATACGCACCTTGGAAGGCATCCTGAGCGATATGGCCCAACTCGGTGAGCTGGCCGTTCTCGTACATGGCATTGCTCGTGTTGGAAATCTCGCTGCCGCGATCAATCGCATCCTTGAGCATGCTGTATTTTTCGGGGCTGTAGTTGTAAACCTGCTTCATAAACGGAATGAGCGACCAACGACGGTCGAACTGGTAATAGCCCAGTGCGTTATAGCCGTCACCATACGAAAATCCCTGGTTATAGTTGCCGTGGCTCTCGTATTTGGTGAAGTACTTCATCTCGGCGGTCACGTTGACAAACGAAACACCCTGAACCGACCTCAGCACGCCCGAGAAGGACTGCTGGGTGTAGAGACCCTTATCGATATCGGTGGCATCCGAGGCAACGCCCGGCGTGGGCTCCTCGGCAGCGGCGGGTGCCGGCGCGGAAACGGCGCCAAACGAAAGCGCCAGCGTCAGGCCCGCGACAATAGCAGAATGCTTGGGCTGCATAAGATCCTCCCTGCATGGTGTAGTTAAAGTTCAGTTTGCAAAGATAAAATAAGTATTGCAGCTCGCCCGTTGTTGCACAACAACCCCTCGGTAAACGGCAACAACCCTCCGCGAAATCTTAAGGAATTGCGCTCAACCTACAATTTGATGTCGAAGTTGATCTCGGGGACGGCGGCCAGGTCGGCCAACGTCACGCCGTCGACGTACTTTTCGATCACGTCATCCAGACCGCGCCAGAACTTGACGGTCGAGCACAAATCGCTGCGGGTGCAGCTGTTGTCGATGCCGTCGCACGCCACGGGCGCCGTGCTGCCCTCGACAGCGCGCAGGATGTCGCCAGCACGCACCTCGGCCGGGTCCTTGGCCATCATGTAGCCGCCGCCCTTGCCGCGCACGCTCTTAAGCAGGCCCGCCTTCATAAGCGGACGAACCAGCTGCTCCAGATACTTTTGCGAGATATGCTCGCGGTCGGCAACCTCGCGCAGAGCAATCTTGCCCTCGGCGTCACCGAGCGCCGCGATATAGATCATCAGCCGGAGGGCATAGCGGCCCTTGGAAGAAATGAGCATACCTACCCTCCCATCGCATCTGGGACAACATAACCAGGTTTGTTTGTCCCAAATCTTAAGTAAGTGGGACAAACACAACAGGTTATTTTGTCCCAGAATTTGAAAAGTCGAGTGGATTAGTCGGGTTTTCCCTTGACTAACGCCGAACCCATAGTAACTTTATTCCGAGAAGATTCCTAGGGTTTAGTACACCTATGAGTACACCATATACAGAGAGGGACAGCATGAGCGCAAATCCGCTGCTTTCCATCGAAGGTCTGACCGCCTCCGTGGACGAGAAGACCATCCTCCACAACGTCAACCTCAACGTCGCCGCCGGCGAGACCCACGTGCTGATGGGACCCAACGGCGCCGGCAAGTCCACCCTCGGCCACCTGGTCATGGGCGACCCCGTCTACACGGTCAACGACGGCCGCATCGTCTTTGACGGCCAGGACATCACCGAGCTCACCACCGACAAGCGTTCGCGCGCCGGCCTGTTCCTGAGCTTCCAGGCCCCGGTCGAGATTCCGGGCGTGCCACTGTCGAGCTTTTTGCGCGCCAGCATCGCCGGCCGCCCCGGCCTGGAGATGAAGGGCAAGGAGTTCCGCCGTCGCGTCAAGGAGCTCGCGGCCGAGCTCAACATGGATACCGCCTACCTCAACCGCGAGCTGGGCGTGGGCTTCTCGGGCGGCGAGAAAAAGAAGGTCGAAATGCTCCAGCTTCTGCTGCTGCAGCCCAAGCTGGCCATCCTGGACGAGACTGACTCCGGCCTGGACGTCGACGCCCTTTCCACCGTCAGTCATGGCATGGACGCCTACCGCAAGAGCTGCGACGGCTCCATGCTCATCATCACGCACAACACGCGCATCTTGGAGCACCTGGATGTCGACCGCGTCCACGTTATGGTCAAGGGCCACATCGTGCGCGAGGACGACGCCTCGCTCATCCCCTGGATCGACAAGAACGGCTTTGAGACCTTCGAGCGCGAGGCCGCCGAGCAGCGCGCCCAGGCCGAGTCGGCCGCTGCCGAGCAGCAGGCGTAAAGGGGCGACGCAATGACCAAGAACCGCACCGAGGTCGCGGACATCGACCGCAGCCTCTACGACTTCACCTATGGCGAGGAGGGATTCGAGCGCCTCGACGCCGGAATCACGCCCGACATCGTGCGCGAGATCAGCGCCAAAAAGGACGAGCCGCAGTGGATGCTCGACCTGCGCCTCAAGTCCCTCGAGATTTTTAATCGTTTTCCCGACCCGACGTGGGGTCCCTCCATCGAGGGCCTGGACATGGACAACATCGTCACCTACGTCAAGCCCAACACCGACCAAAAGCACGACTGGGAGTCGGTGCCCGACGACATCAAGAACACCTTTGAGCGCCTAGGTATCCCCGAGGCCGAGCGCAGCTACCTGGCGGGCGTCGGCGCGCAGTACGACTCCGAGCTCGTCTACCACAACATGCAGGACACCGCGTCCAAGATGGGCATCGTCTACTCCGGCATCGAGGAGGCCCTGCACGACCCGCAGTGGGAGCCGCTCATCCACGAGAAGTTCATGACGCTCATCCCGCCCACCGACCACAAGTTTGCGGCCCTGCACGGTGCTGTGTGGTCGGGTGGCTCGTTTGTCTACGTGCCCAAGGGCACCAAGCTCGACTTCCCGCTGCAGAGCTACTTCCGCCTCAACGCCAAGGGTGCCGGCCAGTTTGAACACACGCTCATCATCGTCGAGGACGATGCCGACCTGCACTTTATCGAGGGTTGTTCCGCGCCCAAGTACAACGTGGCCAACCTCCACGCCGGCGCCGTCGAGCTCTTTGTGGGCAAGCGTGCGCACCTGCGCTACTCGACCATCGAGAACTGGTCCAAGAACATGTACAACCTCAACACCAAGCGTGCGCGCGTGGACGAGGACGGAGACATCGAATGGATCAGCGGCTCCTTCGGCAGCCACGTGGGCTACCTCAAACTGGCCCACGGGGCCTCCCTCTACCCCATGAGCGTGCTCAACGGCCGCCGCGCCCGCTCGAGCTTTACCGGCATCACCTTTGCCGGCGCCGGACAGAACCTCGACACCGGCTGTAAGGTCGTGCTCAACGCGCCCGAGACCTCGGCAACCGTCGAGACCAAGGGCATCTCCAAGAGCGGCGGCATCCAGACGTTCCGCAGCTCTATCGTTGCCACACCCAAGGCCGAGGGCTCCAAGGCAACCGTGAGCTGCCAGTCGCTGATGCTCGACGACCAGAGCCGCTCCGACACTATTCCGGCCATGGACATCCGCGCCAAGAACGTCGACATCGGCCACGAGGCAACTATCGGCCGCATCGGCGACGATAAGGTATTCTACCTGATGAGCCGCGGTATCTCGGAGGAAGAGGCCCGTACCATGATCGTCAACGGCTTTGCCAACCCGGTCTCCAAGGAGCTGCCGCTGGAGTACGCCGTCGAGATGAACAACCTGATCAAGCTCGAGATGGAAGGGGCGATCGGATAATGAAACAGGAAACCAACACCGCTGCTACCACGCTCGAGCAGGTCAACGCGATGCCCGCGGCAACCTGGGGCTGGTTGAAAATGAACCAGACCAAGCTCGAGCTCTCTGACGAGCTTGCCGCCGCTCCCGCCGAGACCGTTAAGGTTGAGGGCTTGGACGAGCAGTTTGCTG
>UQIT01000025.1 GCA_900541175.1 uncultured Collinsella sp.
GGCGGGAACGCCTGCCGATATCATGGCGTGTCCTGAGTCGATGACGGGCGCTTATCTGACCGGCAAACGAATGATCCGGGTGCCTGATGAACGGCGCAAACCCGGTCGCGGCTGCCTTAAAATTACGGGCGCTCGAGCCAACAACCTCAAAAACGTTACTGCCAAGATCGAGTTTGGTACGCTTACGGTTGTTACCGGCGTGTCGGGATCGGGCAAGAGCTCCCTAGTTACCGACACCATTGCGCCTGCCCTTACGAATGCCATTCACCGCTCGACGCGCCCTGTGGGTCCGTATAAGAAAATCGAGGGCATCGAGTGTATCGATAAGGTTATCGATATCGACCAGTCGCCGATTGGCCGCACGCCGCGTTCCAACCCTGCTACCTATATCGGCCTGTGGGATGATCTTCGCGCACTGTTTGCGAGTACGCCGGAGTCGAAGGCGCGCGGCTACTCGCCAGGTCGTTTCTCCTTTAATGTGAGTGGCGGGCGCTGTGAGGCGTGCAAGGGCGACGGACAGATCAAGATCGAGATGCACTTCCTTCCCGATATCTACGTTCCCTGCGAAGTTTGCGGCGGTAAACGCTACAACCGCGAGACACTCGAGGTCACCTATCGTGGCAAGACCATCTCGGACGTGCTCGACATGAGCGTTACCGAGGCGCTGGCCTTCTTTGGGAATATCCCGCAGATTAAGCGCAAGCTCCAGACGCTGTACGATGTAGGCTTGGGCTACGTGAGCCTGGGCCAGCCCGCCACGACGCTTTCGGGCGGCGAGGCGCAGCGTGTAAAGCTCGCCAAGGAGCTTCATCGACGCCAGACGGGCAAGACGTTCTATATTTTGGACGAGCCGACGACCGGCCTTCATTTTGAGGACGTCCGCCAGCTGCTCGATGTACTGCAGCGCTTGGTCGATGCGGGCAACACGGTGCTGGTGATTGAACACAACCTTGATGTCATCAAGGTTGCCGACCGCCTGATCGATATGGGTCCCGAGGGCGGTAACGGCGGCGGAACCGTCGTGGTTTCGGGTACACCGGAGCAGGTTGCGGACTGTCCGCAGAGTTATACGGGCAAGTTTTTGGCGCCGTTGCTCAGGCGTGACCGGGAGCGCCAGGCTCAACTTGATGCTCAATAAATAGGCGATTCAGTTTATGGGCGCCATCGACTCCTTGTGATTCGATGGCGCTTGCTGTGCCGAAGTGACGTATGCAGCCGAATTGGACATATACTTAATCCTTGCGTCCGAATGCGAGGGAAAGGATATGTCATGGCAAAGGCTGTAAAGACGCCAAAAACCAATGCGATGCGCGAGCTGGAAAGCGCCGGCATTTCCTATGTTCTACATACGTACGAAGACGATGGCGATGAGTCGGTGGGCCTGGGGGTCGCGATTTCGGAGCAGCTTGGCGAGGAGCCCGGTCAAGGATTTAAGACTTTGGTCTGTGTGACACCGTCCAACGACTATGTCGTGTGCTGCATCCCTGTTGCCGACGAGCTCGATCTAAAGTCCGCCGCGCGTGCCGCGGGGGAGAAGTCCTTGGCCATGATGCATGTGAAGGATTTGCTTGCGGCGACTGGCTACGTTCGCGGCGGCTGCAGCCCGGTCGGTATGAAAAAACGCTACCGGACGCTCATTGATGAGACATGTGTCCTTTGGGATACCATTTTTATTTCGGGAGGCAAGCGTGGTTATCAGCTCGAGCTTGCACCCGATGATTTAATTGCATTTTGCGGGGCGACGGTTGCCGCGATTACGAGAGAGGACTGAGCGATGCCGCAGGAAGAATTGAAGCGCGGAGCTCATTTTGCAAAAGAATCTGCGCCTCAGACACCCTCATCCGAAGCTTCTTCGTCGCGAGATGACACTGACGACATGGGCTCGTCGGACTACTCCACGGTTGGTCGTTCCGCCGGGCTTATGACCATCCTGACTATCGTGTCTCGCGTCACCGGTTTTATCCGCACGTGGGCAATGGCGGCCGCTATCGGCATGTCGCTACTCTCGTCCTCCTATCAGGTCGCCAACAACCTGCCCAATATGCTCTACGAACTCGTGATGGGCGGCATGCTCGTGACGGCGTTTTTGCCCGTGTACATGGGCGTGAGGCGTGAGCAGGGTCGCGAGGCCTCAAACGAGTACGTGGGCAACCTGCTCGGCATTCTGCTTTTGGTGCTGGGTGGCATTTCGTTGCTGGGGACCGTGTTCGCCCCGGGCTTTATCTGGACGCAATCGTTCCTTTCGGGTGACGGCGGCAGCATGGATACCGCTGCGTTCATGTTCCGTTTCTTTGCCATCCAGATTCTGTTTTATGGTTTGGGCTCGGTGTTCTCGGGCGTTCTCAACGCACACCGCGACTACTTCTGGTCGACGTTTGCTCCGGTCCTCAACAATGTGATCGTCATTGCGAGCTTTATGGGTTTTGCGCCCGTGTCCGCACAGTTTGGCGAACGTGCCGGCATCATCTTGATTGCGGCCGGTACGACCCTCGGTGTCTTTGTTCAGATGGCATGTCAGATCCCCGCGCTTGGCAAGCACGGCGTGCACCCCCATATCCATATCGACTTTAAGGACCCCGCACTGCGGCAGACGATTGCGCTCGGTATCCCGACGCTGCTCGCCACGGTGTGCATGTTTGTCTCGACTTCTATCACCAACGCTGCCGCGCTGGTGGTCCAGCCCGAGACTGGTCCTTCCGTCATCGCCTATGCGCGCCTGTGGTACACGCTGCCCTACGCGCTGATTGCCGCCTCGCTTTCGACGGCGCTCTATACCGAGCTCTCTCACGACGCGCAGGAGAAGGATTACGACAGCGTTCGCACGGGCATTTCGCGTGGCGTCGCCCAGATGCTGTTCTTCCTGATTCCGTTCGCGCTGTACCTGATTGTCTTCGCGCGTCCGCTCAACATGATCTACTGTGCTGGCAAGTTCGATGAATCCGGCGTGACGCTGGTGTCCGAGTACCTTGTCTACCTGGCGCTCTCGCTGCCGCTCTACGGCGTGGTCGTGTTGATGCAGAAGAGCTTCTCTGCCTTGCTCGACATGAAGCCCTATAGTCGCTATTGCCTGTATTCTGCCATCGGCCAGGCCGGCTCGGTTCTGCTGTTTGGCGTTGTGCTGGGCTTCGGCATGCCGGCAATCGCGCTTTCGTATGTCGTCGACTACGTGATCTTGGTCGGTTGTTCGCTGTGGTGGCTGCGTCGTCGTCTGCGTGGCCTTCAGGTCAAATCTATCCTACATGGCGGTTTCTTTGGCCTTTTGCTCGGTGGCCTGGGTGCTGCCGCAGGCGCCGGCGTCATGTGGGCGCTTGAGCACTTTGTCGGGGCGCTTGGCGGTTCGATTCTGATTACTCTTGGCTATGTTTGCGTTGCGGGTGTCGTCTCGCTTGCTGTTACCTTTGGCCTTGCCGTCGTCCTTAAGATGCCCGAGGTCTCGGCGCTGCTTCGTCGCAAGTAGGTGCGCGTGGCCGGTCACGACAACATTCCAACGCTTGCCGAGCAGGTTTCGCGCGTTCCCACACAGCCCGGATGCTACCTTTGGAAGGATGCCAAGGGCGATGTCATCTACGTGGGCAAGGCGAAAAACCTACGCGCCCGCATGCGTCAATACGTGACACTGCAGGATGAGCGTCAAAAGATTCCGCTGATGATGCAGCTGGTGGCGAGCTTTGACTATATCGTGGTGGAGACCGAGCATGAGGCGTTGGTGCTCGAGCGCAATTTGATTGGTCAGTACCATCCGTACTTTAACGTCGACCTCAAGGATGACAAGAGCTACCCCTTTATCGCCATTACAAAGGGCGACCTGTATCCCGCTATCAAATATACGCGTGAGCGTCATAAGCCGGGAACGCGCTATTTTGGACCCTATACCGATAGCCGTGCGGCACGTGAGACGATAGATACGCTGCGCAAGGTTATTCCCATCTGCTCCGCATCCTGTGCGGAGTGGCGTCGTTGTCGCCGTATCGTTGAGTCCCACAAGGGCGAGGAAGACATCGTCAATATGATTTGCGCGCAAAACGGGCGTCCCTGCTTTGACTACCATGTCGGGCGCGGCCCGGGTGCGTGTGTCGGCGCGATTTCCCCGGCAGACTATGCCAAGAACGTCAAGCGTGTCGAGCGCTTTTTGTCGGGCCATCGCAAGGATGTCGTCGATGAGCTGACCTCCGAGATGAGGGATGCCGCCGAGGCGCTCGACTTTGAGCGCGCGGCACGCGTCAAACGTCGTTTGGAGGTCATCAGGGGTCTGGACGATCGTCAGCAAGTCGTTTTTCCCTCCAGTGTCGATATCGATGTCATCGGGTTCTATCGCGAGGAGACCATCTCCGCCGCTTGCGTCTTCGTCGTTCGCGAGGGCCGAACAGTTCGCACCTGCGAGTTCATTCTCGACAAGGGTCTTGATGTTGACGAGGAAGAGCTCCAGTCGGGCTTTCTTAAGCGCTATTACGACGAGACGGCTGATATTCCAGCTGAGGTCAACCTTTCCGTCGAGCTTGAGGATGCGGAGGCGCTGGGGGAATGGCTTGCGGGCAAGCGCGAGCGTTCCTGCCATCTCCATAGGCCGCAGCGTGGCGAAAAGCACCGTTTGCTCGATATGGCATCCAAAAATGCGCGCCATGCCCTCATGCGCTACATGATGCGAACGGGGTACGCTGACGACCGCACCAATCAGGCGCTCCTGGAGCTCGAAAGCGCGCTGGCGCTGCCAGCGCCGCCGATGCGTATCGAGTGCTTCGATATCTCGACGCTGCACGGAACCTTTACCGTCGCCTCGATGGTGGTGTTTACCAACGGACGCGCCGACAAGAGCCAGTACCGTCGTTTTAAAATTCAGGCCGAATTGGACGAGGCAAACGACTTCGTGTCGATGTCCGAGGTTTTGGGACGACGCTATGCTCCCGAGCGCATGGCCGACGAGCGCTTTGGATCGCGCCCCGATTTGCTCGTTGTCGATGGCGGTAAGCCGCAATTGACCGCTGCGATCAAGCAACTTGAGGCTCTTGGGCTCGATATACCAGTTTGTGGCTTGGCAAAGGCCGATGAGGAGGTTTTCGTGCCTTGGGACGAGACTCCAGTCGTGCTTCCGACCGGGTCCGCGTCGCTCTATCTAATCAAACAGGTGCGCGATGAATCGCACCGTTTTGCCATCACGTTCCATCGCGAATTGCGCGATAAAGCCATGACGGTTTCGGTACTCGATGACGTTCCAGGCGTGGGACCCACCAGAAAACGTGCCCTTATGCGCCATTTTGGCTCGATGAAGCGTTTGCGCGCGGCGAGCGAGCAAGAGATCGCGGAAGTTCGAGGCGTTCCGGCCGATGTCGCCAAAGCGGTCCACGAGGCACTTGTTGCATGGAATGCCGAACGCGCCCAGGCATCGGCCAACCGTTCCGAAAACTAAACGTGCTTCTAAACAACTGATATACATGATTGGCCGATTTTCAATCATTTATTTCGCCATGATTGCCTGCTGGTTTCGGGTTTTATTAACGCTAAAACGTTTGACTAACCATGGTGAACAACCCTGCTATCCTGCGGGTTGACGAAGACTGATATCTCACCTCGTCGATACATACTGTCTGGCGAATCGTTTGTCAATGAATTCGGTGAACGGTAGTAAATACCGTTCAAGCGTATGTATGTATCGGTCACCGAGCGCGGCACCTCAGTTGGGTTCGTCGGTAGGTAAGGTATATATCGTCCGCAAGTTGCGCGGGGGCAAGTCTAGGTGCTCCCGAGTAAGATTCTCTATTGATAGGAGAAGACATGGCCATCATCAACAAGGGTATGTCCAGGCGTTCGTTCCTCGGCCTCACCGGCAGCGTCGCTGCTGTCGCAGGGCTTGGTCTCACCGGCTGCGGTGGCAGCTCTAGCGACGAGGGTTCCGCTTCCGGTTCCACCGATTCCGCCAACCGTGGCGGCGGCGTGATCACCGCTGGTTCCGCTTACGCTCCGTCCAGCTTCGATCCCGCCAGCACCGGCTCCGCTGTGGGCCTGGGTGCTAACTGGCACGTCGTCGAGGGCCTCTACGGCATCGATTACCACGACTACAGCACCTTCAACGAGCTCGCCACCGACGATCCCAAGTCTGTGGACGACACCACTTTCGAGGTCACCATCCGCAAGGGCGCCAAGTTCTCCGATGGCACCGAGGTCACCGCTGACGATGTCGTCGCCTCCTACACCGCTTGCGCCGCTTCCGCTACCTATGCTCCGTTCTTCCAGCCCTTCGAGTCCATCGAGGCCAAGGACGCTAGCACCGTGACGGTCAAGACCAAGGTCCCCAACTTCTCCCTGCTCAAGGATCGTCTGGCCATCGTCCGCGTTACCCCGGCCACCCAGACCGAGGAGGATCGCGCCAAGCAGCCGATCGGCTCCGGCCCCTGGATGTACGACTCTATCTCCGATACCGAGATCACCCTGGTTCCCAACCCCGAGTACAACGGTGAGTACGCTGCCGAGGATAAGAAGATCCAGTACAGCATCCTGACCGACCCCACCGCTCGCGTTACCGCTCAGCAGGAGGGCTCCACGCTCGTTATGGAGCTCGTTACCGCTGACGCCGTCGACCAGCTCGAGAGCGCCGGCTGCAAGATCGATAACGTTCAGGGCTTCGGCACCCGCTTCATCATGTTCAACGTCGCCAAGGAGCCTTGGAACAACGTCAAGGTCCGTCAGGCTGTCATGTATGCGCTCGACACCGAGAAGATGGTCAGCAACACCTTCGCCGGCCTTGCCACCGCTGCCAGCTGCTACCTGCCCAAGAGCTTCACCAACTATCATGAGGCTTCCACGGTGTACAAGACCGACGCCAAGAAGGCTAAGAAGCTCATCGAGGAGTCTGGCATCACCCCGGGTGCCATCACCCTGCGCACCACCGACAACGAGCAGATTAAGGGCATGGCCGCCCAGGTCAAAAACGACCTCGACGCTCTCGGCTTCGATGTGACCATCCAGACCGATACCTCGCCGGCTACCTACGCTGCCATCGACGGCGGCGAGGCCTACGATATCCTCCTTGCCCCTGGCGATCCTTCCTGCTTCGGCGCCGACCCCGACCTGCTGCTCAACTGGTGGTACGGCGACAACGTCTGGATGCAGACCCGTTGCCCGTGGAAGGAGTCCGCTGAGTGGCAGAAGCTCCACGGTCTCATGGACGAGGCTCTTGCCGCCGAGGGCGACGAGCAGCAGAAGAAGTGGAACGAGTGCTTCGACATCATTGCCGACAACGCCGTTCTGTACCCCGTTGTCCACGTCAAGACCGTCTCCGCTTCCTGGGACGATCCGTCCACTGCACCCAACGGCGAGGCACTCGATGGCTTCAAGGGCATCGGCACGACGAGCATGTCCTTCAGGGGCGTTGCGACCGTCAAGGCGTAAGACTCGCTTGAGTCTGTATGCAGGATGTCGGTCGTTGGGACCGTATCCTCATAGTTGAAACAAAGACCCGGGCGGCAACGATGTCGCTCGGGTCTTGTAATGAGTATCCGTACTCATATACCAGTTGGTCCTACCGACAAAAGAAAGGGGAGAGAACGTGAACAACTTGCTACGTTTGATTGGAAGGCGTCTTGTGGCGCTGCCGATCATGGCATTGGGCGTCACCGTCCTGGTGTTCTTCCTTATGTCGTTCTCCAAGACCGACCCCGCCTACACGGCGTTGGGTGACGGTGCCTCGCCCGAGGCGGTTGCCGAGTACCATGAGAAGTATGGTCTGGACGACCCCTGGCCCGTGCGCTACGTGCGCTATATGGGCGATTTGATCCATGGCGACATGGGCACCTATGGTGCCGCTCGCAACTCCGTTGCCAAGCGCATCTCCACGGCCCTGCCCGTCACGATGCAGCTGACCTTCATCGGTCTTGCCATCGGTGCGGTCGTTTCGTTTTTGCTCGGCGTCATCGCGGCACTGTATCGCGACAAATGGCCGGACCAAGTGATCCGCGTCTTTTCCATCGCCGGCTTGGCAACCCCGTCGTTCTGGCTTGCCGTTCTGTTGATCCTGCTGTTCTCTTCCTACCTTAAGGTGCTCCCGGCATCTGGTGCTCTGCCTCACTTCACCACGAATCCGGTTGGCTATCTGGGACGTATGATCATGCCCGCTATCGCCTTGGCATTTCCGCTGACGGGCCAGATGACTCGTATCGTGCGTACCGCCATGGTCGAGGAGCTCGACAAGGACTATGTCCGTATGGCTCGTGGCGCCGGCGTTCCCGAGAAGGTCGTCGTCGGCATCAACGTTCTTCGCAATGCGCTGATCACCCCGGTCACCACCCTCGGTCTTAAGATCGGTTACCTCATGGGCGGCGCCGTCGTCATCGAGGTTATCTTCAACCTCCCCGGCATGGGCACCGCGATTCTGCAGGGCGTTCAGGGCAACGAGGCGAACCTGGTTCAGGGCGTCGTTATCGTCGTTGCTCTTGCCTTCATCATCATCAACATCGTGGTTGACATGCTCTACCTGCTCATCAACCCGCGCATCAGGACGGTGTAGATTATGGTAAAGATTCGAGAGAAGCAAACCGAGCAGCTCGAGAAGGCTGCCTCCAAGGGGCTCAAGCTCGGTGGCTGGAAGAAGATGACGCTGTCTTCTAAGATTGCAGCCGTCGTGCTGGTGCTGGTCGCCCTGACTGCGATTCTGGCGCCCCTTCTTGCCCCCTATAGCCCGGTCGAGATTTTTACGGCTCGCCAGGCTCCCGGCAACGGATTTATTTTCGGTACCGACGATAAGGGTCGCGACATTCTGTCGCGTATGCTCTACGGTGGTCGTTACTCGCTGATTATCGGCTTTGGCGCCACTGCCATGGCTCTGGTCTGCGGCTCGGTCGTGGGCGCCCTTGCAGCGGTTTCGCGCAAGGCCGTCTCCGAGACGATCATGCGTATCTTGGACATCATCATGTCCATCCCGGGCATCGCCCTCGCGGCCGTCTTCGTCTCCATCCTGGGCAACTCCGTGCCGTCGATCATCTTCGCCATCGGCTTTATGTACACTCCGCAGATTGCCCGTATCGTGCGCGCCAACATCGTGTCCGAGTACGGCGAGGACTATGTCCGCGCGGTCATCGTTTCCGGCGCCAAGGCTCCGTGGATTTTGATCAAGCATGTTCTGCGTAACTGCATCGCCCCGATCATGGTCTTCACCGTTACCCTGGTCGCCGACGCTATCATCTTCGAGGCCTCGCTGACCTTCATCGGCGCTGGTATCCAGGAGCCCACCGCTACCTGGGGCAACATCCTCGCCGACGCCCGCGGCGGCGTGCTCGCCGGCCGTTGGTGGCAGGCGCTGTTCCCGGGCCTGGCCATCATGATCACCTGCCTGGCGCTCAACATCCTCTCCGAGGGCATTACCGACGCCATGGCCGCTGCTCCCTCTGCCGCCCTGGATCCGACCGATTCCTCCAAGCGTCGCGAGGCCGACCTGCTGGTCTCCGACCCCGTTCGCGCCTACAAGGAGCAGGCCCAGTCCCTCTCCGCTCGCCTTGGCGCCCTGCGCGATGTCGAGCTCAAGCGTGACGATCGCCATGTGCCCGACGAGTCTGTCGAACCGATTCTCTCGGTCCGTGACTTCTGCATTCAGTTTGAGCATCACGGTGATATCAACGTCGTCGACCATGTCAACTTTGACGTCCGTCCTGGTCAGACCATGGGCCTGGTGGGCGAGTCCGGTTGCGGTAAGTCCATCACCACGCTGGCCATCATGGGCCTGACCGATGAGGACGAGCACCTTTCCGGCGAGGTTCTCTGGGAGGGCCGCGACCTGCTCAAGATGAGCAAGAAGGAGTGGTTCGGCCTGCGCGGTACCGATATCGCTATGGTCTACCAGGACGCCCTGTCCTCGCTTAACCCCTCCATGCTCATTTCCGCCCAGATGAAGCAGCTCACCAAGCGTGGCGGCACCCGTAGCGCCGAGGAGCTCCTGGAGCTCGTGGGCCTCGATCCCAAGCGCACGCTCGAGAGCTATCCGCACGAGCTTTCCGGCGGCCAGCGTCAGCGCGTCCTGATCGCTATGGCCCTTACCCGCGACCCCAAGCTGGTCATCTGCGACGAGCCCACGACCGCTCTGGACGTTACCGTCCAGAAGCAGGTCATCAAGCTGCTCAACGATCTTCAGGCCAAGCTCGGCTTTGCCATGATCTTCGTTTCGCATGACCTGGCTCTGGTCGCCGAGGTTGCCCATAACATCACGGTTATGTACGCCGGTCAGGTTATCGAGCAGGCACCCACCAAGGAGCTGCTCACCAACCCGATTCACGAGTACACCCGCGGTCTTCTGGGTTCCGTTCTGTCCATCGAGAGCGGTTCGGGCCGCCTGCACCAGGTGCCCGGCGCCGTTCCGAGCCCGCGCGATTTCCCCAAGGGCGATCGCTTCGCGCCCCGCTCGAGCCATCCGCGCATTGGCCTGGACACCCGTCCGGTCTTCAAGCGTGTGCCCGGCACCGAGCACTTCTATTCCGAGCTCCCCGACGAGGTGCTCAAGGCAAATGGTTTGACCCCTCACGCGGAGGTGATGTAGATGAGCGAGACCGCAGTCAACGGCGTCGAGCCGATCATCTTCCTTGATGACGTCCACGTCACCTTTAGGACCCGTACCGGCTCGATTCTGCACCCCAACCTGGTTCACGCCGTCCAGGGTGTAACGATTAAGCTCATGCCCGGTCAGACGATCGGCATCGTCGGCGAGTCCGGTTGCGGTAAGTCCACCACCGCCAACGTCATGTGCGGCCTGCAGGCCCCCACGAGCGGCAAGGTCTACTTTAAGGGCAAGGACGTTACCAAGCGTACCGCCGAGGACCGTCGTCACATGGGTCGCGTCATCTCGGTCGTGTTCCAGAACCCGGCCACGGCGCTCAACCCGCGCATGGTCGTTCGCGAGCAGCTGCTCGACCCCATGCGCGTCCACAATCTGGGAACCGAGGCAGAGCAGGAGAAGCGCGTCAAGGAGCTCTTGGAGCTCACCGGTCTGCCCAGCTCCGCTGCCGAGGTTCTTCCCGGCCAGCTTTCGGGCGGCCAGCGCCAGCGCGTCGCAATTGCCCGTGCCCTGTCGCTGAACCCCGATGCCATCATCGCCGACGAGCCCACCTCGGCTCTGGACGTTTCGGTCCGCGCGCAGATTCTGAACCTGCTGACCGACCTTAAAAAGGAGCTCGGCCTGGCCATGGTGTTCATTAGCCATGACATCCAGACGGTCCGCTATATCTCTGACGACATCATCGTTATGAATGGCGGCAAGATCGTCGAGCAGGGCGAGGCCAAGCAGGTCTTCCAGCATCCTCAGGACCCCTACACCAAGATGCTGCTCGGCGCTGCGCCGTCGCTGCTTCATCCCAAGCTCGGCGAGTAGCCTCGCTTTCCCTCCCGTGCGCCCGGTTCACTTACCGGGCGCACCTCCGTTGCGATTTCGAAAGGCTGGGTTCACGAGCCATGCCAAGTGCTCAGGAGCTACAACAGCAATTTGGTGAATATCGAGGCGCTATGCCCCGTCCATCGGATTTCGATCTCTTTTGGAAGGACCGCATGGCCGAGGCCGACGCCGTCGGGCTTGACTATGCGATCGAGGCGGCATCGGTCACCGACGCCGTGACCTGCCAGCTTTTCGACCTCTGGTATACCGGCATGTGTGGCGCTCGCCTTCATGCCAAGTACCTTAAACCCGTCTCGGACGAGCCCGTGCCATTGGTACTTCAGTTCCATGGGTATCCAGGTGCAAGCCGCAGCTGGTTTGAGCAGGCATCGTTTGCGGGCATGGGCATGGCACTCATCGCCCTCGACTGCCCCGGCCAAGGAGGTCCCTCCGAGGACATTGGCGGATTTGAGGGCACAACGGTTGCGGGCCATATCGTCGCCGGTATCGACGGCGACCCGGCCAACCTCTACTATGTCCGCTTGCACCAAGATATTCGCATCCTGTGCCGCATCGTTCGCGAGCTCGAGGGCATCGATCTTGCCCGTGTGTTTGTGAACGGCGCGTCGCAGGGCGGCGGTCTGGGCATTGCTACCTGTGCGCTTAACAGCGAGCTTATCAATCGCGCCGCCATCCTCTATCCCTTCCTGTCAGATTTCCGCCTGGTCTGGGATTTGGATGCCGACGACATTGCCTACGAGGGCCTGCGCTATTGGTCTCGCTGGTTTGACGAGGACTCGACTCGTATTGACGAAGCCTATGCCAAGCTGGCGTACTTCGATTCCAAGAACTTTGCCCCTATGGTCAAATGCCCCGTGCTGTTTGGCACCGGCACAGCCGATATCGTCTGTCCGCCAGCGACGCAGTTTGCGGTCTATAACAACCTGACCTGCGAAAAGCGTCATGAGTTCTTTGAAGGCTTTGGCCACGAGGAGATTCAGGATTTTGACGATCTGATCATTCCGTTTTTCTGCAAGGGAGGGGAGGCTCATGTCTAAGTGCGAGAGCAATGTTGACGAGCTGATTGTCCCCGGACTCGTGGGAATTCCTGGAACGGTTTCGTCAGGGCTCGCAGAATATCGGGACTGGCGCGGTGATGTCCAAGCAGATGTTTCTGATTTAGAGACATGCGCTTCGAATCTTGAGATTCAAGGCCTGGCCATAACGGCGATTGACTTTGTTAACCCCTGCGCCCGTTACTCGGAGGTCTCCTTTGAGCTCGGTGACGATGCGATTCACGCTCGTTTGATCGAGCCTGTCGGTCGTGCCCGAGTATCTGAGCGCGTGCCGCTGTGCCTGATGTTCCACGACATCGATCGGCCTGTGCGCGGCTGGCATCACATGACGAGATTTGCCGCCATGGGGTATGCCGTTCTCGCGCTGGATGACGATGTTGCTGGTGCGGACGACCTGCAGCGGGGGATTTCTTCGCCCGCATTTGTCAAGCGCGTCCGTTGGGGCTGCGCGTTGGCGAAGGTCGCGCGCAATCTTGATGGCATGGACCCCGACCGCATCTTTGCATGGGGCGAGGGTCTTGGCGGCGGAGTCGCGCTGGCGGTTTCTGCTCTGGACGAGCGGGGCCTCGCCTGCACGGCGGTTGCCAATCCGCTTCCTGGCGGCCTCGAGGCGCTGTCGTCTCGGGTGCGCGGATCGGTGCTCATGGGCACATCGCTTATGGATACCGTGAGCGATCCCAAGGATCAGTTTGCCGTATTCAACGGTCTTGAGTGTGACCGGAGGCATATCATCTATGCAAAATACGCTCACGAGCGCATCAATGCGTTCGAAAATGAAGTCGTCGACTTTTTTAACCAAACGTTCTACTCGTGTTCTTTGGCCTAGACGGCCTGGACACTGCCAACAAGAGTGGGTGGCATAGGGCCGCCCGCCAGACAGCTAAGGAGATTCTTGTGGCAACTCAGAAATTCACCGGCGTTATCCCTCCCGTCGTTGTTCCCGATACCGAAGATCACCAGCTCGACGTTGCCTCCTTTGAGCGCAGCATCAACCGCATGATCGATGCCGGCGTCGATGGCCTGTTCTTCTTGGGATCCTCGGGCGAGGTCGTCTTCTCCACCGACGAGCGCCGTCGCCAGATTATCGCCGAGGCCGTTCGTATCGTCGATCACCGCGTTCCCGTTCTGGTCGGCATCATCGATACCGAGACCGAGCGCATGATCGAGCACGGCAAGGTCGCCCAGGAGCTGGGCGCCGATGCCCTCGTCGCCACCTGCCCGTTCTATGCCCTGCAGGGCATGACCGAGGTCGAGGAGCACTTCCGCATCCTGCACGAGGAGCTCGACCTGCCCATCTTTGCCTATGACATTCCCGTCTGCGTTCACACCAAGCTCCCCTGGAAGCTCCTTGCCAAGCTCGGCGCCGAGGGCGTTCTGGCCGGCGTCAAGGATTCCTCGGGTGATGACATCTCGTTCCGCTACCTCGTTCAGGAGAACGAGAAGAACGGCCATCCGATGAGCATTCTCACCGGCCACGAGGTTGTTGTCGACGGCGCCTACCTCGGTGGCGCCGACGGTTCCGTCCCGGGTCTCGCCAACGTTGAGCCCGAGGGCTACGTGCGTCAGTGGAAGGCCGCTCAGGCTGGTGACTGGGCTACCGTCAAGGCCGAGCAGGATCGCCTCAATGAGATTTCGCACATCTGGGATGTCACCTCGGGCGTCCAGGGCTATGCCGGTGGCGTCGGCGCCTTCAAGACCGCTATGAACCTCATGGGCATCTTCGACAGCCCGACCATGCCGCGCCCGGTGAAGGCCATGACCGGCGAGAACGTCGAGGCGATTCGCAAGGTCCTCCAGGACAACGGTCTCCTTTAAAGCTTTCCCAGGCACCCGACCTCGCCGTTCAACCGTGCGGCCATGACCCATTAGGTCAATGGCCACACGGTTTCTCGGCGATCTCGGGCATCTGGAAAACCTTTACCGCGCTGTGACGGCTAGCCTGACGGCGCATTTCCTGTAGTTGTTTTTTATCTCCTAAGGAGAGCGACATGGAGAACAAGTACGTCTGCTCTGTCGATATCGGCGGAACTAAGATCGCGACTGCCATCATGGAGTACCCGGCTGACGGCAGCGTGCCTCATCCCGTTTTTGAGGCCGAGGTTCCCACTGAGGCCCAAGAGGGCGGCGAGGCCGTCTTCCAGCGTATCGAGGCGTCCATCAAGGCTGCTCTCGAGGCGAATCCCGATGTCGAGGTCCTTGGCGTCGGCATCGGTGCCGCCGGCGTCGTCGATCCCAAGACGGGCGCCATCGCGTATGCCAACGAGATCATGCCCGGCTGGTCCGGCGTTCAGTTGGGGCCGCGCCTGCGCGAGGACCTCGGTCTTCCCGTTGCCGTCGTAGGCGACGTGCAGGCTCATGCTCTGGGTGAGGCCCACTGGGGCGTCGGCAAGGGCAAGTTCTCCGTTTTGTGTCTTGGCATCGGTACGGGCATCGGCGGCGCATATGTCGAGAACGGCCGCGTGATGCAGGGCTTCCATGGTGCTGCCGGCCATATGGGCCACATCGAGTGCTCGGCTGCCGCCGGCATTCCCTGCGCCTGCGGGCGTTCCGGCCATCTGGAGTCGGTAGCTTCGGGCACTTCCATTGGTCGTATGTACGATGAGCGCTTTGGTCGCGTCGACCCCAGCCGTCCTTCGGTCGGTCGCGATGTGAACGACCTGTGCCGTGCGGGCGACGCAAAGGCGACCGAGGTCATCCATGACGCCGGCTTTGCGCTGGGGGCCAGCTTGGGCTCGCTCGCTAACATCCTGGACCCTGAGGTCATCGTGCTTTCGGGCGGCGTGATTCACCAAGGTCCCGATTGGCGTTCGCAGACGTGGAAGGATTCGGTGCACGAGGGCTATGCCAGCCAGGCGCTCGATCCGCTTCAGAACACGCCGATCCTCATCGGTTCTCTTGAGGGCGATGCTCCGCTCATCGGTGCCGCCGAACACCTTCTTGCGTCGTTGAAATAAACATAGCTACCAAGTGCGCCTTCTGAGGTGCCGCAGATTGACGTGAAAGAGGAGCGAAGCGTACTTCGGTACGCGAGCGACGGTTTGAACGTCAAGGTGCGGTGTCTCAGAAGGCTGTTTTTGAGAAAGGTTGAGTCGAACATGACCGTTGATCCTTTGATCCAGTCCCTGAAGGGCAAGCTCGTCGTGAGCGTTCAGGCGTATATGGGCGAGCCGCTTCGTACGCCCGAGACCATGGCGCAAATGTCTCGCGCTTGCGAGCTCGGCGGCGCCGCCGCCATTCGCTGCCAGGGCCTTGCCGACATTGCCGCCATTAAGGGTCGCTGTGAGGTTCCCGTCATCGGCCTGTGGAAGGATGGGCACGAGGGCGTTTACATCACGCCGACGCTGCGTCACGCTCGCGCCTGCGTTGCTGCCGGTGCCGATATCGTGGCGATCGACGCCACCGATCGTCCGCGCCCCGATGGCAAGACGGTCGAGGATACCTTCCGCCCGCTGCACGAGGAGGGTGTGCTCCTGATGGCGGATTGTGCCACCATCGAGGATATTCGCCGTGCTGTTGATATGGGCTTTGACCTGGTATCCACCACGCTTTCTCACGGCGTCGCCGCCATCGACTGCACCATGGCCGATGGCCCCGACCTGCCGCTCCTGCGTCAGGCGACTGAGGAATTCCCCGGCCTTCCTATCATTTGCGAGGGTCGCGTGCATACGCCCGAGGAGGCTCGCGCCGCGATCGATGCTGGCGCCTGGGCCGTTGTCGTCGGCACCGCCATCACGCACCCCACGAGTATTACGAGTTGGTTCAAGGCTGCACTTGAGGCGTAAGACAGGCCTCGTATCCGCTCGGGGCGGTATACTCAATATAGGCAATTGACCGCGCGGGATCCGGGTTGCTGGGTCCCGCGCTTGTTTTCGGGAGGCAGCACATGCAAAAGGGAGATGCCATGGATGCGGCGGAGCGCTCGGAGCGCATCCCCGATATCGTCATCATCACCGGAATGTCCGGATCGGGCCGCACGCAGGCCATGCACGTGTTCGAGGACATGGGCTATTTTTGCATCGATAACCTGCCTCCGCGTCTCATCGCCCAGCTTGCCGAGCTCGTCGGCATCAATACGGGCGTGGGCAGGCATCTCGCCGTCACCTGCGATTTGCGTAGCCAGGGACTGTTTGACGAGTTGCTCGATGCGGTCGCCGCGCTCGAAGAGCGCGAGATGAGCTGCGACATCGTGTTCCTGGAGGCTTCTGACGAGGTGCTGATTCGTCGCTACAGCGAAAATCGCCGCCGTCATCCCATTGCCAAGCCGGGGGAGACTACGGCCGATGCCATTCAGCGCGAGCGCCTTCAGCTTCAGGGCGTGCGCGACCGAGCCGATATGATTATCGACACGAGCCGTCTGCGCACCTCTGCGCTGCGCAACAAGCTACGTATGGCATTTTCCGAGCTGTCCGATCAGCAGCTCATGGACGTTCACGTGTTCTCGTTTGGCTTTAAGCACGGTATGCCCGTCGAGGCGGACATTATGATCGACGTTCGCTTCCTGCCCAATCCGTTCTACGATCCCGAGATGCGCACCATGACCGGTCTCGATAAGAAGGTCTCCGACTTTGTTCTGGACCATCCCAAGACCCAGGAGTTCTGGAAAGCTTGGACGCAGCTGCTCGATACGGTCATGCCCGGCTATATCGCGGAGGGCAAGCCACAGCTTTCTATTGCCATCGGCTGCACGGGCGGTCAACACCGCAGCGTTGCCATCGCCGAGGCCACGGCACGTTATTTGGAAGGCGCCCAATATCACGTGAGCATTTCCCACCGCGACCTGTCGCGCGCCAACACGAAGGCATAGGCCTGCATGTCGTTTACCGCTGAGGTGCGCGACGAGCTTGCGCGCTGCGAACCCGAATGTGAATACTGCGATTTGTCGACGCTTGCCGCCCTCACGCGCGTGAGCGGTACGCTCTCGCTTACCGGCTCTGGGCGGTATCGTTTGACGGTTGCGACTGAGACGGGAGCCGTTGCGCGCACGATGATCACGCTGACGCATCGCATCCTTAAGCTCAAAACGGAGTTCACCGTCCGTAAATCTGTATTGCATAAGGTTCGAAACTACCTCATCACCTTGCCCGATCAACCCGACCTGGATAAGGCTCTGGTGCTGCTGGGTATCCTCGACCGTAGGGGAGGACTTGTTGCCGGCGTGCCCCGACATATCGTTGCCCGTCCTTGCTGCAGGCTTGCCTATATCCGCGGCGCGCTCATCGCGGGCGGCTTCGTGGCCGATCCACGCGGCGATTTTCATTTGGAGATCGCGGTGCAGGGCGAGCAATATGCCAAGGGGCTTTGCGATCTGTTGGAGCAGGTTGGGGTCCATGCTCGTGTTAATGCACGGCGGGGGTCATATGCCGTGTACATTAAGAGTGCCGAGGAAATCGAGCATCTTTTAAAGCTGATTGGTGCCAAGCGCAGCGTTGCCGAGATTGAGGAGGCGCGCGCGGTCAAGTTGGTTAAGAACGATGTGAACCGTCGCGTGAACGCCGAGCTCGCCAACCAGACCAGAAGCGCCGGTGCTGCCCAACATCAGCTTGCGCTTATCGATGAGCTCGAACAGCGGGGTTTGCGCGACACGCTTCCGGATGCCTTGGCGGTCTTTTGCGACCTGCGCGAGCGCTATCCCGATCTTTCGCTGCGTGATTTAGGGGAGATGGCTGACCCTCCCTTGTCGAAGTCTGCCCTCTACCATCGAGTTTTGAGGCTTGAAAAGCTCATTGAAGCAAACAGGTAGGTTAAAGTATCGACTTATATACGGATTTAGCTGCTATTTTATTCTTTAAAGCGTTTTAACGCAAATTTGATTTTCAATTTCGAGCATTCTCGTGAAATTCAAGTCAAAAAAAAGGTATATTAGGCGAGTGGTTAGTTTGTGGGCCTCAACGGCGGGCGCTGTAGCTCGCGGGGGCCTTACGAAAGGAGACACAATGGCAGTAAAGGTTGCTATTAACGGCTTCGGTCGCATCGGTCGTCTGGCTTTCCGTCAGATGTTCGGTCATGAGGGCTCCGAGATCGTCGCTATCAACGACCTCACCTCTCCCGATATGCTCGCTTACCTGCTGAAGTACGACTCCACGCAGGGCAACTACGCTCGCGATCACGAGGTCGTTGCTGGCGAGGATTCCATCACCGTTGACGGCAAGGAGATCAAGATCTACAAGGAGGCCGACGCCAACAACCTGCCTTGGGGCGACCTCGACGTCGACGTCGTTCTCGAGTGCACCGGTTTCTACACCAGCAAGGCTAAGGCTCAGGCCCACATCAACGCTGGCGCCAAGAAGGTCGTCATCTCCGCTCCGGCTGGCAGCGATCTGCCCACCATCGTGTACAACGTCAACCATGAGACGCTGACCGCTGATGACAACATCATCTCCGCTGCCTCCTGCACGACGAACTGCCTCGCCCCGATGGCCAAGGGCCTGAACGACTTCGCCCCCATCGTCTCCGGCATCATGACCACCATCCACGCCTTCACCGGCGACCAGATGCCGCTCGACGGCCCGCAGCGCAAGGGCAACTTCCGTCGCTCCCGCGCCTGCTCCGAGAACATCGTCCCGAACACCACGGGCGCTGCCAAGGCCATCGGCCTGGTTCTCCCCGAGCTCAACGGCAAGCTCATCGGTGCCGCCCAGCGCGTCCCGACGCCGACCGGCTCGCTGACCAACCTCTACGCCGTCGTTGACAAGAAGGTCACCGTCGACGAGGTCAACGCTGCCATGAAGGCCTACGCCGAGACCATCCCCGATACCTTCGCCTACAACGAGGACCAGATCGTCTCCCGCGACATCGTCGGCGAGACCCACGGCTCCATCTTCGACGCCACTCAGACCATGTGCTCTGACCTCGGCAACGGCCAGACCCTCGTTCAGGTCACCTCTTGGTACGACAACGAGAACTCTTACACCTCTCAGATGGTCCGCACCATCAAGTACTTCGAGAAGTTCGTTGCCTAATTTGGCTTTTAGCGAATAGCTCGTTGAGCGTCTAAAGAAGGGCGCGGCCTTATAGGGCTTACACCCTAGGGTCGCGCCCTTTTTATAAGAAATCGTCTGCCGTAATGGGAGGCAGACACGTACGAAAGGTAGAAGCAAACATGGCCTTTACCAAGAAGACCGTCCGCGACATCGATGTCGACGGCAAGCGCGTTCTCGTCCGCGTTGACTTCAACGTGCCTATCAAGGATGGCGTCGTTGGCGACACCACCCGTATCAAGGCTGCCCTGCCCACCATCAACTATCTCGTTGAGCACAACGCTCGCGTCATCCTCATGAGCCACCTCGGCCGTCCCGATGGCACCGGCTTCCAGCCCGAGCTGTCCCTCGAGCCCGTCGCCAAGAAGCTCGCCGAGCTCTCCGGTCTCGACGTTACCTTTGTCGCCGACACTTACGGCGAGAAGGCCGCCGAGGCCGTTGCCGCCGTCGAGCCGGGCAAGGTCCTCGTTCTCGAGAACGTCCGCTTCGATAAGCGTGAGAAGAAGAACGATCCCGAGATCGCTAAGAAGCTCGCTTCTTATGGTGACGTCTTCGTTCTCGATGCCTTCGGCACCGCTCACCGCGCCCAGGGTTCCGTCGTGGGCCCCGCCGCTTACCTGCCTGCCGTCGCTGGCTTCCTGCTCGAGAAGGAGGTCGACACGCTGACCGGCATCTTCGCCGAGCCCGAGCGCCCCTTCGTCGCCATCGTCGGCGGTTCCAAGGTTTCCTCCAAGATCGGCGTTCTCGATCACCTTATCGACTCTGCTGACACCCTGATCATCGGTGGCGGTATGGCCTACACCTTCTTCCTGGCTCAGGGCCTGTCCGTCGGTCAGTCTCTCAAGGAAGAGGACTGGGTCGAGCGCGCTGGCGAAATGCTCAAGAAGGCCGAGGAGAAGGGCGTCAAGATCCTGCTCCCCATCGACAACCGTGTTGCCGATCACTTTGGTGAGGACGCTGTCCCCGAGGTTGTCGCTTCCGACGCTATCCCTGACGACCGTGAGGGCATGGACATCGGTCCTAAGACCGAGGAACTTTACGCCGAGGCTGTCAAGGGCGCCAAGACTGTGTTCTGGAACGGCCCCATGGGCGTCTTCGAGTTCGATAACTTCGCTCACGGCACCCAGGCTATCGCCGAGGCTGTCGCCGAGGCCGACTGCACCTCGATCATCGGCGGTGGCGACTCTGTCGCAGCTGTCAACAAGTTCAACCTGGCCGACAAGATGAGCTGGATCTCCACCGGTGGTGGCGCTTCCATGGAGCTCGTCGAGGGTAAGGCCCTGCCCGGAGTGGAGGCGCTTCTCGATGCCTAATCGCACCCTTCTTATCGCTGGTAACTGGAAGATGAACAACGACGTCGCCGAGGCCGCCAAGCTCGCCGACGAGCTGGCTCAGGCTCTGCCCGAGGTTCCGGCTGGCGTCGAGGTGCTCGTCTGCCCTCCGACCATCGACATCACCACGGTTCATGACCGCATTCAGGCTGCCCCCATCGCCCTCGGTGCACAGAACGTGTACTGGGAGGCCAAGGGTGCCTTCACCGGTGAGTCCTCTTGCGACATGCTCAAGTCCGCTGGCTGCACCTACTGCATCATCGGCCACTCCGAGCGTCGTGACTACTTCCACGAGACTGACGAGGACCAGAACAAGAAGGCCAAGGCCCTCGTTGCCGCCGGTCTTGTTCCCGTCTTCTGCTGCGGCGAGTCCCTCGAGGTCCGCGAGGCCGGCACCTATGTCGAGCACGTCGTGAACCAGGTCAAGGCTGGCCTTGCTGGTCTTGAGATCACCTGCCCCAAGCAGGTCGTCGTCGCCTACGAGCCCATCTGGGCCATCGGCACCGGCAAGACCGCTACTGCTGAGGACGCTCAGGAGGTCTGCGGCGCTATCCGTGAGACCCTCAAGGAGATGTTTGGCGAGGAGCTCGCCGACGGCATCCGCGTCCTGTACGGTGGTTCCGCCAAGCCCGGCAACATTGCCGAGCTCGTCGCCAAGCCCGACGTTGACGGCGCCCTCGTGGGCGGCGCTTCGCTCAAGGCTGCCGACTTCGCCTCTATGGTCGTCAAGGCAGGCGAGTAGGACATATGGCACAGCGTCATCTTCCTGCACTCCTGATTATCATGGACGGCTGCGGCCTTGCTCCGGCCGATGGCGAGAACGCCGTCGCCGCTGCCAAGACGCCCTTCCTTGATAGCCTGTACGAGAAGTATCCCCACACTACGCTCGGCGCTTCGGGCGAGGACGTGGGCCTTCCCGACGGTCAGATGGGCAACTCCGAGGTGGGTCACCTCAACATCGGTGCCGGCCGTATCGTGTTCCAGGAGCTTTCGCGCATCAACAACGCCATCAAGGATGGCTCCATCGCCAAGAACGAGGTCTTCGTCAAGGCTATGGACGACGTCAAGGCTGACGGCAAGACCCTTCACCTCATGGGTCTTATGAGCCCTGGCGGTGTTCATTCTCACATGAACCACGTCGAGGCCCTGGTCAAGATGGCTGCCGAGCACGGTGTCAAGACCGTTCGCGTCCACGCCTTCATGGATGGCCGCGACGTTGACCCGCAGTCCGGTGCCGGCTACATGAGTGAGTTCTGCGCCTTCCTGGCTAAGATCTCCGAGGAGACCGGTTGCGACGCTCGCGTTGCCACCGTCTCGGGCCGTTATTGGGCCATGGACCGCGATAATCGTTGGGAGCGCATCCAGCGCGCCTACGACGTCATGGTCAACGCGTCCGATGCTGATACCGACCCCGTTGCCGGTATCAAGGCCTACTACGAGAAGGACCCGCGCGGCGACGAGTTCGTCGAGCCCTTCGCTGCCCACAACGAGGGCATTCACGAGGGCGACGCGGCCATCTTCTTCAACTTCCGTCCCGACCGCGCTCGTCAGATGACCCGCGTGTTCACGGACAAGGAGTTCGACGGCTTTGAGCGCGAGCAGATCAAGCTTTCGCACTTTGTGACGATGACCGAGTATGATCCGACGTTTGACGTCGAGGTCGCCTTCCCCAAGACGTTCCCCGAGAACGTCCTGGCCGACGTTATCGCCGCCAATGGCCTGAAGCAGCTGCACACTGCCGAGACCGAGAAGTACGCCCACGTGACGTTCTTCCTCAACGGTGGCATCGAGGAGCCCAAGGAGGGCGAGGAGCGCGTGCTCGTCGCTTCCCCCAAGGTTGCTACCTACGATCTGCAGCCCGAGATGAGCGCTCCCGAGGTTACCGAGAAGCTCGTCGCCGCCATCAACGAGGATCGCGCTGATTTCTACATCGTGAACTTCGCGAACTGCGACATGGTTGGTCACACCGGTGTCTTCGACGCTGCCGTTAAGGCCGTTGAGGCTGTTGACGATGCCCTGTCCAAGGTTGTCCCGGCGATTCTCGCCAAGGGCGGCTTTGCACTGATTACCGCCGACCACGGCAACGCCGATCACATGTTTGACGTTGCTTCCGACGGTTCCAAGCATCCGTTTACGGCTCACACCACCAACCGCGTGCCGTTCATCATCGTTGATGAGAAGGCCAAGCTCACCGGTATCGAGGACGGCCGTCTTTCCGATATCGCTCCGACCATGCTCACCATGGCTGGTATTGAGCCTTCCGCCGAGATGACGGGCCGCGTGCTCGCTACCGAGGCCTAATAGAAAACAAATACCGTTTTCTAGCAAGGGGGTTGTCCACAACCGGACAACCCCCCTTTTGGTATTTCTGCCATTTCCACCCCGTCCTTGAGTGGCAGGTAGGGGAGAGCGGGGGATTGTGGTACAGTACTGGAGTTTGAACTGTTCTATTAAGGAGCTTATCTATGGGTCCGTTCCAGATTCTTCTGTTTGTCGTTTGGGCTGTTTCTGCCGTGGCGCTGACGATTCTCGTCCTGATGCATTCCGGTAAGGGTACCGGCGTTTCGGATATGATTGCCAGCTCGCTGTATAACTCCAGCTCTGCCACGGGCGTTATGGAGCAGAACCTTGACCGCCTGACCGTCATCATGGCTGTCGTGTTTGCCGTGTGCGTCGTGCTGTGCATGTTCTTCTTCCCGCAGGGCATCGTGGGCTACTAATCACGAGCCGCATAAATACTTGAAAAGGGTCCCGCAAGTGCGGGACCCTTTTTGTTTACATATTTGTAACAGAGTCAAAATATCCTCATATACTTCGCCCAACTAAAGAAAATCTCGACCGTTAACCGGAATTAGCCCCAAATCGTGCATAAAATGCGCTACTGTATTGCAATACGTTGGTCCGCTTTGTATAACCAGCCAAAACGGCGGACCGCGTTTGAATGGTTCGATTGGGCTGTCTTGACGTTGCCCGACCGAACTTACTTTGTCCTATCTCATAAGGAGGATGGCATGGCTGATTCTATGTTCCACCAGCCCGTTATGGGTCGTCGCGCCTTTGTCGGCGGTACCCTTGCTGCGAGCTCCATGGCTTTTCTTGCCGCATGCGGCAAGAAGGGCGGCGACGCTTCCGGTTCTGAGTCCGGTTCGACGCTGAACTTCTACATCAACAACCCGGTCTGCATCGACCCCTACAATGTCCAGGAGGACCAGGGCACTCAGGTCGAGTACCAGCTCTTTGACGCTCTGACCTCTTATGACGCCGAGAAGGGCGAGATCGTTCCGCTGGCTTGCGAGTCCTTCGAGGCCAACGACGACGCCACCGAGTTCACCTTCAAGATCAAGAAGGCCAAGTTCCACAACGGTGACGACGTTACCTCCAAGTCCTTCAAGCTCGGTTGGGAGCGTCTGGTCAACACCAAGTCGGCCATCGCTACCGAGTATGGCCCTTCCGAGGTCTCCTATCACCTTTCCATGGTCGAGGGCTATGACGATCTGCTTGCCGGTAACGCTACTGAACTCAGCGGTGTTACCTGCCCCGACGATGAGACCCTCGTCGTCAAGCTGTCTTCCGCTTACGCCGACTTCCCCTTCGTCGCCTCTCACCCGGCTCTGGCCCCGGTTCCCGAGTGCGCCGAGTCCGATGCCAAGAGCTTCTACCTTGCACCGGTCGGTAACGGCCCGTTCATGATGGACGGCAAGTGGGAGGATGGTCAGGAGATCAACCTCAAGAAGTTCGACGATTACTATGGCGACAAGGCCAAGATCGATGGCATCCACTTCCAGGTCATCAAGGACATGGAGACCGCTTACAAGGAGTTCCAGGCCGGTAACCTCGATGTCTGCGACGTTCCCGTTGCTCAGATCGACGCCGCCAAGAAGGATCGCGGCGTGTCCAAGGACGGCTACACCATGGGTGACGGCGAGCGCATGCTGCTCGGCTCCGAGCCTTCCACCTACTACCTGACCTGCAACAACACGGCCGAGCCGTTTAACAACGCCGACCTGCGCAGGGGTATCTCCCTGGCCATCAACCGTGAGGCCATCTGCAAGACTATCTTCAAGGGTACCCGTACCCCCGCCGACGGCATTGTTCCTCCGGGCATCGATGGCTACAAGGAGGGCGCATGGGAGTTCTGCGCCTACGACGTCGACAAGGCTAACGAGTACCTGGACAAGGTTGCTCCCGCTGGCGCTAACGGCGATCGTGGCATTAACGTGACCCTTTCCTACAACCAGGATGGTGGCCACAAGGAGATCATGGAGTCCATCATCGGTGACCTCGCCAAGGTTGGCGTTACCGCTGTCTCCGATACCCCTGAGTGGTCTGCCTTGCTCGAGCAGTACCAGAACTTTAACTATCAGTTCGGTCGTCTGGGTTGGATTGCCGACTACCCGATTATGGACAACTTCCTGTATCCGCTGTTCCACTCCGACTCCCTCGGTGGCGACAACCGCTCCGGTTACAACAACCCCGAGTTCGACGCCAAGGTCAACGAGGCTCGCACCACGGTTGACGACGAAGAGCGCGTTGCTAAGATGCAGGAGGCCGACGCTATGGTCGCTGCCGACTGCCCGGTCATCCCGGTGATGTTCTACACGCACACCATCGTCGGCTCCGATCGCATCAAGCACCTCTATGTCGATCCGCAGAAGCACGCTGAGCTGGGTACCGCTGAGCTCGCCTAAGAGTTTGCAGCTTCCGTGAGGGTCAAGTATTTACGTAGACCTCATGGGAAACATACAGTTCTCCCTAACCTGGGGTAAACTGGCTGATGGTAATTTTGGGATGCCGGTCTGGCGATCGGCATCCCATTTAGGTTAATCCCTAGATAGGGGAGTGGTATGGGTAAGTACATCGTTAAACGTGTGCTTCAGTTCATCCCGGTATTTTTGGGCGTTACGCTGATTCTGTTCGCCCTTCAGAATATCGTGCCGGGAGATCCGATCAAGCTGATCGGTGGAGACAAGGCTCTGTCCCCCGAGGTGGAGCTTCAGCTTCGCGTCCGCTATCACCTGGTCCAGTCGGACGAGGACGGCAACGCGATCCTTGACGAGAACGGCGACCCCGTTCAAACGTCGCTCGTGGACCGTTACTTGTATTACATGAACGGCCTGCTTCATGGCGATCTGGGCAATTCGTATCAGCGCAAGCTGCCGGTTACGGAAATTTTTGCCCAGAAGTATCCGTATACGGTCAAACTTGCCGCGTGCGCCATCGTGCTCGAGGCAATCATGGGTATCGGTGCGGGTATCATTTCGGCGGTAAAGCGTTATTCCTTCTGGGATATTTTGGTAACGCTCACCACGTCGATCCTCGTTGCGGTCCCGGCCTTCTGGCTCGGTATGTTGCTGCAGCTGCTCTTTGGCGTCATCCTCAAGGACGCTACGGGCGGTGCAATCTCCATGCCGATCTCGGGTGCCGGCGGTTCCAGCTCTCAGTATCAGGATTGGATGCACTATGTGCTTCCGACCATTACGCTGGCTTCGGTTTCGACCGCTTATGCCGCCCGCATTATGCGCTCGCAGCTGCTTGACGTCATGAACCAGGATTACATCCGTACGGCAAAGGCCAAGGGTCTCTCCAATCGCGCGATCATCGTCAAGCATGCGCTTAAGAATGCACTCATCCCCGTCGTTACCTATATTGGTGTCGACTTTGGTGGCATGCTTTCGGGCGCCATCCTGACCGAGACGGTTTTTAACTGGCCCGGTATCGGCTATGAGGTCTATCGCGCCATTAGCATGCGTGACTGGCCCATCGTTATGGGCGGCGTTACGCTCATCGTCGTCGTCGTCATGGTGATTAACCTGCTCGTCGACATTAGCTATGCATTCCTCGACCCGCGCATCCGCCTTGGCGGTCCGTCGGATAAGGCCTAAGGGAGGTACGTCTCATGCAGGAAACTGATTCTCAGTCTCAGGAGCAGGCTACCGCCACCAAGGCCGCATCTGCTCCCGCCAAGTCCCGCACGCTGTGGGGTGACGCTTTTAAGCGTCTTCGCAAGAACAAGCTCGCCGTTATCGGTGTCTGCTGGATCATCATCGTCGTTTTGGTTGCCCTGACCGCAGATCTGTGGGCTAAGCCCTGGCTCGGTTCGCCGACGGCTTCCGACTCGACCACCATGGCCGAGACGTCGCTGTTGGCTCCGTGTGCAGAGCACCCGTTTGGCACCGACGCCCTTGGTCGCGACATTCTCGTCCGCGTTATCTACGGTGCACGCGTTTCGCTGTCCGTCGGCATTATGGCCACCGCGATCTCCACGGTGATCGGTCTGGTCATGGGTGCTCTGGCCGGTTTCTACGGCGGGATCTGGGATACGATCATCATGCGCTGTGCGGACATCTTCCTGGCGTTCCCGTACGTGCTGTTCGTTGTCGCCATGATCGCCGTTATCGGCCGTGGTCTTCAGAACGTCTTTATCGCCATCGGTATTCTCGGCTGGCCTTCGATTGCGCGCGTCTTCCGCTCTGCAATCTTGACGGTCAAAGAAAACGACTATGTTGACGCTGCGCGCGCGATGGGTGCATCTGATGCTCGTATCGTAGTGCGTCACATCTTCCCGAACTCCGTCGCCTCCATCGTGGTCTACGCGACCATGAACATTGGTGGCGCCATTCTGACCGAGTCCGCTCTGTCCTTCCTCGGCATGGGCGTTATTCCGCCTACGCCTTCGTGGGGCTCCATGATTCAGGACGGTCAGCAGTATCTTCTGACTGCTCCCTGGATGATGATCATGCCCGGTCTGGCAATTCTCTCGACGGTGCTCGCCTTCACCCTGCTGGGTGACGGTCTGCGCGACGCCCTCGACGTCAAGATGAAGGACGCATAAGGATGAAGAAGAACAAGAACTATGTGGACCTGAAGGACCAGCCGGTTCCCGAGGGCCAGCATCTGCTCGAGGTCGATGACCTTAAGATGTATTTCCATACCGAGGATGGTGTCGTTCGCGCTGTCGACGGTGTGTCCTACACGCTCGATCGCGGCGAGACCCTGGGTGTCGTCGGTGAGTCCGGCTCCGGTAAGTCCGTGACCGCCATGACCATCATGGGCCTCATCTCGATGCCTCCGGGAAAGATCGAGGGCGGCGACGTTCGCTATCGCGGTCGTTCTATCCTCGAGATGACCGAGGAAGAGATGCAGCACATTCGCGGAAACGACATCGCGATGATCTTCCAGGATCCTATGACCTCCTTGAACCCGGTCTATAAGATCGGCAAGCAGGTGGGCGAGGGCCTTCGTCTGCACCGTGGCTACTCCAAGCAGGAGGCGCTCAAGCGCGCTACCGAGCTTTTGGACCTCGTGGGTATCCCCGAGCCCGAGAAACGCGTCAATGAGTATCCGCACCAGTTCTCCGGCGGTATGCGTCAGCGTGTCATGATCGCTATGGCTCTTGCCTGCGATCCCGATATCCTGATTGCCGACGAGCCCACGACGGCTCTGGACGTTACCATTCAGGCTCAGATTATCGAGCTCATGCAGGAAATGCAGGAGAAGAACGGCAACGCCATCATCATGATTACCCATGACCTGGGCGTCGTTGCCGATATGGCCGATAAGATCATGGTTATGTACGCCGGCCGTCCCGTCGAGTTCGGTACTGCTGAGGAAATCTTCTACGAGAGTCGCCACCCCTACACCTGGGGTCTTATCCGCTCCATCCCGGAGCAGGCCATCGAAGAGAAGAAGCCGCTTACGCCGATTCACGGCAACCCGCCTTCGCTCATGAACCTGCCTGAGGGCTGCGTGTTCTCGCCTCGTTGTCCCTATGCGACGGACAAGTGCCGCAAGCAGCGCCCCGAGCGCGTTGTCACCGAGTCTGGTCATTACTCTGCGTGCCACTACTCCGGTGACCCCGAGTTCCTCAAGAACGCTCCTGAGACGTCCCGTACGCGCAAGGATTCCAAGAAGGGAGGCGAGGCGTAATGGCAGATACCAACGAGCGTACTCCGCTGCTGAAGGTCGAGCACCTCTCTAAGGAGTTCCCCGCTGAGTCCGGCATGTTCGCCAAGCGCTTCTCCAAGCGTGTCGTCTCTGCTGTGAATGACATTTCGTTCGAGATTTATCCGGGCGAGACCTTTGGCCTGGTCGGCGAGTCTGGTTGCGGTAAGTCCACCACGGGCCGCACCATCATGCGCCTGACCAAGCCGACGGCAGGCAAAGTGTTCTTCCAGGGCAAAGACGTTGCCGAGATGAGCAAGCACGAGATCAAGGATATGCGTCGCGAGATGCAGTTCATCTTCCAGGACCCCTATGCTTCGCTGAATCCCCGTATGACCATCGGCGAGATTGTCTCTGAGCCCATGACCATTCATGGCGTGGGCACCAAGGAAGAGCGTATCGAGCGTGTCCGCGAGCTGCTGGACGTCGTCGGTCTGAACCCCGAGCACATCAACCGCTATCCGCACGAGTTCTCGGGCGGCCAGCGCCAGCGTGTCGGCATCGCCCGCGCATTTGCGCTGAAGCCCAAGCTGATTATCTGCGACGAGCCGGTTTCCGCTCTGGATGTGTCCATTCAGGCCCAGGTTCTGAACCTGCTCAAGGAACTGCAGGACAAGTTCGGTACCGCATATCTGTTTATCGCCCACGACCTGTCCGTCGTACAGCACATCTCCGATCGCGTTGCCGTTATGTATCTGGGCAAGATGGTCGAGGTTTCGGACTGGAAGACGCTCTACAGTGAGCCTCACCATCCGTACACGCAGTCGCTGCTGTCTGCTGTGCCGGTGCCCGATCCTGATATCCAGAAGACGCGCAAGCGCATCATCCTCGCTGGCGATCCGCCGTCACCGCTGGATCCGCCGACCGGTTGCCGTTTTCACACTCGCTGCCCGATCGCGCAGGGCATCTGCTCTGAGAAGCTTCCCGAGTTTAAGGAAGTCGCACCGGGCCACTGCTGCGCGTGCCACTTCGCGGAGCCGTTCCCGATCAAGGAATCGCATATCGACCTGTAGCCGGTTGTTATCGTCCGGGCCCGTGCTGGACTTAGTTTTCAGAACGTCCTCGACCATGGAAACCCCCTTATCCTGCTCCTTCGGATGCGCGGATAAGGGGGTTTCCTGGTCTGACGCTCCTATTTGGCAAGGTGTTTTTTAGAATCCATTTTGCGCTCGGCCTCG
>UQIT01000026.1 GCA_900541175.1 uncultured Collinsella sp.
AAGCTGATGGCCCCCCCGCTTCTCCCTCCGCCAGCGCCAGCCATTCCGTCGGCTCGCGCATGCGCCGTCGCCTGCTCGACACACCTGAATCCGGTGTGCTCGGCCGCGTGGCGCTCGCCAACCGTCTAACCCGCGCGGTGCTCGCCTTTACGGCGCTGTTCGCCATCCTTATCGGCAACCTCACCTATGTCCAGGTCATCAAGGCCAAGGACTATCAGGACATGCCGACCAACAACCACACCATCGCCCGCTCCAAGTACATCCAGCGCGGTTCCATCATCACGTCCGACGGCGTGACGCTGGCCGAGTCGCTGCAACAGGAGGACGGCACCTACGTACGCTCCTACCCCAACGGTAACCTGGCAGCGCACGTGGTTGGCTACGTGAGCCAGCAGTATGGCACCACCGCCATCGAGAGCGTCATGAACGACACGCTCACCGGCTCTAAGGATTACTCCAGCTGGAACAACGCCATCGCGTCGCTCGCGGGCCAGACCCAGCCGGGCAACACCGCCAAGCTCACCATCGACTCGCGCATCCAGACGGCTGCCGAGCAGGCACTCAAGGGCTTTAAGGGCGCTGTAGTGGTCATCGACCCGCGTACCGGCGCGGTGCTCGCATGTGCCAGCTCGCCCACCTACGACAACACCAACATCGATGCCCTGCTGCAGACGGGCGGCGGCGAGGACGGCTCCATGTACAATCGCGCCATGGACGCGCTGTACACGCCGGGCTCAACGTTTAAGGTCGTTACGCTTTCCGCGGCACTCGAGACCGGTGCCGCCAGCCTTACCAGCACCTACCAGGCGCCCGGCTCCATGGACATCGGCAACGCACCGGTCACCAACTATGCCAACGAGAGCTACGGCACCATCAGCCTGCAGCAGGCCTTTGCCGTGTCCTCCAACGTCGTCTTTGGCCAGGTGGCAAACGAAGTTGGCGCAAACACGCTCGTACAGTTTGCCAACGCCTTTGGCTACGGCCAAAAGCTCGGCCAGGACCTGACCTCCGCGGCCTCCATCATGGCCGACCCGTCGCTCATGACCGAGTGGGAGACCGCCTGGGCCGGCGCCGGCCAGCCTGTCGGCATGGACCACACGCCCGGCCCGCAGACCACCGTCATGCAAAACGCCGTGATTGCCGCCGCCATCGCTAACAGCGGCGTGGTCATGGACCCGTACTTTGTAGCCCAGGTACTCGCCCCGGACGGAACCGTGGTCAAGACCACGCAGTCCCGCTCGCTGGGTCAGGCCGTCAGCTCCGCCACGGCCGACCAGGTCAAGCAGGCCATGCTTGCCGTCGTCCAGTCCGGCACCGGCACCGATGCCCAGATCCCCGGCGTCAAGGTCGCCGGCAAGACCGGCTCGGCCGAGACCGGCGGCACCAACGTCAACTCGATGTTCGTTGGCTTTGCACCTTACGATTCACCCACGGTCGCCATCTCGGTGGCCTTGGAGGATTTCGACAAGCATGACGTCAAGGCCGCCAAGATCGCCGGTATCGTCCTGACCGCGGCGCTTGCCGCACAGGGAGCGTGATGCCCATGATCGAATCGGACACCCGAGGCGCGCCGCGGCCGAAGAGTTAGCGGCAACGCGCCACACGGCCCCAGCGGCCACATCGTAGGTACTACACACATCGTTGAGCGAATAGTTATGTTAGGAGCAGGAATGGAACAGAGGGTCCTCGGGGGAAGATACCTCCTCAAGGATAAGGTGGGAACAGGCGGCATGGCGACCGTCTACCGTGCACAGGACCAGGTCCTCGACCGCACGGTTGCCGTCAAGATCATGCTGCCGCAGTATGCTGGCGACGCAACCTTCGCCGCACGCTTTAAGCAGGAGGCCCAGGCAGCAGCCGGTCTCTCCTCCCCCTATATCGTGGGCGTCTACGATTGGGGCAAGGACGGCGACACCTATTACATCGTCATGGAGTACCTGCGCGGCACCGACCTTAAGAGCGGCATCAAGAGCCACGGCGCCCTCGACCCCAAGAAGGTCGCCCAGATCGGCTCGCAGATCAGCTCCGCGCTTTCGGTCGCCCACAAGCACGAGATCATCCACCGCGACATTAAGCCGCAGAACATCATGGTGCTGCCCGACGGCAACATCAAGGTGATGGACTTTGGCATCGCGCGCGCCAAGAACAGCCACCTCACGCAAGACAACAACGTGCTGGGAACCGCCCACTACGTCAGCCCCGAGCAGACCCGCGGTCAGGACCTCGGCCCCACCTCGGATATCTACTCGCTGGGCGTCGTGATGTACGAGTGCGCCACCGGCCGCGTTCCCTTTGACGGTGACGACGCCATCTCGGTCGCACTCAAGCAAGTCAACGAGCTGCCTATTCCGCCGAGCCAGATCAACTCCGGTGTCGACGCCGACCTTGAGCGCATCATCCTCAAGTGCATGGAGAAGGACCCGGCAAACCGCTTCCAGACCGCCGACGAGCTTCGTCAGGTGCTCAACAGCTACCTGTCGGGCCGTGCCGTCAACGTCTCGGAGCCCACGCGCATCATCGGTGCCCCCGGTGAGCTGGGCGCCACCAAGACTCGCGAGCTTTCCGATCAGACGCGCGCCATGGTGCGTCCCGTCTCGGGCGTGAGCGGCCAGAATACCGCCCGTAGCTCGGTTTCGGGCTCCACCGGCTCCTACGAGGTCGAAAAGCCCAAATCCAACAAGAACAAGATCATCGCCGCCGTGGTGGCAGCCGTTGCCGTCATCGGCATCGTGGTGGCCTTTGCCACAGGACTCTTTGGCGGCGAGCAGGTCACCGTGCCCGATGTGCTGGGCAAGGACCAGCAGACTGCCGTCGAGCTGATCAAGGAAGCCGGCCTCGAGGTCGGCACCATCGACCAAAGCTACAACGACGATGTCGACGAGGGCAAGGTCGCCGAGCAGACGCCCAACGGCAACACCAAGAAGGCCAAGGGCACCAAGGTGAACCTGGTAATCTCCAAGGGTCCCAAGCCCTCCGAGAAGGTTGAGGTTCCCCGGCTTGTCGGCCTGACCAAGGACCAGGCCGAGGCCGCGCTGGCAAGCGTTGGCCTGAAGGGCAACGCCTCCGAGGAGGCCAACGAGGCCGATGAGGGCCAGGTCTTTGAGCAGGGCACCGAAGCCGGTAAGGAAGTCGCGAAGGGCACGACCATCTCGTACAAGGTCTCGAGCGGCCCGGATACCACGTCCGTCCCCGATCTGACCGACATGACAGAGGCCCAGGCGCGCAACGCCCTCGATATGGCAGGCTTTGGCGTCGACGTTAGCTACCAGGAGAACGACTCGGTTACCGAGGGCACCGTGATCAGCTGGAACCCCAGTGGCAAGCAGAAGCCCGGCGCCACGATTACCGTCGTCATTGCCAAGAAGTCCGGCAAGGCCAGTGTTCCGGGCAACCTGTACGGCAAGAGCATCTCCGCCGCCGTCACCGCGCTCAACAACGCCGGTTTCTATAACATCGGCTTCTGTGACCAGAACGGCAATCCCGTAAGCGGTAACGAGGATGCCACCGTTACGGGCGTCTCCCCCACTGGCAAGCAGTCCACCGACAGCACGATTACGCTGACGGTCGCACTTTCTGGCTCGGGTTCGGGCTCTGGCTCGGGCACGGGTGACGATTCCGGTACGACCAACTAGTCGCCACCCCACCGCTCATCACGGCTCTCGCCGCAAACATATTCGCTCACAGGCGCCCGCTTGCTCCCCCAGCAAGCGGGCGCTTCGTTTTTGACATGGCATTGAACCAGAAGAGCCCGGCACCGTAGCGGTACCGGGCTCGATATTCCTCTGGTGCCCCCGGGCGGATTCGAAAACTCCCCCCGCGGGAAATTGGTGACGCGGGTGTCGACGGCTCGAATCCGCCGACGGCCCCCACAAACCAGAAACGGCGCCGCTCTCGCGACGCCGTCATAATCTTCTGGTGCCCCCGGGCGGATTCGAGCCGTCGACACCCGCTTTAGGAGTGTTTGACCCCGTGTGACCCCACTTGACCGCGCTAGCCATCTACCTGCTGTTTCTTTGCCAAGCGCTGTCAACGTTTGACTCTGATAGACTGTATTTGCGCCAAAGTTTAGGGCACAAATGGGGCACAGAGGCTTGGAGGGGCAATGACCGAACCCAAATACACCCTCAAGGGGGGAACCGTCTACGCTTTCCGCGATGGATGGAGAGCACGCGCGACCTACCGAACCCCCACGGGCGAGTACACGGAAGACGGTCAGCCCGTCACCCGCCTACGGGAGAAAAGCCGCGTTTTCAAGGTCGGCGGCAAGCGCGAGGCCAAGAGGCTAGCCGCCGAGTGGGTGGACGAGCTGAACGAGAACGCCGAGGCGGGGCCAAGACCCGCCGAGACGGTAGCCGAGTACGTGGACGCTTTCATTTGCTCCAAAGAGGGGCGCGCGGAGAAATCGACCATAGCGGGCTACAGGCGGAGGACCAAGTACATTCGCGAGGGGCTGGGGAGCGTTCGGCTCATCGACCTAACGCCCGACATGATCACCTCTTGGATGAACCGACTTAGCAAAGACCTCTCCCCCGCGTCGGTGAACGACGCGCGCGTGTTGCTCAAATCGGCGATGCAGGACGCATACCTGAACCGCCGTATCCCATTCAACCCCGTCGATAGGACGAAGAAACTCAAAACGCCCAAGAAGGAGCCGAACGCCCTCGGGCAAGCCGAGATAGCGCGCCTTATCCAAGACCTAGCAAGCCCCGCCCCCGCCGTGAGCGGCAACGAGAGCGCGGCGCTCAAGCTGGGAATCATCATTGCGCTGTTTACGGGGATGCGGCAGGGCGAGATATGCGGCCTAAGGTGGCGCAACGTCGACACTTCGAACGGCATCATAAGGGTGCGCGAGGCCGTGGGAAGGGACGGGGATAGTTCGTATATCAAGGAACCCAAGACGGGCGGTAGCCGAAGGGAGATACCGATACCCGCGCCGTTGGTCGAACTGCTGGAGCAGCGTAGGCGAGCCATGAAAGCGGGCTGTCTGGAGGCTGGAGTCTCATTTGACGCGCGCATGTTCGTGATAGGAGAAATCGACGGCAGCTTTGCAGACCCGCGCCACCTATACCGCGCCTTCGACCGACGCGTGAAGCGCCTGAACCTGATCGGGACGCAGGGGAAACCGCCGACGTTCCACGACTTGAGGCACACCTTCGCAACCAAGGCGATTGCAAACGGAGTCGACGTGAAGAGCGTTTCGAGCATCCTCGGGCACGCGAACGCGGCAATGACCCTGAATATCTACGCGAGCGCCGACCCAGACGCGACGCGCAGGGCTATGGACGCGGTGGCAAAGACCATGACGGCACCCACACCCACCGCCGAGGTCTTGGAGCTGAAGCCGACGGGCACGGAGGCGTAGCGGGGCAACGGAGGAATGGGCGGCAGAGCCGCAGAATGCCCCCCAGGGGCGCGTTTTCAATCGAACCAAAGCAACAGAGCAAAGGAGCGGGAAGTGGACAGTAAGGACGATAAGAAGGCGGCAGCACTCAAGCGTTTCTATGAGGCGGCGTTCAGAGTCTCATATGTCGGCGAGCTGATGGAGAAAATCAACTGCAACGAGACGATGGACGGATGCGCTATAGCGACACTGGGGCAGATCATCTCAAAGGGCATGGACGAGGCACTAGCCGCGCTCGACGAGTGCGATCTGGACTAGGGGGCGTGGAATGGGCGCGAAACCCACCGAGAAGATAGCCGCCGAGCCGAAGAACGCGGAGGCGTTGCGCGCGCTGATTGAGGGCGCTGGGATAAGCGCCAAGAAGCTGGGGAGGATATGCGGCACTTCAAGGCAAACGGCAACGAAGTACCTCAAGGAACCCTCAAAAATACCCGCCAAATACTGGGCAGATATAGCGAACGCGTGCGACACTGGCCCGCACGTGTTCGATGATGTGGTTATGAGGGCGGGAGGCATCGACTCCCTACTGCCCGAGCTTAGCGCGATCCACAAGGAGCACCCTAGCGCCCCAGCGCCCTACGGAACGGCTGGGATACTCTACGCGTATACCGCCCTGCCCGAACGCGAGCGCGCCTATCTGTCCGCGCTAGCCGCTACCATGCTCAAGGACGCCACGGAACGGGGCGAGACGGAGCCGCGTATCGCACGCGACTACCTAGCCGCCGTATTCGAGTGCGGCCCCCTGCATTACGACCTAAAGAACGCAGCGGAGGCGGCGGGAATCACGGACAAGGACGCTAGCGCACACCCCGAGGCGGCGCGCGCGGCACTCATTGGGCAACTGCCCGAGGCCGACCGCATGGCAATAGCCGAAATGGAGCGCGACAGCCCAGCACGGGACGCAAAGCTCACGAGGAAGATAACCGAAGCCGCTCGGCAACTGGAGCAACAGGCCCAAGACGCGGCAGGTGCGATGAGCGGCAGCAAATGTGATGAAGCGGTGGAGTCGTAGGGCGACGCCGAAGAAGCGCACGTAAACCTAACGGCCCGCTTTTCATGGCATCTAGCGCCGTTTGGAGCGAATTAGGTTTACACTCCAGACGGCTAGCCGCCGAAGCGTTAAGCAAAAGCCGCCAAAATGCGCACGCTAGGGGCGTTTAGGTTTACATTCACGCCGAAGTGCAACGCGTCTACCTGCTGTTTTGTTCGTGTATAGTCCCGAGACGTACACGCTAGACACAACGAAGCAGGAGGCTACAAACGATGCAAAACACGGCACAAACCAACAAGGGCGCAACTCTATCCACGCTCCCCGAACTTGCCACGCCCAACGAATGGGCCGAGGCTTTCAACGTGAGCATGAGAACCGTCTACAGGATGTGCGAGGACGGGGAGCTAAAGACCGTAAAGGTTCGCGGCAGCATCCGCATTTGCCGCGACCTATCCTTTGCACTGCTGGGGCTGTCATAGCCTATGGCATGGGGCGAGAGCAGAAAAGGCGCCTACGCGACCGTTTACCACGATTGGATACGGGAGCTTTGCAAGGCCAAGAGGCTTGGCGGCACAGGCGCGGCGGTATTCATGCTCCTTTGCGAACGCCTCGAATTCGCCTACGACGAGAACGGGGAGAGGCGTGCCTTCGCCTCGTACAGCCGCAAGCAGATGTGCGAGGAACTGGGGTTGAGCGAAGCCGCCGTAAAAAGGGCGGTAGATCGCCTCAAGGACGCAGGGCTTATCGAAGTTCACCAAGAGGGCCACAGGGGCCGAGCGACGTTATACGCCATAATGCCCCGCAACCCGTGGCCCGAAGGAAACGCGGACAAGCCCCCGCCGACAAGAGCCGAACCCGCAGGGGCACCGCCCGATTGGGCCGCGAGCCGAGCGAATACCACGCGGCACTAAAGGGGCCTTTAACAAACTCCAAAGGGGGCTTTAGCAAACCTAAAAGGGGGCTTTAGCCAAGGGAAAGGGTTACCTTCGAAATCAAAAGGGTTACCTTCGACGGACGCAAAGGGTTACCTTCGACGGCACCAAAGGATTACCTTCGAAGGTGCCCCCATAAGAAGGTAATAAATAACAACAAGTAATAGGAAGAAGCGCGCTCCCATGGACGCTGGAATCGGATCACCCCTCAAGAGGGCGAGCAGGACGCAAGCAGACTTTATAGCTTTTCACCTTCGCCCAGAGTCAGCGCGCCCCTACGCCTGCCCCGCCTGCAAGCACCGCGAGGGGCAGAGAGGGGGCCGCGCGCTCCAGCCCGTCGGCAACGGCAACCGTTGGCGGTGTTCCGTTTGCGGCAAGTCGGGGGACGCCTTCGACCTAGCGGGAATCATCGAGGGCACGGAGAGCCAAGCCGAGCAGTTGGCGGCGGTAGCTGGATGGTGCGGCGTTCTCTACTGATTGGAGGCGAGGCCGATGCTCTTTAACGATGAACAACTAACGAGCGGCGAGCTTTGAACGAGGCCCTAGTCATTCGGCTGGGGCCTTTTCATGCAAAGGGGCTACCCCCTCTGAAAATCAAGGCGCTTTGCCCCCCACCGCGCGCCCCAGACCCACGCGAATATCACGGCGAAATTGGAAAGTTCGGGGGGGCATGGCGGGGCGGCACCGAAACGCGAGGCGATCCGCTAAGGGCAGCGGCCCCGAGCCGCTAAAGGCATTCGGCCCATAGCAACGAAACCGCCTTGCAACGCTAAAGGCAATACCGCGCAACGCTAGGGGCGCGAGCGCGTGGCGGCGCTTTCCGAGGGGGGCGCTACACTTGGCAGGGAACAGGACACGGGAGGCCCTATGAAACGCTGGAGTCAGTGGGAAGTAACGTATCTATTCGACCACGCGGGGGACGGCTTGGAGGCGGTAGCGGAGGCGCTGGGGCGCACAGAGGCATCCGTTAGGAATACCGCGAGCCGATACGGTGTGAGCCTCATGCAGTCGCACGTGTGCCCCAAATGCGGATGCGTCACCCACAGCCCCCTGAACCCGCGCCGTGGATGGTGCAGGGTCTGTAGCCTAGAACTGAACAGGGACAGGGCAAAGCGACGAGACGAGAGGGCGCGCGCCGAACTCGCGGACGAGGAGCGCCGATACGCGGACGTATGGCGGGAACGCCAAGGCTATTACTCGAGTACCCACCGCGTGAACAAGAAATTACGCGCGTTGCGTGAAGGGCGAGAGGCGAACGGGAACCCGCAGGATAGCTAGGGCGAAAAGGGGCCGAAAAACGGAAAAGTCCCGAGTTTGGGGCATATTTGGGGCACAGCTCAAAAGCAAATCGACCCAAAATAAAAGCAGGTCAGAGGTATATAGCCTTTGACCTGCTGTTTTTTGTGGTGCCCCCGGGCGGATTCGAACCGTCGACACCCGCTTTAGGAGAGCGGTGCTCTATCCCCTGAGCTACGGAGGCATGTTGTACTAGTGTAGCAGATTTGCGCAACTACCATGCAGCGCATAGCCGCTCTTCGAGACAGTCATCTGCGACGTTCTTTAATGATTAGTCGTTTAAGAACGTCGCAGGCGACTAGTTGCCTTTGTGGAAGAGGTTTTTGATAACGGAGGGGATGCTCTTGGCGCCCTTGGCAGTCACATCGATAAAGTCGGGCGAACGCACGAGCTTATCCTCGTCGACGTACTTGCGGACAGCACGAAGCGTCTCTTTGTCGTCGCGCGTCGAAAACGTAAAGTGACCGTTGTCCTTGGTGAAGATGGCAAAACGAGTGATCTTCTTGGTGCCGCGTAAAACCTCGGCGGCAATATAGTCGACCTCGTCCCACGGGATCTGAATAAAATCCTCGGGATTGCGCTCGTTGTAATACTCGAACGCCTTATTGCCCACCATCACGTTACCGTGGCTGGTAAGCCCCATCAGGCAGGTTGCCGGCGTTGCCAGATCGACCGTGCTGTTCTGAGATTGCGCCATGCGCGCCTCGCCCTCCAAATAAAACAATCGGACCGCATCCAGTGTACCCACCGGGTGCGGTCCGTTTCAATGGCTCAAAAGCCCTTGCCTAGCAATTCTCGGTCTTAAGCCGAAGCGTACTTACATGAAGCCGCAGAAGCGACCGATGATGCCGACGGCGAAGAGAGCCAGGATGATGACGATCGGGCTGACCTTCTTCTTGAGGAGCTTGCAGACCAGCAGGGTCAGGCACACGGCGGCAAGGCCGGGGATGAGCTGATCGAGGTTGGCCTGAAGCGTGGTGACCTTCATCTGATCAAGGGCGGTAGCACCGACGGAGTTGTACATCGTCAGCGCTTCCTTGATACCCTCGGAACCGGAGGGCAGGCTAGCCCAGTCGATAAAGGCGCCAGCAGACTGCTTGACCGTGGAGACGATCGGGGTGAAGGAAATGGACACCCAGCGCTCGACCAGGGCGCCGATGATGAACATACCCAGGATGGAAGCGCCCTCGGTGACCTTGCCCATCAGACCACCGGAGAGGTCCTTGGCGATGGAGGAGCCGACCTTGTAGCCAAACTCCTGCGTGTACCACAGGAAGGCGTAACGGATGATGTTCCACGCGAAGAAGAACAGCAACGGACCGGCGATGCTGCCGGACAGGGCCAGGGAAGCGCCCAGAGCGCCCAGAATCGGGCGAAGGGTGAACCAGAAGACGGGGTCACCGACGCCGGCGAGCGGGCCCATCATACCGACCTTGACGCCCTGGATGGCGACGTCATCGATCGGAGCACCGTTGGCGCGCTCCTCCTCGAGGGCGAGGGTAACGCCAATGACGGGGGCGGAAACATAGGGGTGGGTGTTATAGAACTCCAGGTGGCGCTTAAGAGCGGCAATCTGGTCATCCTTGCTGGTGTAGAGCTTCTTGATCGCAGGGATCATTGCGAAGCACCAGCCGCCGTTCTGCATACGCTCGTAGTTCCACGAGCCCTGAAGGAACTGATGACGGAAGCAAACCTTCTTGCGGTCAGCCTTGGTGAGCTGAATCTTGTTCTCTGCCATATGTATCACTCCCCTCCTACTCGTAATCGTTCAGAATGTCGCCGAGCGGGTCGCCGGAGCCACCGCCCATGCCGCCACCCTGCTTGGCCAGATCCTTAAGGCCAAGGTAGATGAGGGCAAGGGAGATGCCGATGAGACCAAGGGCGATCAGCGTGAGCTGAGGGATGGCAGCAAGGACAAAGCCGAGGACGAAGAACGGCCAGGTCTCCTTGGTGGCCATCATGTTGATGACCATGGCGTAACCGACGGAAGCGACCATGCCGCCGCCGACAGCCATACCGCCGGACAGCCAGTCGGGCATAGCGTTAAGCGCGTTGGTAACGGCCTCGGCCGGGATGACGCACAGAAGCACTGCCGGGATGGCGATACGAAGGCCCTGCATGAGGATGGCAGCATACTGCCAGCGCTCGATGCCGGAGAAGTCGCCCTTCTCGGCGCAACCGTCCATGGCGTGAGCGATAGCGGTAGCAATGGTACGGCAGATCATGGTCAGGAACAGACCAGCGACCGACAGCGGGACGGCGACGGCGATGGCGGCGGTAACGGCCTTTGCCGAATCAGTGGCGCCACCGTTGAGGGCGAGCACCATGATGATCGAAGAAGCGACCGAGGCCAGAGCGGCGTCAGGCGCGACAGCGGCGCCAACGTTAGCCCAGCCAAGGGCCATCATCTGGAGCGAACCGCCCAGGAGGATGCCCTCCTGAAGGTGACCGGTTACGAGACCGATAAGCGTGCATGCCACGAGCGGCTGATGGAACTGGAACTCATCCAGAATGCCTTCCATACCGGCAAGCAACGCGACAATCGCAACAAGCAGAATAGTGATTGCAGACATGTATCGGACCCTCCTTTACTATGCTTGAGCGGCCAGTTCGGCCTTAGCTTTCTTCAACATGGCGTCGAGATCCTCGGAGGAATCCGAAGGAACCTTGCGGACCTCGAACTTGACGCCCTTGGCCTTGAGAGCCTCGAGAGTCTTAACGTCGTCATCGCCCATAGCGACGGCGTTGGTGACGACGACCTTGCCCTTGGAGTGAGCCATGGAACCGATGTTGACTTCCTTGATGTCGACGCCGGCCTCGATGGCCTTGAGCAGATCCTGCGGGTTCTCAAAGAGCAGCATGGCCTTGGTGTCACCAAAGCGCGTGTCCTTGACGACCTCGGCCATCTTCTTGATGGGAACGACGTTGGCATGGACTCCCGGAGGGGCAGCCTGCTCGATCATGGTCTTGCGGAGCTCGTCGTGAGCAACGCCGTCGGAAACCACGATGATGCGGTTGGGGTTGATCTGCTTGGTCCACGTGGTGGCCACCTGACCATGAAGCAGACGGGTGTCGATACGGACGTGGGCGATCTTGATGTGCCCATCGCCGATGACCGTTCCCGGAGGGATGGCACCTGCAGGAGCAGCGGCGGCTGCAGCCGGCTTCTTCTCCTCGGGCTCCAGAGACTCGGGCTTGACGCGCACGCCAGCCTTAGCCTCAGTCACGAGATGTTTTGCGATCGCATGTGCAGTGTTCTTTGCGTCAAAGCGCTGCGAATATGCCTCGATGAGCATAGGCAGGTTGACACCGGTGACGATAGCCCAGGAATCGTGGCCCTCGATGAGCCCGCTGATCTGGTTGAACGGCGTGCCGCCCCACAGATCAACGAGGAAGAGCACCTGCTCCTGGTCCTCGAAGGAAGCGACTGCTTCCTCGACCTTGGCACGGAAGTCGTCGGGGCCCATGCTCGGCTCGAGCGAGACCACGGCAACAGACGGCTGATCGCCAAAGACCATCGAGCCCGTCTGCTTGATTCCAGCTGCCAAGTCCCCGTGGCTAGCAAGAACAATACTTACCATCACATAACCTCCTTTTTGTCTACGTATTTCCTACACGACATGAAAGGAGTATAGCTGTTTGGTTTGTGGAATTATAGCTAAATCCGCAAAAGGTTGGATTATTTGTTTAAACGTCTAGGTTTGTTACAAGTTGATTACGTTACTGCTTTTTGACTCATTACACGACAAGGCGTCGCTCATCAAGCCATGCATTTTACAGATACAAGCAGGCTGTTCATTAATATTGATTTTAGGCAAGCGCGAATGCGCTTGTACTGCCGCTATTTTGTTTAAACAGACATGGCTTGACTATTTTCGTGACTTATGGTCTATGAAACCACTCAAAATAGTTGCGGTGGAATAGTTCTTGTTTAAGAGCCAGAAGGCTGAATCTAGGAACTATTTCACCGCAACTTATAGGGAATCCTAGGCGATGTGGAGGGGGTTGGCGGCGTCGACGGCGTCGGGGGCGTCGGAGAGGCCGTCAGGAGCAGCGTCTGCCGGATCCTCTTCGGGGGTCTCGATCTGTTTGATCATGACCTCTTGGCCCTGCAGCAGGTATGTCTCGCCGCTACCGCAATGGGGACAGGTCTTGCCGTGCTCGACCGTCGCGTAGTCGCGGCCACATGCCTCGCAATGCGTCACAGCCTCGACGGGCTCCACAACAAGCTCCGCGCCCTGCGCGATAGGCTTTTTATCTGCTGCCCAGCGCCAAGCGTCGAGCAGCAAGTCGGGAACGACGCCCGAGACCTCGCCCAACAGCAACGTTACGCTCGAAACGCGACGCACGCCATGAGCGCGCGCTACATTCTCGACATCGCGAATGATGTGGTAAACGATCCCCAATTCATGCACTTTTTCTTCCGCCGTTCCCGTTATGGCTACTTACTTGCGACCGAACTTAATCTTGATGGCGCGCTTGAGCGCGTACTTGCCCAGGCTTGGGAGCTTTTGCTCGTATTTGACCATCGTGGAGCACTCGGGGCGGTCGCGATCCAGATGGATAGCGTCAAACGCGCACTTGGTGGTGCACAGGCCGCAGCCGATGCACTTGTTGGGGTCGACGATCGAGGCGCCGCAGCCCAGGCAGCGGGCGGTCTCGGCGCGCACCTGCTCCTCGGTAAAGGTCTCAACATACTCGCTAAACGGCGCAGCCTTCTCGCGTTCGCGGTCCACGTGGGCAACCTCGCGGCTCGCGTTGTCGTAGCTCTCGAGCACAACGTCGTCGCGGTCGAGCGCGGTGTAGCGGCGCTGATTGCGGCCGATGGTGAGCGTGGAGCCCGGCTGCACAAAGCGATGGATGGACACCGCGGCCTCGTGGCCGGCGGCGATAGCGTCGATGGCAAAGCTGGGGCCAGTGTAGACGTCACCACCCACAAAGATGTCGGGTTCGGCGGTCTGGTAGGTCTGGGGATCGGCAAGGGCACCCTGGCCGCGGCCGAGCTCCACCTTGGAGCCAGCCAGCAGGTCGCCCCACACAATGGACTGGCCAATCGACATGACGACACGGTCGGCATCGACACGGCGCAGATCGCTCTCGTCGTACTCGGGCGCAAAACGGCCCTCGTCGTCAAAGACACGCGTGCAGCGCTTGAAGGTGATACCGCACACATGACCGGCCTCGTCTAGGTGAATCTCCTTGGGGCCCCAGCCGCAGCTGATGTGAGCGCCGTCCTCAACGGCCTCGCGACGCTCCTCCTCGCTGGCGGGCATCTGAGCCTCGCTCTCCAGGCAGAACATCTCAACGTGCTCGGAACCCAAACGGCAGGCGTTGCGGGCAACGTCGATGGCCACGTTGCCGCCGCCCACTACAATGGTGCGGCCGGACAGGGTATCGATCTTGCCGCTGTTAACCTCGCGAAGGAAGTCGACGGCCACGGTCACGTCCTCGGCATCCTCGCCCGGAATGCCGGCAAGGCGGCCGCCCTGGCAGCCAATGGCAACGTAGAAGGCCTTAAAGCCCTGCGCGCGCAGCTCGTCGAGCGTCACGTCGCGACCGACCTCCACGCCATAGCGGAACTCGGCACCCATCAGGCGAATAACCTCGACCTCAGCCTCGATGACGTCCTTCTGCAGCTTAAAGCTGGGAATGCCGTAGGTGAGCATGCCGCCCGGGCGCTCGTTCTTCTCGAACACGACGGGCTTGTAGCCCTTCTCGGCCAGATAGAAGGCGCAAGACAGACCGGCCGGACCGGCGCCGATGATGGCAATCTTCTGATCAAAGCCGCCAGCACGTGTCGGGGTCACCACAGGTGGGACATAGCGGGTCGCGGCGTCCAGATCGCGCTGGGCGATGAACTTCTTGACCTCGTCGATAGCCACGGCGGCGTCCACACGGCCGCGGGTGCAGACATCCTCACAGCGTCGGTTGCACACACGGCCGCAGATAGCGGGCAGCGGGTTCTCGCGCTTAATGAGTGCTAGGGCCTCGTCATAGCGACCCTGAGCCGCGAGCCTCAAATAGCCCTGAACGGCAACGTGCGCGGGGCAGGCCGTCTTGCAGGGAGCGGTGCCGGACTCATGCGTCTCGATACGGTTGTCGTTGCGGTAGTTGGGCGACCACTTGGTGTGATCCCATTTGGTGGCGTCGGGCAGCTCCTGGCGCGGATACTCGGGCACCTGTCCGCCGGCCTTTTTGCTGCAGAGCTTCTGGCCGAGCTTGGCGGCGCCGGCCGGGCACACCTCAACGCAGCGACCGCAGGCAACGCACTTGTCCTTCTCGACCTTGGCGACATAGGCCGAGCGCGACAGGTTGGGCGTGTTGAACAGCTGCGAGGTGCGCAGGGCATAGCACACGTTGACGTTGCAGTTGCAGATGGCGAAGATCTTGTTCTCGCCGTCGATATTGGTGATCTGGTGCACAAAGCCGTTGTCCTCGGCCTGGCGCAGGATGTCGTAGACCTCGTCGCGCGTTACATAATGGCCGCGGTCGGTCTCAACCACGTAATCGGCCATATCGCCCACGGCGATGCACCAATCGGCCGGGTCGTCGGCGCAACCCTCGCCCATCACGCGACGGCTCGCGCGGCAGCTGCAGGTGCTGGCGGCATACTTACCCTCGTATTTGTCGAGCCAGTGCTCGATATGCTCGATCGGCACCGAGGTGCTCGCGGCGTCGATGGCCTTCTCGACCGGAATGACGTGCATGCCGATGCCGGCGCCTCCGGGCGGCACCATCGGCGTGGCCTTGGACAGCGGTCCCTTGGACGCCTGCTCAAAGAACTTGGCATAGACCGGGTGCTCCTCGAGCTGGCTCACGCGCATGTTGAGGAACTCGGCGGAACCCGGCACCAGCATGGGCAGCACCCACTGCTTGGCGCGCTCGGGGTTTTCCCAGTTGTACTCGAGCAGACCTGTGTAGCTCATGTCGTCGAGCATCTTCTCGATATCGGCTTCGGGCATGCTGGTGAGCTTGACCATCTCGGGCAGCGTATAGGGACGGCGCATCTTCATCTTGCAGAGCACTTCGGCCTGCTCGTCGGTTGCGGCCTCGGCAAACGACCAGTACTCGTAGCCCAGCAGCTCATCGCGATGCAGCAGACGGTTGGTGCAGTGCTCGCATAGCTTGACGATGGCCTCGCGCGGATGCTCCGGCAGCGGCGGCACGAACTCCGAACCGATGTCGGGCTCGGTGTAACTAATCCCCGGTCCGTTGAGAATCATGGTTGTCCCTTCTCTTGCCACAGCCCGGCGAGACCGCGGCGCCCCTCTTTTTTTGCAGGCCAGGCATGCCCCCATGCCGTTCACCCGCCATTGTTGACATTGTGTCAAAAATAGTATTGACGAACCGTCAACAATATTCAAGACTGTTAGGCGAACGGTCAGGCAAAAGAGGATGAAAGGCGGCAAAACATGGGCAACAACACAGCAGGTACCTCTGTGGTCGATGCCGTCCCCGCATCCGATAGCGCGGCAAAGCGCCTGACGGGCGACGAACGCCGTCGCGAGATCCTCGATGCCGTGCGCACCGTAAGCTCCGAGCTGGGCGTGTCCCACCTATCGGTATCGGCCGTGACCAAGCGAGCCGGCTGCACGCGTTCATTGTTCTACCACTACTTCGCCGACATGGACGCCGCCGTCACCGCCGTCATGGACGAGGCAATCGACGGTTTTATCTCCGAGCTCGAGCAGTGGAATGCCAACCGCACCGTCGGTGATATCGAGGGCGCGCTCGACACCGTCGCCCCGCTCTTTAAGCGCCTGGTCGCCAGCGGCCACGAACTGCCGCACACTCTGACCTCCAACAGCGGCGCGCTCTACGGCGGCTTTTTGCACAACGTGGTCCAGCGTGTGGCGCAGTATATCTGCGACACCACCGTGGTGGATTTTGTCGCCCACCACGAGCTGCGCATCGACCATGTCTACGAAACGTTCTACACCCTCATCATGGGTCTTTTGATGTATATCCGCACGCACCCCGATGTGCCCGACGAGACGGTCAAGGAAATCATCGCCTCGACACTCCACATCGAGGGCTATACCGCCAAGTATCCGGAGCGCAAGCCCCAGAACTGACAACATTTGGCCAAACTGCCCGCGATCAGAAGAGGGGCCGCGGGCGTGTGAAAGGAGAGCAGCATGCTGTTCGATGTTTGGGGTAGCGATACCCTTATCCACTGGGCCGGCTGGGCCATGGTCTTTATTGGCCTGATCGTGCTCAACGAGGTCGGCCGCCGCACCAAGCTGGGCGCGGCAATCATCTTTGGCGTGGCTCCGCTGGCCATGACCATCTACTGTGTCGCCATCGCCGTCGGTGTTTCGCAGGGTGCCGAGTGGGCGCTCACCAACCCCACCCATGTGTACCAGAACAGCTGGTTCCACTACGCCAAGGTATACGCGGCGCTGGCCGGTTGCTGGGGCTTCATTGCCATTAAGTACCAGTGGGGAAAGATCGGCAAGGCGCATTGGTTCCGCGCGTGGCCGTTTGTGATCGTCGCCATCAACATCATGATCGCCGTCGTGTCCGATTTCGAGAGCGCCTATCACTTCTTTGTCCTGGGCGAGTCCACCTGGGTCACCTCCGAAGGTGCTACGCAGCTGGCCGGCTGGAACAACGTGTTCAACGGCATCGCCGGTATCATCAACATCTTCTGCATGACCGGTTGGTGGAGCGTCTACGCATCCGAGGACAAGACCGACATGCTGTGGCCCGACATGACCTGGGTCTACATCATCGCCTACGATATCTGGAACTTCTGCTACACCTACAACTGCCTGCCCACCCACTCCTGGTTCTGCGGCTTTGCGCTGCTGTTGGCGCCCACCGTCGCCGCCTTTATCTGGAACAAGGGCGGCTGGATCCAGAACCGCGCCTTTACGCTGGCTATTTGGTGCATGTTTGCCCAGGTGTTCCCGTACTTCCAGGAGGAGTCCATCTTTGTGACCCACTCCACGCTCGACCCCGGCGCCGCTACCGCGGTCTCAATCGCCGCACTGGTCGCCAACGTCGCCGCGATCATCTACATCGCCTACCGCGCCAAGAAGCTCGGCCGCAACCCCTACAAGCAGGATGTCTTTGAGGGCACCAGCGATTGGGAGAAGGCCACCGCCCGCCGCGCCAAGGTTGATTACGCGCACGCCGAGTAACGCGCTGGTCGCTGTTGGCACTTGGGCATAGGCCCGCCTGCCAGATTTTCAATCGGTTGCCTCGCAGAGCCCCCGAAAAGCGTTTCGCTCGCTTTTCGGGGGCTTTTGTCGTTGCGCCTTATTCATCTATTCAAAAACATGCGCATATATAAAATCGGATTTCAAATCATGCGGCGGCTCTATGGGGTCCCGTTTTTGGGTACATTGTTGTCCCGATATTGAGCTTGGGGGATATATGAAAGATGAGACGATGGGTCAAGAGGATGCGGCCCAAGATGCAGAAGCTTGCGCTGAGGCCTTGGAGAGCTTAGACCGGATTTCACTCGATGAGATTGCGTTTGACGATTCGGGCGTTGATGTGCAGGATGAGCCGGAAGCCAAAGCGCAGTCCGATGATCAGGATGCAAAAGACGATGGCGCCGCGCCCACCGAAGACGAGGCGGGGCACGAGGAATCCGAATGTGAGACCGACGACCAGCCCGAATCCGACACGAGCGAGGAAACCATCTTGCTCGACGGCTTACCGGCCGAAGATTCGCTGACCCGCGAGCTCCCTGGCTTAGGCTCTGCACCTGCCGTGGACGAGACCATCGCCATGGGCGATATTCCCCTGCCGTCCGTTCCTTCGGCACGCGAAGCCGAGGTTCGTCATCGTAAGATGTCGCCCAAGCGCCGCAACCTGATGGTTGCCGGCGTTGTGGCCGTCGCGCTCGTCGCCGGCGGCGCAGGCTATGCTGCCTGGAACGGATACCGGCAAGAGCAGGCTGTCATCACCGTCGCCAATGCCCACACGATGATGTCGGTGCAGATTGGCGTACATGCCGCGGGGCTCGACTGTTCCGCCGGCTCCAAGATTCCCGTACAGGTGAGCGGCCAGGATTCTGACGGCTCCTCCGTGAGCGAAACGCTCTATGTTGACGAGCACGGCCGCGGCATCAAACTGCTGCCCGGCGATTACACGCTCTCCATCGCTGCCTCCCCCATCGCGGCCGACGGCACCATCTATACCGTCCCGACCACCAAGACGCAGGTCACCGTTAAGAGCGATGGACAGGATTTAAGTGCCCAGGCTACCTTTAAGCTCAAGGTGCCTTCGGCCGACACGGTAACCGACGACCAGATCGATGCCGCCGCCAAATATGCCGAGGAGGGAGGCGCGAGCTCCGCCGCCACCGCCAAGGTACTCCAGCAGGCGGCAACCGCGCGGCGCGACGCCGCCGTCAATGCCGTGAGCGCGCAAAAGGCACAGGTGGCCCGTGATGCCGACGCCCGTCACAAGGCAACCGACCTTTACCAGCTCGATATCCCCGTCGAGTGGTACGGCAAGGTCGAGACTTGGCAGAATGGCAGCACGCTATGCATCTATCTTGCCGGCGACAGCAATACGCCGATCGTGACGCTCGTCGCGGTGCGCGAGGGCGAGAGCTTTACGCCCGATGAGGGCGATACGGTTTTGGGTGCGGCCAATCTAGGCAACGGTTATACCGTCTACGCCAGCGGCCCCGTCTATCCGTACGTGGTGCCCCAGACCATCAACGGACGGACGCAAGATCCCGTGTCGACCTACCCCATGGACACGGCCATTGAGCTTGTCGAGCTTACGACCGGCAACCGCTACACCTATAGCCAGATCAAGAACGTGCTGGTCGGCAAAGACGGCAAAGCCGACGCCGCGACCAAACTCGAGACCGACTACCTCGCGCAGATCCTGCTGCCGAGCATCAAAGCCCAGGACTAGCCGGCCCGAAGACATCCGCCCAACGCAGTTGCGGTGAAATAGGGATTGTTTTTGCTGGTCAAACCGCAAAACAGTCCCTATTTCACCGCAACTTATTGGTGACACTCAGCGCCAGGGGTCGGCTTCGAACAGCGGCTCGCGCTCGGGGCGGCGATCGCTGTAGGGATCGTAGCCGTCATCGTCCTCGTTCTCGGCACGGATGTAGGGGTCGCGCGGCTTGGGCGCCGGCTTAGGCACAGGCTTGGGTGCGGCGGGTGCGGCATCGGTCGCCGGCGCGCTTGTCTTGATCTCGTCTTTCATCTGCATAGCTCCTCGCATCGCATCCGTTCAATATCATCGATTGTCGCACGAAAAAGGGCGGCGGACCCAATTGGATCCGCCGCCCTTGGCGTTTAGAGACGGCTGGTAGATTTTAAGGCATGGCCCAAAACCTACTCGGCGTCGGGGACCTCGTAGGTGGCCGCCGGCGTGTTGTCGCACACGACGGTAAAGCCGCCGTCCTTGTCGGCATCGACCGTCACCTGATCGCCCTCGCGCACCGTGCCGTCGATGATAGCGGCGGCGATGGCATCCACGACCTCGCGCTGAACCAGACGCTTGAGCGGACGGGCGCCAAAGACCGGGTCCAGGCCGCCCACGGCGAGCATCTGCTTGGCCGCCGGGGTGATGGCAAGCGTCATGCGCTCCTTGGCCAGACGCGCGCGGACGTCGGCGAGCTGGATGTCGACGATCTTCTCGATCTGCGCCATGCCGAGCGGATGGAACACCACGATATCGTCGATACGGTTGAGGAACTCGGGGCGGAAGGTCTGAGCCATGGCCGCGTCGACCTGATGGCGCATCTCCTCCTCGTCCTTGCCCGAAAGCTCGGCGATAGCCTTGGAGCCCACGTTAGACGTCATGATGATAATCGTGTTCTTGAAGGACACCTGGCGACCCTGACCGTCGGTCAGACGGCCGTCGTCAAGCACCTGCAACAGCACGTTGAAGACATCTGGATGGGCCTTCTCCATCTCGTCGAGCAAGATCACGGAGTAGGGGCGACGGCGCACGGCCTCGGTGAGCTGGCCGCCCTCGTCGTAACCCACGTATCCCGGGGGCGCACCGATCAGACGCTGGACGCTGAACTTCTCCATGTACTCGGACATGTCGATACGCACGAGCGCGCGCTCGTCGTCGAACAGGCACTCGGCAAGCGCCTTGGCGAGCTCGGTCTTGCCCACGCCGGTGGGGCCCAGGAAGAAGAAGCTGCCGATGGGCTTGTCCGGATCGGAGAGACCCGCACGGCTGCGGCGCACGGCCGCGGCGACGGCGGAGACGGCCTCGTCCTGGCCGATGACGCGCTTATGCAGCTCACCCTCCAAGCCCTTCAGCTTGTCGAGCTCGCCCTGCATCATCTTGGACACGGGCACGCCGGTCCAGGCACTCACGACCTCGGCGATCTCATCGGAGGTCACCTGTTCGTTGAGGCCCTCGCCGTCCTGCTGCTTTTGCGCCTCGAGCGCAGCCTCGGAATCCTGAATCTGCTGTTGCAGGCCCGGAATCACGGAGTAGCGCAGCTCGGACGCACGGCCCAGATCACCATTGCGCGTCGCGCGCTCCTCTTCGCTCCTGGCCTCGTCGAGCTGTCCCTTGAGCTCTTGCACGTGGTCGATGGCGTTCTTCTGGTTGAGCCAGCCAGCCTTTTGCACGTTGAGTTTTTCCTGGACCTCGGCGATCTCCTGACGCAGGGCCTCCAGACGCTCCTTGGAGGCGTCGTCGGTCTCCTTCATGAGCGCCTGCTCCTCGATCTGCAGCTGGGTGAGCTGACGCGTGGTGGCGTCAATCTCGACCGGCATGCTGTCGAGCTCCATGCGCAGGCGGCTTGCCGCCTCATCGACCAGGTCGATGGCCTTGTCGGGCAGGAAGCGGTCGGCGATATAGCGATCGGAGAGGTCGGCGGCGGCCACGAGCGCGCTATCGGTGATGTGCACGCCGTGGAAGATCTCGTACTTCTCCTTGAGGCCACGCAGAATCGAGATGGTGTCCTCGACGGTAGGCTCGCTCACCATAACGGTCTGGAAACGACGGGCGAGCGCCGCGTCCTTCTCGATGTACTTGCGGTATTCGTCGAGCGTGGTCGCGCCGATCGCATGCAGGTCGCCACGGGCGAGCGCCGGCTTGAGGATGTTGCCTGCGTCCATGGAGCCCTCGGTGGCACCCGCGCCCACAATGGTGTGAAGCTCATCGATGAACAGGATGACCTTACCTTCGGATTTTTGCACTTCTTTGAGCACGGCCTTTAAGCGGTCCTCGAACTCACCACGGTACTTGGCGCCGGCGACCAACGCGCTCATGTCGAGCTCGATGAGGTCGCGGTCGCGCAGGGTGCTCGGCACATCGCCGGCCACGATACGCTGGGCGATGCCCTCGACGATAGCCGTTTTACCGACGCCCGGCTCACCGATGAGCACGGGGTTGTTCTTGGTGCGGCGGGACAGAACCTGAATGGTACGGCGGATCTCGTCGGTACGGCCGATGACCGGGTCGAGCTTACCGGCGCGGGCAAGATCGCAGATGTTGCGACCGTACTGCTCCAACGCCTCAAACTGGGTCTTGTCCTCGGCAGACGTCACGCGGTCATCGCCACGCAGCTCCTCGTAGACCTGCTCGATGCGCTCCTTGGTCACGCCAGCGTCACGCAGTACACGACCAGCCTCGCCCTTGTCCTCGGCAAGCGCCATCAGCAGATGCTCGGTCACCACAAAGCTGTCGCCCATCTTGGTGGCCTTCTTCTCGGCCTTTTCGATGACGCGGACGAGCTCGTTGGACAGGCCCATCTGCTGACCCTCGCCCGAAACCTTGGGCGCGCGGTCGACGGCATCCTGCGTGGAGCGTGCGAGCTGGGCCGGATCAGCGCCGATGCGCTCGATGATCACGGAGATATTGCGCTCGCCGGCACCGAGCAGGGCAGACAGCAGGTGAATCGGCTCCACCGCGCCGGCCTGCGCATCGGCAGCCGTGCTCATGGCGGTCTGCAACGCCTCGCGCGACGTCATTGCTAGCTTATCGATTCTCATGGAATCACCTCTCTTGGGGCGGCCGCCCTACGGGGCGGCTTCACGTTGTTCGAGAAGTATTGTTGCCAGCTTTGTGCGATCTTATACATAAATCTAAGTCTCTATATATAAGATTTTCTGAGTGTTCCCACGACATGCAAACCACCACAAAGGGGACAGACACCTTTGTGGTGGTCGCGGTCTCTACTCCTTCGCCGGACCCGTACTTCCCGATTCGACGGTCCAGGGCATCTCATCCTCGAACAGCCATGTACGGGCAGACCCACTATCGCGTGCAGCCTGCGGGTCAGGCAAGCAGGTCTGTTTATAGGCATCTTGGATACACTGGCCCATAAAATCGTTGAGCTCGGTCTGGTCGCCCTCCATGACATAGGCGACATCGCCGTCCATGATGTAGATGCCCGGACCCTCATTGTCCTCGTAGCCCGGATCGTACGAGACATCACATAACTTTGCGCCGTTTGCAGTGTCCAGCTCGATGGAAGAGTGGCATCCGCCAACCATGTCGTTCGCTTTTGCCCGATAGGACGCATATCCATACCAGCGCTTAAAGATTTTGCCCTTGAGCAGCTCGGACGCCCTGTCGATCAGACCAGAATCCGTGGTATAGCGCATAGCCCCAAGCTGAATGCGTGGATAATTACTAATGCCCAGCGCAGCCGGTTGCTCATCAAAATCAACGGTAATGGTCTCAGGCTTGTCGTCGCCGGTCAGAAGTTCGACAGATTGAGTCACAGGCTTGACCACCGGCTCCGTCACCGCAGCAGGTAGAAATGCCATACCGACAGCGCCCGCGCCAACCACAGCGATCGCAAGCGCCAAGACAATCAATCCATTACGGGCAGGACTTCTCACAGCAAAGCACCTCACAATGCAAACCCGCGCCATTTGTCCTAATGATACCGCCGGCTAACACTATCACCAAAGAAGCCGCGCGCTCCCCACCACCACAAAGGGGACAGGCACCTTTGTGGTGGTTTTCGACGCTAACGGTCGACCATCTCACGCCATGAGATTAAACTTGAATTGTTCTCTGAACATATCCATTTCTGCCTATCCTCAACAGCTCTTTGTCTCGAGGAGCGCATATGAAGCCGTCTCATTCCACCGGTCGCAACGTCATCGCCATTCTCGCCATACCCATCGTGATGCTCTTCCTTATCGTCATCACGCCCTTTTCTTTTGGTATCGCCTCGCCCTTCGATCTTTGCGGGATGATCGACGCCGGCTCGCGTGCCACCTCGCTCTCCTTTGTCTGCCGTGGCGTGTTCTACGAATATGCAATTCCCACCGGAAGTTGGCAGTCCAAGTTACCGTTGCTCGGCAAGGTCGACGGATGCTCTCCTTATTTCTGCCTCGAACCTCAGACAATGAATTATCTGATCGACGACCAGCCCCTTGACTCCATCACCCTCGCCTACGACTACGCACCAAACACCGATGAGCGCCACATGAACCAAGTCCTCGACAAGCTGCTTGGACAGTGCGGGCTCACCGCGGAAGCCGGTCGAACCATCTATAGCAACCAGAAATTAAAGCGAACAGAACTCCGCCGTGTCGGAAAAATCAAAGGGCGAAACGGGGCCGCCTACTGGGATGCCTGGGCAACACGCGACAAGGGCGAATTCGGACACAGCACCTATATGGTCACTGTCTACACCAAAGACGGAATTAAGGACAATGTTGACGATTTCGCGTCATCCAAACTCGGCATCCCCAAAACAACCAAACCCGCCAGCCCAGATGAAATTCTGTAGAGGTGCCCATTAACATGCCGCTCAACGATCACAACAACATCGAGCTCGTCCCCACCGCCACAAAGGTGCCTGTCCCCTTTGTGGCGGTTTTCGACAAAAAGAAGCCGCCCCGATAACAGAGGCGGCATCAAGCAAGCCTATTTATTAGCGTCCCTCAAGACCCAACGAAAACGCAGCGATGGAATCGAGAACCGACAATAGCCCGTTCGCACAGATAGAGGCGGAGATTCAAGGTCAGAGTCCGGCTTAAACGGCTTAGCTATCGCACGTCACAACGTTCTCGTCGTCCTCCCTATCGTATTTATAGTGCTTACTGTGAAAATAGTGAGTTTAGTGAGAATAGTATCGCTCAAGACTCGTGAACTGAATTATTGACCTCTCGCCCAGAATGAGTGGGGCAAATATTCCTATTAGAGGTCAAATCGAAGCCCAATAGGGCCTTTTCGCCCCGTCATTTCGACCGATCGCTTTCTTTTGAATATTGTCGTAAGCTGGTATCACTTATCTTAATGAATGCATACTGTTTGCGAGGTACCCGCCGTGAAACGCTCCACCTATATCGGCCTGCTCGTCTTAGCGTTTGCGATTACCGCAGTCGGCGTAGGAATTATCTATCTCGCATTTCTCCCTGCCTCGGCAACGCAGGCGGCGGTTGAAACCGTAAGCTACCCCATCGAAATCCTCACCGATATCGTCAAACCCGATTCGATCACCGTCGATTTCGACGGTACGCCCGCAGCGCTTGGGGTCAGTAACTATCCCCGAATCGAACTTGGAGCCACGCGCTATACCCAAGATGAGCAGCTTATCGGTAAGGCAACCAGTTTACTCAAAGGCAAGACGTTTAAGCGGTGGTACGGCGCCGCAACATATCGAGCCAAGAACGGCCAAATGGTTGGCGGGTATCATTCGACCCTTGAGCTCGATGCGGCAAACGGGAGCAAATTGTGCAACGTCTCATACGACCCCGGCTGCGTGGACAATGAAGGACCGGGGGTCTATATCTCGGATGGCGACGTAATCTACGTCATGGAGGGCGACCAGACGGCAGTCGTCGATTTTATGGATCGGTGTACCGAGGATGCCTACGAACAAACCTGCGAGCCCGATCCGCAGACAGCGCGCAACAGTGGCTCGGCACGCACTTGGCTATTTGACGATGAAATAACCTGGACCCCATCGAAATAAGGACCCGCCGGGCAGGCACCTTTGTGGTGGTTTCGGCTCCGATGTTCCACTGTCTCGATCTGTAACATCTAGCGGCCCTTTTCGATCCTAGATGTTACAGATTGAGATGAAATGATCGGCGGCGATCGTTTGTCTCAATCTGTAACAACCGCTCGTCAAATAGGGGCCCAGATGTTACAGGTCGAGACAAACGGAACCACCGCAAAGGCGCCTACCCCTTCATGGTGGTTTTCGACAAAAGAAGCCGCCCCGATAACAGAGGCGGCATCAAGCAAGTCTATTTATTAGCGTCCCTCAAGACCCAACGAGAACGCAGAAATGTAGCCCGGGGCTTACCCTTTCCCGAACGCGACCCTCGCGAAGCGCGTGAGCGGGCGGGAAAGGGTAAGCCCCGGGCGGACAATTAAGTGCGTTACTCGGCAGCGGCCTTGAACTTGTTGTAGTTGATCAGGCAGCCGGCCTTGACGATGGCACGCTCCTCTGCCGTCATATCGGCAATGTAGAGCTCAATCTGCTCGACCGCACCGTCGGCGCGCACCACGTAGGCGGCGATGTCCTTTAGGTCACCGTCGAGCGCGGCACGGATACCCGGCACAAAGACATAGTCGCCCACCTCAAAGCTGGGCTCGGCCTCCATCTGGAAGGGCACCATACCCCAGTTCATCACGTTGGAGCGATAGCGCTTGGTGGCGTACTCGTGGACGATGTTGGCCAGACCGCCGATCACGCGCTGACAGCTCGCGGCCTGCTCGCGGGCGGAACCGTCACCGGGCTTCTTGGCATAGAGCATGGAGCCGTACTCAGTCGCCTTGGCATCGGCCGCGACACCCGCGCCGACCAGCGCCTCAAACACGCCCGCAAGCTCGGCATCGAGTGCCGCCAGATCGCCTGCTGCCTCGCCGGCAACGCGGCGCTTCTCCACGGCGTCGACCTCCTTGGAGCGACCCACGTAGGCCGGATCGCGACGGCTGAGCGTAAACTCGGCCAGGCCCAGCGGGTTGGAGCGGAAGGAGCTCGTCTCGCCCGAAGGAATGAGCTCGTCGGTCGTGGTGACCGGATCCATGATCTTGGAGCACACCTTGAGCAGGATATCGTCGCCGAGCGGCTCCATCGCGGGCCACGGCTTGATGTTGGGACCCTCGACCAGCTCGTCGGCAGGCTCCGCCTTGCCAAAGCCCCAGTACACGCGCTTTTTGTACGGCGCGTCGTCAAAGGTGTACTCGCAGGCCTCGTCCCAAGTCTCCTCGGGCAGGTCGGTCGCCGGCGTCAGGACGCCGCCGTTGGCAGCCGTCGCCGCAATGGAGCGGGCGTCCATCAGGGCCACGGCGCTCAGCTGGCCATTGCCCGGCTTGGAACCCTCGCGGTTGGGGAAGTTGCGCGTAGTGTGGCGGATCGAAAGGCCGTTGTTGGCGGGCGTGTCGCCGGCGCCGAAGCACGGGCCGCAGAACGCCGTGCGCACGATCGCGCCGGCCTCCATGAGGTCGTAGATGTAGCCGCGGCGTGTAAGCTCGAGTGCCACGGGCTGGCTCGTGGGATAGACCGACAGCGAGAACTCGCCGCAGCCGGTGTTGGCGCCCTTGAGCACGCGGGCAGCCTGGACCACGGAGTCGTAGTTGCCGCCCGAGCAGCCGGCGATAACGCCCTGCTGCACGTGCAGCTTGCCGTCGACGATCTTGTCGAGCAGGCTAAAGTGCGTCTTGCCCTCGCCGATCTTGGCGGCCTCGAGCTCCACCTCGTGCAGGATGTCCTCGAGGTTCTCGTTGAGCTCGTCAATCTCAAAGCCGTTGGAAGGATGGAACGGCAGCGCGATCATGGGCTTGATGCTCGACAGATCGACCTCGACGCAGCCGTCGTAGTAGGCGACATCGGCGGGCTTGAGCTCGCGGTAGTCGTCGCCGCGGCCGTGCATGGCCAAAAACGCGTGTGTGTCCTCGTCGGTGGCCCAGATGGAGGAAAGGCAGGTGGTCTCGGTGGTCATGACGTCGACGCCGTTGCGATAGTCAGTCGTCATGCTCGCGATGCCGGGGCCCACGAACTCCATGACCTTGTTCTTGACGTAGCCCTTGGCAAAGACGGCGCGGATGATGGCGAGCGCCACATCGTGCGGGCCGACGCCGGGGCGCGGAGCGCCCGTGAGGTAGATGGCGACGACGCCGGGATAGGCGACATCGTAGGTGTCGCGCAGCAGCTGCTTTGCCAGCTCGCCGCCGCCCTCGCCCACGGCCATGGTGCCCAGGGCGCCGTAGCGGGTGTGCGAGTCGGAGCCCAAGATCATCTTGCCGCAGCCGGCGAAGTTCTCACGCATAAAGGAGTGGATGACCGCAATATGGGGCGGAACGAAGATGCCGCCGTACTTCTTAGCAGCGGAAAGGCCAAAGACGTGGTCGTCCTCGTTGATGGTGCCGCCCACGGCGCACAGCGAGTTATGGCAGTTGGTGAGCACGTAGGGCAGCGGGAACTGCTCCATGCCCGAGGCACGCGCCGTTTGGATGATGCCGACAAAGGTGATGTCGTGGCTCGCCATGGCGTCGAAGCGGATCTTGAGCGCCTCGGGATCTCCGGACGTATTGTGTGCCTGGAGGATCGAATACGCGATGGTGCCACGCTTGGCATCCTCGGGCGTCTGCGTAATACCGCGCTCGGCAGCCTCGGCCGCAGGCACAACCTCGCTGCCGCCGCGCAGGTAGATGCCGTCCTCGTACAGCTTGACCATACTGTCTCCCACTCTGCCCGAAAGGCTCGGGCGCATAGCATACATTCATTCAATATCGTGCCATAGAACAGTTGCGAGTGGGTTGCGAATCTGCACGTTCACTTTATCTCGGTAAAGTAAAGGACGAGCCCCTTGCATCACTCTCCTAACAAGGAGTGTCCCAAAGTGCCGGCACAAAAGGAACGTCCCCAAGTGCCAAATGCCGCAAGAATGTCCCCTTTGACTAGTCATTTAAGAACGTCCCCAATGACTACCCTGCCGTATCCGGAGCAAGGCAACGCCGCAGGTAGAGGACGGACAGCGAGCGACGTCCAGAGCGAACAAGTTGGCATGAAAAAGGCAAGGCATAGACCTTCTGGTCATGCCTTGCC
>UQIT01000027.1 GCA_900541175.1 uncultured Collinsella sp.
GCCCTCGCGCACCAGGCGCTCGGCCGCCACATGGACCTTCTTCACGTAGGGGCAGGTGGCATCGACCACGTTGAGGCCGCGCTTGCGGGCAGCATCGATCACCTGCGGCACTACGCCGTGTGCGCGGATGATCACGGTACCCGATGCTGCGTCGTCCAGGGTCTCGGCCAGGCCAACGCCTGCCTCAGCAAGCTCGCGCACCACGATGGGGTTATGGATGAGCGGTCCCAAGGTATGGACCTGAGCGCACTCCCCTGCCTGCGGCGCGGCGGCCAACGCCATGTCGAGCGCGCGCTGCACGCCGTAGCACGTTCCGGCATGGGCTGCGATCTCGATGGTGGGCGCGCCGTCCTGGTCGGACGCAGTCGCGGAGGTGTTTGTCACGTTCTCGCTCATGGCTAGAACCTACCCGGATGCTCGTCGCACAGATCGTCTCGCATGGCGTAGACGCGGTTCATGGCCTCGGACTCAAACCATTCCAGGCGCTCCGTGCGCTTAAGCCCGGCCGGTGCGTCGGAAAGCGAGACGGCCTTGCCGGCGCGGATCCAGCATTTCTTGGGACGCATGATCTTTTTGCCCGCGGGCGTGATGTCGGACCAGCCGCAGATGGCGAGCGGGTTCACAGGTGCCTTGCCCATCTGGGCGATGAGTGCAAAGCCGCCGTGGACCTCGGGCTTGATCTCGCGCGAGCGGATGCGCGTGCCCTCGGGGAAGATTAGGACGTCCTCGCCGCGCTGCAGCGCATGCTGGGCGGCGCGCAGGCACTTCATGTCGGCGGTACCACGCTCGACGGGAATACCGCCCACGCGGCTAAAGGCCCAGCGTACGATCTTGCTCTTGGCAAACTCGGACTTAAAAATGGGGCGAATGCGGCGGCCGCCAAAGAACAGCGCCGTCTCCACGGCCAAGAGCTCGGCCATCGAGGTGTGGTTGCAGATGACTACGCTCCCGCGGCCGTCCTGGCGCTCAAACAGCAGATCGGCATCCTCGACCTTCCAACGCCACATGAGCTTGGAGAAGGCCCAAAGGATGGCCATGACTACGACGACGGTGCCGCGGATGAGCACTGGGAACTCTGCATAAGGAGCGTTGTAATAATCCTCGGGCGTCTGCTTAAACAGGCGCATGGGCTACCTCCTTTGGTTGATGATGTCCTCGATGATACGAACGACCTCGTCGATGGTGTGAGCGGTGGAGTCGACGTGCACGGCGTCCTCGGCGGGCACGAGCGGGGCGACCTCGCGGCTGCTGTCGAGCTTGTCGCGCTGCTTAAGGGCGTCGAGGGTCTCGTCGACCTCGGCCTCGAGCTGCTCGGACGTGAGCGGCTGGGCATCGTTTTGGTGACGCTGCAGCACACGGCGACGGGCGCGCTCGCGCGGGTCGGCGGTCAGGAAGACTTTGACCTGCGCGTTAGGGAACACGACGGTTCCGATGTCGCGACCCTCGGCCACGATATCGCGGTCCTCGGCGGCGCGGCGCTGGTGGATGAGCATGGCGGCGCGCACGCCCGGGTAGGCCGAGACCTTGGACACGTTGGCGTCGACCTGCGGGGTGCGAATGGCAGCCGAAGCGTCCTGGCCGTCGATGGTCAGGCGCGTATCCTCACCGGTGCCGTTGGTAAAGCGAATCTCGATCTGCTCGGCGAGGGCGTCGATGGCCGCCTCGTCATCCAGATCGATGCTGCGATCGAGCGCGGCGAAGGTGACGGCGCGATACATGGCGCCCGTGTCGAGCTTGTTAAAGCCCAGCTGGCGGGCGATCTCCTTGGCGATGGTGGACTTGCCGGAACCGGCGGGGCCGTCGATGGCGACGATCATGCAATGCTTCCTTTCGATGGTTGGCGTGCTGGTATGGTTCGCGGGCGTTGGGGTGCGGCGGGTTGCCTAGCCCGTGTAGCGCTCGCGGTAGGTGTTGCGCTTGGGTGCGGAGCCGTGGCTGCCGTGGTGACGCGTGCGGCTGGCGGGCGTGTCTTGGGGCTTGCCGCCGTTGCGCTTGGCGCTCGCCTGCTTGGGCGGGATGCCGCCGGCCTTAAGGATCTGTACCTCGCGGTCGGTGAGCTCGCGCCACGAGCCCTTGGACACGTCCTTGAGCTCCAGGCCGGCAAAGTTGCGGCGATGCAGACGGATTACCGGGTGGTGAATCTTGCTCAGCATGCGCTTGACCTGATTCTTGCGACCCTCGCGGATGATGACCTCCACGGCGGTGGTGCCGGGCTTGACGCCCTGGGGAGTTACAGCCTCGGCCTCGCGTGCGGTGATGACGCGGCAGATCGCCGGCTGGCATAGGCCATCGTCGAGCTCGATGCCGCGACGGAGCGGCTCCAAGTCGCGGTCGGTCAGCTGCCCGTCCACGAGTGCCTGGTAGGTCTTGTAGACGTGCTTGCTCGGGTGCAGCAGGTTCTGCGAAAGGTCGCCGTCAGTGGTAAAGAGCAAAAGGCCTGTGGTGTCGCGGTCCAGGCGGCCCACCGGGAAAAGTCCCGGAAAGCGGTCGCGGGGGACCAGGTCGGCCACGCAAGGGCGCTCCTGCGGATCGCTCATGGTGGTGAGGTAGCCGGTCGGCTTGTAGAGCATCAAGTACACGGCGCCCTGGTTGAGCTTGACGGGCATGCCGTCGACCTCGATGTGATCCCGGTCGACGTCGACCTTGGTGCCCAGTTCGGTCGCGACCTGGCCGTTGACGGTCACGCGGCCGGCGGTCATCAGGTCCTCCGAGCCGCGGCGGCTCGCCACGCCCGCGCGCGCCAAAAAACGCTGCAGGCGCATGGTGTGCGGATAGACGGGCTGGGCGTCGGTTGCGGGTGCTGTGTTGCCCATGGCGCGCGTCTCCCCTACTTCGTTAGTCCTCGTCATGCAAATCCTCCGAGGTCTCGTCGACGACCAGGGTCTCCAAGTCCTCGACTGCCTCAACATCTTCAACATCGGTATCGAGCAGTTCACGCTCTTCGTCCAGGTCCTCGGCCTGTTCCTCGAGCGTGGACTGAATACTGCGGCCGCTCAGACGCTCGCGGATAAACTGGCGCGACTGCTCGTCGGGGGCAAACTGCTCCAGATCGGGCAGGTCGCGGGTGGAGCGCAGGCCGAACTTTTCCAAGAAGGCGTTGGTCGTGCCGTAAATGATGGCCTGACCGCGCTGGGGGTCGCGGCCGAGCTCGCGCACCAGGCCCTTGTCCACGAGCGACGCGATGACGCCGTCAGAATTGACGCCGCGGATGCCCTTGACCACCTCGCGCGTCACGGGCTGGTGGTATGCGATGACGGCCAGGGTTTCGAGCGCCGCCTGGGACAGCTTTTGCGTGTCCCAGCTCAACACATAGGCCTCGACCACGTCGTGGTAAGCGGGGTGCGTGAACAGGCGCCAGCCGCCGGCGACCTCGCGCAGCTGAAAGCCGCGGTTGGCCTCCTCGTACTCAACCTTGAGCTCGGCGAGCAGTGACGCGCACTCGCCGGGGGCGATATCCAGTGCGCCGGCCAGCGCGGGCGCACTCACCGGGTCGCTCGACACCAGCAGCAGCGCCTCGAGGGCGCCTTTGAGGCTGTTTGCCTCCAGCGTGGAAAGGGTTGACATGGTTGCGGCTCCTATTCGGTGAGCTCGGGGCCCTCGCCGGGCACATAGGCCTCGGCGCCCTCGACGCGGTTGATGCGGATGGTTCCAAAGATCTCGTCCTGGCTCAGCGTGAGCGAGCCGCGCTTGGCGAGCTCAAGCATAGCTAGGAAGGTGACGACGAGCTGCTCGGTGGTGGCATCGCCGTCCAGTAGCTCGCGGAAGGTGCAGGTTTGGTGCGCCATGGTAAAGCGGTCGACTGAGGCCACGGTCAGGTCGAGCGGCACGCGATGCGGCGCCACATGCTCGGCCTCCAGCAGGAAGGTCTGGCGCTTGCCGTCCAGGTCGGCACAGATGACGGCCAGGCCGCGCAGGGTGATGCCGGCCAGGTAGTCGGGCATGAGGCCCAAAAACTCGGGGTCGGGGCCGGCCACGCGAGGGTGCATGCGGCTTTCGGCCTGCATTCGGGCCCCGAGAGCCGCCGCCGCGCCCTTAAACTGCTTGTAGGCGATCAGACGCTGAATCAGGACCTCACGCAGGGCGTCACCGTCGAGCGCGCTAAGTTCCTCGAGGTCATCGTCGAACTCGTCATCGTCGTCGGCTTTGCGCGGGGCCTCCTGCGGCACCAGCGAGGCAGCCTTGATGTCCAAAAGGGTCGCTGCGACCAGCAAAAAGTCGCTCGCCACGTCTAGGTCCAGCGCCTCGATACGCTCGGCCTCGGCCAGGTATTGCTCGGCCACCTCGCTAATGGAGATGGCGCCGATATCTACTTTTTGGCGGGTTACCAGCTGCAGCAGCAGGTCGAACGGTCCGCTGTAGACCTGCGTCGACACGCGATACGACATCTTCGACCTCCTTTGACGGCGCCTTCGCGGCGCGGTTTGGGTGCATGTTGCGACCGTTTTGCGCGGTCGACCTGTAAGTTTACCTTAGATGCCGGCGATTGCGAAGTTGAGCAGCCACTCGGCCAGCGGATACACGGTAACGTCGAAATAGCGGCCGATTACATCGATGCCGGTCCACATGGGCAGCAGATACAGCACGATGATGAGTATAGGCATGGCGTATCGTTGCAGCTGGTAGTAGTTGGAGAGCGCCTTACCTTTGAGGAACGGCACGATGATCGACGAGCCGTCAAGCGGCGGAATCGGGATGAGGTTAAAGAACGCGAGCGACAGGTTGACCACGATAAACGTGGCGCCAAAGTTCATGATTTGCGACGCTACGGCAAAGGACATGCTGGTGTAGAGGTTGCCGTAGGCCAAGTGCATGAGGGCTGCGGCCAGGCACGCGAGCGCGATATTCGATGCGGGGCCTGCCGCGCTCACCAGGACCTCGTCGCGCTTGGGGTGCTTGAGGTTGTTGAGGTAGACGGGCACGGGCTTGGCGAAGGCGAAGACCGGGCCGCCGGCCGCGAGCATCAGCAGCGGCAGGAGGACGGTGCCAAACGGGTCGATGTGGTTGAGCGGATTGAGCGAGACGCGGCCACGGGAGCGGGCCGTCTTGTCGCCGAGCGCCCAGGCAGCGGCGGCGTGCGCGCTCTCGTGGATAACAATACCTACGATGACGGCGACGGCGCTGGCGAGCAGATTCATGAAGTAGCTGTTGGACATGGCACTCCCCTAGCGGACGCGGCGCGAGGCGCGCGCGAGCAGGTAGTCGGCCACAAACAGGATGACGGCCACGATGGCGTAATCCAAGCGGAACACGCCGCCAAAGGGCGAGGTGATAACGCCGTAGCCGGCGATGGCACTCGGCAGCGCGCGCGAAAGCTCGACGACAAAGCCGACGATCTGCAGCTTGGCGGTGAGGCCGCTAAAGCACAGCAGCACAGTCATCGCACTCATAAAAATGCCGCAGATGCGACAAGCGATGGCGATGATGCTCATCGCCACGGCGGCGGCCTTACGAGAGTTCACGCGCGGTCTCCTCTTCGATCTGGGTGGAAAGCTCCAGCCATTCGTCCTCGAGCTTGGGTAGCTCTTGCTTAAGGCCGTTATATTCCCCCAGCGCGGCGTTGAACTTGTCCTGATCGGCATAAAGCTCTTCGCTTGCCATCAATTCCATAAGCTCGTCATAGCGGGCGCGCTTTTTGTCGAGCTCTGCCTCGATCTTCTTGAGCTGGTTGCGCACGCCCTTGAGCTTCTTGTTGAGCGCGGCGCGGGCCTGGGCCTCGGCGCGCTTTTGCTCCTTGGTCTTTTTGCCCTCGGCCGGCTTGGAAGCGGCGGCGGGCGCATCGGGCTGGGTCGCGGTGACCTTAGCGGACTTGGTCGCGGCCGGTGCACTCTCCCCTGCCGCCTCGGCGGCGGCGCGGGCCGCAAGGTCTTCGCGCTTGTAGAGGTAGTAGTCGTAGTCGCCGTCATAGACCGTGACCTTGCCGTCGCGGATGTCAATCACGCGGTTGGCAACGGCGCGTACCAGGTGCTCGTCGTGGCTGATCAGCACGATGGTGCCGGGGAAGTTTTGCAGGGCGTTCTCGAGCATGTCCACCGAGTCGATGTCCAGGTGGTTGGTGGGCTCGTCCAGGCACAGGAGCGCCTCGGGGGCCACGAGCATCTTGGCCAGTGCCAGACGCGCTTTTTCGCCGCCGGAGAGGACGCGGACCTGCTTCTCGATGGAGTCGTTGTCGCTAAATAGGAAGGCGCCCAGCAGGCTGCGCTGCTGCGGTACGGTCCACTTGGGCGTGACGGTGTCGATCTCTTGCAGGACGGTATTGGACTCGGTCATGCCCTCGAGCGCGTGCTGGGCGTAATAGGCCACGCCCACGTTGGTGCCCAGGTCCCGGGTGCCGGTGGTGGGCGGCTCCAGGCCGGCGAGGATCTTCATGAGCGTGGACTTGCCGGCGCCGTTGGGGCCGACGAGCGCCACGTGCTCGCCGCGGTAGAGCTTGAGGTCGATGTCGCTGTAGATGTGCTTGTCGCCGTATGACTTGGATACACCCTCGAGGCCCACGACCATGTCGCCGGAGCGCGGCGGATCGGGGAACTTAAAGTCGATGTGCTTGTGGCCCTCGGGCAGGATGACGAGCTCCTTTTTGATCTGCTCGATCTTGCGGATGCGCTCCTGCGCCTGGGCGGCCTTGGTGGGCTTATAGCGGAATTTGTCGACGAAGACCTGCATGTGGGCGATATCGCGCTCCTGGGCAGCACGCTTGGCGCGCATCTGCTCCAGGTTGTCCTCGCGCTGCTTGAGGTAGCTGCTGTAGTTACCGGTGTAGGTGGTCACTCGACGGTTTTCGAGAGCAGCGACGTGGTCGACGCAGGCGTCCATGAAGGCGCGGTCGTGGCTGACGATGAGGACAGCACCGTCGTAGTTGGCGATAAAGCCGCGCAGCCATTGGACGCTCTCGAGGTCCAGGTGGTTGGTGGGCTCGTCAAGTAGCAGCAGGTCGGGGTGGCGTAGGAATAGCTTGGCCAATGCGATGCGCATCTGCCAGCCGCCCGAGAACTCGGAGCACGGACGCTCAAAGTCGGTGACCTTAAAGCCCAAGCCGGATAGGATTTTGCGGGCGTTGCTCTCGAGCTCGTAGCCGCCCAGGTGCTCAAAGCGGTCCTGGACCTGGCCGTACTCGTTAAGTAGCGCGTCGACGTCCTTGCCTTGCTCGGAGAGCTCGGTGATCTGGGCCTGCAGCTCGTTGGCGCGCTCTCCCATGCGGCGGATTTCCTTGGCGGCCGCCATGACCTCGGCGAGGATGGTGGTGTCCTTTTGCTCCAGATTAGTTTCCTGCTCTAGGTAGCCTACCTGGCAGTCCTTGGCGTACTGGACCTGGCCGGCGTCTGGGCTGTCGATGCCCATGATGATCTTGAGCATGGTGGTTTTGCCGGCGCCGTTGGGTCCCACGAGCGCAAAACGCTCGCCGGGGTTGATCTGGAAGGACGCGCCGCTAAAGAGGACGCGCGCGCCGAAGCTTTTTTCGATCTTGTCGACCAGGAGGATCATGGTGCCGCCTTTGACCTTGTGTGCCTATATGAAAAAAGGCCCCAACTTGCGTTGGAGCCTCATTCAATGCTCGGGTGGAGACGAGGGGGATCGAACCCCTGACCTCTTGACTGCCAGTCAAGCGCTCTCCCAGCTGAGCTACGCCCCCGTGCGAAGAAGTACTATACGGGAACTTCCCCGGCGATGCAAGGACATTTTTTGAAAAACTTTCCGGGGGGCGGGCGCCGGAGTCCCGCGGGGCCGGGCCAGCCTGCGGAGCGCCTGGCCCCCGCACGGCCCCTACGCCGGCCGACTTGGCGCGCGGAACGCGACCCTCTCCGCGCAACCGGATTTCCTATGCGTCGCCAGTCCCATTATCGGGTCCGATTGCGAACCGTCCCTCATCTGCGCCTCAGAACTATGCCGGTTTACTACGATGTATCTGGAATGTTCGACCACGCACGCCTTTTCGTGTAACCGTCGGACTCTCTACCTGCGGTTTTGTAAACTGAGAACACGCGGTGGTCGAAGGTCGCCGATCCGTCGTAGTAAACCAGCATGGTTTTGAAATGGCATCAGGTTGATTTCACGCTGAAATGTCTTGAAGCCCTGAATTTAAGGCCTTAACTTTTTATAAAACAAAAGTGAGGAGGCGACGCAATGGAACTGACCCCGACCTTGATTTTGAATCTGGCGCTGCTGATCGTCCCGCCCGTTGTCCTTGTGCTGGTGTTCCGGCAATGGTTGGCCCGGCACATCCGCTGGTCGGTTGCCTTGACTGCTCTCTGTGATGTTCTCCTGTTTTGGGATGAATTGTTCTACTATGAGAGATTCGGCCTGTTCGCTGTGCTGATTCTGGTGCAGTTGGCGGCCACCGGCGCAGCAGCGTTCCGCATTTACAACAAACAAAGAAAAGGTTGAACAGAAAATAGGTATCATCAATCGAAAATATCATCGGAGGTATAACTTATGGAAAAAGAAACGATGGGAACTGTAATTTCAGTTACAAAACAATGGTGGTTAAAAGTGAATCGTAAACCTGTCCGCGCTCATGCTATGGATGGCGCAGCCTTTCCGCATACTATCAAGGTCAAATATACGATAGACGGAAAAGATTACATCTGCCGAAAATGGATTGGCGCAGGAAACAAAGTCCCTGACAAGGGAACAACGATTAAAGTTACCTATTGTGAAGATAAGCCATCGAAAGCAAGAATTGAACTCTAATTCAAATTGACTGACTAACATGGTATGTTATGGCCTTTGCGGAATAAGACATACCTACATATTCAAACATCTGCCTCCACAGCGGGGAAAAGAAAAAAACCGCTGACGGGCAGAGGATTTCGTGCGCTTTCCTGTATCACTGACGGATACGGCGGTTTTGAGTAGATCAAGGCCGCCGTTTCTTTTTGCTTCGACGACCCCTGCACCGTGTTCTGGCATGGCGGCTTTAGGAGGGAGCCGCCATGCAACGAAAACTACTTCGACAAAATCCGACAGGGGTTAGCCTGTCAAAAAAAGCCGTCCCCCGGCAGCGGGGACAAGCGGCTACGAGTATGTACTATACCATGTAGGAAAGGAACATATTGCTTTTTGTTTCGCCCAGCGGGTCTTTGACCTGCCGGGCGAATTTTGTTATTTCCTGCGGTCTGTTTCCCGGCGCAAAAAGAAATTTCAAAAAAGTGAAAAAAGGAGGCGTTTAGCGGGCAGCCAGAGAGATTCCATTCGCTCTATTGGCGGAAAGGGAGAGAACCACCACATCCCCCATAGAAAGGGGGTGAGAAGATGGAAGCGATCCCCCGCAAATACGGTGAATGGGGCCAGTTTGACCGCTACTGCAAGCTGGTTCTGTACCATGAGGCGATAGATTATCTGCGGGAAATGAAGTGCCGCCGCGACCGTGAAGTGTCGCTGGACGCCGTTTCCCCGGCTGATTGGGACAGGCTCTCGACCGTAGATCGGTATTCCTGCGACAGCTTTATATTCAGTTCGCATGGCTATGACCTACATATCGACAACGAGCTTGTGGCCGAGGCGTTTGCCAGCCTGCCAAAAGACGAGCAGAGTATTTTGATTCTCCGCTTTGTTCTGGATTTGACTGACGAAGAAATTGGCCGCCTGATGGGAATGTCCCGCAGCGCAGTACAGCGCCACAGGACAAGCACCCTAAAAGACCTGCGTGTAAAATTGATGGCGTTCATGCCGGAGGGAGGTTAAACGCGGATGAAGCAATCCAGTTACAAGGGCAAAAGCCCTCTGCCTGATTTTGTGATCGACGCGGCCTGCGCCGGTAACGCCGAAGCCGTGGAGCGTGTCTTGCAGCATTACGACGGCTATATCAATAAGCTGTGTACCCGGACGCTCTATGACGGCAGCGGCCAGCCTCATATCTGCATTGACGAGTATATGAAGCGCCGATTGCAAATCAAGCTGATCCATTCCATCGTTAGTCCCATTGGCGACTGACGGTTAAGGCCCCGGCCATAGACAGGCGGCTTTCCCTTTCCCCGCCTGCCTGTTTCCCGGCGGCCCCTTTGCTCCTTGACAAATACGCCCGCAGGACAATGGCGGCGCGTCATAGGGCAGACGGATACATTCTGTCTGCGCCGAGCCGGGCGGCAGGTGCGCCAAGAGGCTTTCCCTCATTGGGGTAAGCGGAGCGATTTTACCGGGCCGTAAAGCAGGTGTGGCAGCCTGCGGGCGACGACGCGCAGGCAGGACAATGATACGCCCTTGCCGTCGTAGTCCGAGCGTTTGAAGCGTCGCAGGCAACGAGCAGGGCCGCGTGAGAACCACGCGGGGGTGAGATTCCCGTGGAGCTGTGCCAGCAGCCGTCCGTTATTTTCTGCCCACTTTCACAAAAACAATCTTTGTTTTGAAAAGAAAGGGGGCCATGTTATGAGTAATAACGATGTGCCTATTTGGGAAAAATACACGCTTACCATTGAGGAAGCGTCCAAATATTTTCGGATCGGGGAAAACAAACTGCGTCGGCTTGCCGAGGAAAACCCCACCGCTGGCTGGGTGATCCTGAACGGCAACCGCATCCAGATCAAGCGGAAGCAGTTTGAAAAAATCATTGATTCCCTTGACACAATATAGTGAAAAAGGGCCTTGCGCGTGTTATAAAAGGTTATAAGCGTGTCAAGGCTCTTTCCGTCATGGAAAGGAGCATGACGAAATGCCAAGAAAAGAACGAGATGAAAAAAGACGGGACAACAAAGGCCGCCTTTTGAAGTCTGGAGAGAGCCAGCGATCAGATGGAAGATACGCTTACAAATACATTGACACCTTTGGAGAAACCCAGTTTGTTTACTCATGGAAGTTAGTACCTACCGACAAAGTACCTGCCGGGAAACGGCCCTGTCTTTCCCTGCGCGAGAAGATCAAGCAGATACAGAAAGACCTTGACGACGGGATAGACACCATCGGCAAGAAAATGACCGTGTGCCAGCTTTATGAAAAGTACACCCGGCAGCGCGGGAATGTGCGGAAAGGAACCCAAAAGAGCCGCCAGCAGTTAATGAAACTTCTGTCCGAAGATAAGCTGGGCGCGGCCAGCATTGACAGCGTGAAGCTGTCCGACGCAAAAGAATGGGCCTTGCGTATGCAGGAAAAAGGCGTTGCCTACAACACCATCTGCAACAGCAAGCGTTCCTTAAAAGCCATCTTTTATATGGCCGTACAGGACGACTGCCTCCGCAAGAATCCCTTTGACTTCCAGATCAATGAGGTTATCAACGATGATACCGTACCAAAGGTGCCGCTTACCCCTACACAGGAAAACGAGCTTTTGGACTTCATGCAGAACGATCCCGTCTATGTCAAGTATTATGACGAGGTGGTGATCCTGCTGGAAACCGGGCTTCGTATTTCCGAACTCTGCGGTCTGACGCCCGCCGACCTGAATTTTGAAAAGCGCTTTGTGAATGTAGACCACCAGCTTTTGAGAAGCACCGAGGACGGCTACTATATCGAAGCGCCAAAAACAGAAAGCGGATTCCGTCAAGTGCCGATGAGCGCAGCCGCCTATGAAGCGTTTGAGCGCGTGTTGAAGAAGCGCAGGGACGGCAGGTGCATTGAGGTTGATGGTTATAAGGACTTCCTGTTCCTGAACCGGGACGGCCTGCCCAAAACCGCCGTCAACTATGACGCCATGTTCAAGTGCCTTGCAAAGAAGTACAACAAGTGCCACAAGGAGCCGCTGCCCGATGTGATGACGCCGCACACCATGCGGCATACATTCTGTACCAGAATGGCAAACGCGGGCATGAACCCCAAGGCATTGCAGTACATCATGGGACACGCCAACATTGTAATGACGCTGAACTATTACGCCCACGCTACTTTCCATTCCGCACAGGAGGAAATGGAACGGCTGCAAGCCAAGGCAAAACCCACCACAGAGGCCAAGCCGGAAGCTGTGGCGGAAAGCGCCGAGGAAACCAAGGCGGCATAAGTAGTACGCAGAATTTACTACTGCTTTTACTACTTTTGAGAGTGAAAACATGAGGGGTAATAAAAAGATTTGTGAGGTTCTTCCGATATGAAAAGTGCCGGAAAAGCCCGAAGTAACGGGCTATACCGGCATATAAGAACATCTAAAGAGATAATTAGAAATCTATTAAATGATTGTTGTAACAGCATGACAGTTAAAACACACGGAGGATGCAGCAATGAAACTGATTATTTCAAATGTATCTGGCGTCCCCATATACGAGCAGATTAAACAGCAGATCAAGGCGGCTATTTTATCTGGCGAGCTTCAAGCCGAAGAAACTTTGCCCTCCCTTAGAACACTTGCCAAAGACTTAAAGATCAGCGTCTTAACAGTGACAAAGGCATACACAGAATTAGAGCAAGAGGGCTTTGTTAAAAATGTGCAGGGGCGCGGATGTTTCGTAATGGGGTCTGGTTCAGAACTGATTAAGGAGCAGCTTATTTGCAAAGTAGAAAACAATCTCACCGAAGCAATAAAAGCTGCAAGAATGGCAAATCTATCCACAGAGGAATTACATCGCCTTTTGGACATTTTAACGGAGGTAAAAACAGATGACTAATTATTTAGAGGTAACGAATCTTTCAAAATCTTTTGATTCTTTTCAGCTTCACAATATCAGCTTTACTTTGCCAAAGGGATATATTATGGGCTTGATCGGCCCGAATGGTTCTGGCAAAACAACGACAATCAAACTGATTTTGAATATGCTCAAGCGCACCGGCGGCACAGTCAAAGTGATGGGGCTGGATAATATCGCAGAAGAACAAAAAGTAAAATCAGAGCTGGGCGTTGTTTTCGATACAAATTATTTCAGTGATGATTGGAAAGTGTCGCAGATTGAAAAATCCATTTCGGTATTTTATCCAAATTGGGACAGCCAGAAATTTGCGGATATGTTACGGAAATTTCACATTGCACCAACCAAAAAGGTAAAAGAACTTTCCAAAGGTATGCAGATGAAGTTAATGCTTGCCTGTGCGTTTTCATACGACGCCAAGCTGCTGATCCTCGACGAGCCGACCAGTGGACTTGATCCGGTTTCCAGAGATGAACTTTTGAAAATTCTTTCAGAGTATATTGAAGATGGCGAGCATAGTGTTTTGTTCTCCACCCATATCACAGGCGATTTGGAGCGTGCAGCCGATTATATTACCTACATCAGTTATGGCGAGCTGTACTTTACTGGCAGCAAAGACGATTTTGTAGATATGTTCCGCATTGTAAAAGGTGGAATTGAGGAACTGTCCGATGATCTGAAAAATAAGGCGGCTGGTATTCGTACATTCCCTACGGGATTTGAGGCTCTGATGAAAACCGAAGATATTAACGGTTTCTCCAACCTGACTGTTGAGCCTGCCACCATTGATGAAATTGTAGTGTTTACAAGCAAGAAAGGTGACGATTATGAGTAATATTTTGAAATCCACAAAATTAGATATTGCATTGGTAAAACCATATTTTAAGACAATTTGTTTCACCCTGCTTCTGCCGATTGTGTTTGCCGCAATCAATCGTTCTTTACTGACAGGGGTATCATTTGCTATGTGCTTTATTGCCATGACGACGGGATATACCTTTTCCATCACAGAAAAAAACAGCATGGATCGGCTGTTTGGTATTTTACCTGTTCGGAAAAGCGAGCTTGTGATCGGACGCTATGTTTTCGTCCTTGCAATGGGGCTTCTTTCCTTGATTATTTCTTTGATTGCACAGCCGCTTGTCTTGAAAGTGCTGGGTGAAACAGTTGGCGTATTTGATATTGTAACTGCCGCTATTGCAGGAGTATTCTTATTTGCACTCTATACTGTGTTCCAGATTCCGGGATATTACAAGTACGGCTCAATCAAAGGACGGGTATTTATGTATATTCCAGTGGCCGGTTTTTTGGTGACTTTACTTCTTCTCTCTAAAATGCCAGCTATCGGGAACTCAATTATTTCAGTCGTTGAATCTTCTCCGATACTTCTCGTTTTCCTTGCGGTTTTTGCTATTGTTGTGATGTATGCGGTTTCAATCTTCTTGTCCATTCGGGTTATGAAGAATAAGGAAATGTGAGGTGATTGTATGGATTTCACAATTTTGGCAGTTGTGCTTTTGATTGGTGTTGGCGTTCCTATCCGTAATAAACTCATACGGAAATATCGGGATAAGAAAAAGAATGATCGCAATTCGGAGTGAACAATATGGAGAAAACAGAGTTCATCCGCTGCCCAGTCTGCGGGAATAAAACACGCGACAAAATCCGGGAAGATACCATTCTAAAAAATTTTCCTCTCTTTTGTCCAAAATGCAAAAGTGAATGTCTAATCGACATTGAGCAATTCCATATAACCGTTATCAAAGCGCCAGACGCACAGCCGCAGAGCCGATAACATAAAAGGAGAACACTCTTTTTATGATTGGCTCTGCTTTTTTATTAGCAACAGAAAGCCTTGAAAGGAGTTTTCAATATGAGTATAGTAGAGATTTTAATGCGTTCAATAAGTGGGTACATTTTTATCATTCCGGGAATTATATTGTATTTTGGGGCATTAAGAAAATCTGCAAAAAGACAAACACCACTTCATATTACAACAGCATTTATATTTTGCTATTACCTAATTGGTATTCTGACAATGACAGGTATTGGCAAGCTGAAAGCATTTGATCCAACATTAGTACTTGTCCCTTTTCGGGATATGATAAGCGGGCCGATAGATACTATGCTCAATATTATTCTATTTGTCCCACTGGGATTTTTCCTGCCGTTACTGTATAAAAAGTATAGACATATTGGCAGTGTTGCATTGGTCGGTTTTCTTTTGTCACTATCTATTGAAATTGTCCAGATGTTCGGTAGAGGAGCGACAGATATAAATGATTTAATAACGAATACGGTTGGGGCGTGTTTAGGATTTTTTATTTATCAGTTATTATCTAAATTGGCTTCAAAAGAATTATGTAGAAAATTTCAATCCTATAATATCAATGAGGGAACAGAATTGTTATTCTTTATAATCTACTCATTTGTAATTATGGTCACAATCCAGCCTATAATCATTAGCACTTTATTTCATTTAGCTTAATCTATATATACTGTTGCCCTGAATTGCGGAAAGTATTATTGCTCGGTTTTATCACTGCGGACGGCCATTCCCGGCTGCCCGCCGGAAATTTTTTTGAAATGTCCGAGCGTTGTAACATTTCACCCCGATTTTCAATGAAATTTTTTGGCCGCTGTAACATTTCGCGGACATTTGGGTTTTACAATACCCTTATCAACAAGAAAGGAGGCGCGTTCTATGAATGAGCAGAAACAGTATGTTTGTCCGTGGTGTGGTGGCAAAGATGTTGTTGAGGGGATTCAATCCACTTATGCAAAAGTTCAACCAAATAAAGCCTTGACACTTAAAGGCGAAAATTTGATTCATGTAATTTGCAAAAATTGTGGTACAGTAGTTCGCTCCTATGTAGAAAACCCTCAAGTCCTTGAATAAGGCTGAACACTTCCCAACAGGAGGACAGTTGCTTCTGTCCTCCCCAAAGTATTACGCTGATTCTGTTAATCGGCTTTCAGGTATATATAATTTCAATTTATACAACAACACTTCTTATCTGCGACGGGCCTAGATTAGCTGTTGTTTAGCATCGAACTTGATCTTGCGTTGTGCGACTTGCTCGTGCATGGTAGTATTTCACGACGTGAAGCGAAGAAATTAGGCCTGAGTTGCCTTTGCTAGAATTGCATTCACCGTTCATAAGGGCTCTTGGCGCAACGGTTAGCGCAGGGGACTCATAATCCCTGGGTTCTGGGTTCGAATCCCGGAGGGCCCACCACTATCTACCAGCGGTTTCCCTGAAATAAAGTCAATCAGGGGAACCGCTTTACTATTGGTTATTCCTTCTAGAATCCACTGGTTTCTTCTGGCTATCCACCGCTATCCACCACAGCTCAATGCATAAACAATTATCCCAGTATATACATTGTGAATATGCTATGGACCGTCTCTTTCAATCGGCGGCGAGCCAGTGAGGTCCCGGAACAGTTGTTCAGCTAGACGCAATGGTTAATGCCTGCCGTCAAACTTGTTTCATTATCATTGAGGATTGGAGCGAGTTATGACCAATCGTACAGTTGTCCATGGCGCCATTGTGGAAGGCGCCTCGGCAGTACCCATTGACATCGCGATTGAATTCAAACCGGGAATTCCCGGCATTCACATTCTAGGCATTCAGGATAACGCCGCCGTGGAGTTGCGGGGCATTGTCAGGTGTGCACTCAAGGCGCAGGGATACACCTTGCCTCGAGACAGTGGTTCTATCGACGTCATGCCCTCGCCCGGCTATAGCAAGGCCTTCTCAGGTCGAATTCGAGACGCAGGCTCCCTCGCGCTGCCCATAGCGCTTGGTATCCTGAGCGCCTCGGGGCAGGTCGATCCTACGTATATCAAGGATAAGCTGTATTTTGGATCGCTGGACTTCGGCGGTAACGTGACGTCGTGTCGGGGCGCCATTGCAGTTGAGGATCTCTGCCATGAGCTGAATCTCCAGGGAGTCGTTTCCGCGGCAACTCCGCGCGGATTGAGGCCTTCTAACCCGAGCCTTCAAACCCTGGACTCGATCTCATCTTATTCCTTGGGTAATCCTGAGAATCTTATCGGCAGGCCTATGCCGGCTGAACCAAATCAATTGAGTCCGGTTTACCCGCCTGCTGCAGTCTCCGCTGTGGCCGAGGCCCTTGCGACGCGAATTCCCATCTTAATTGAGACGGATAGCCCGGATCGTGCGGGAGAGGCGCTTCGCGCGTTCTTCCGCGTCGGCGAAAGCGATGAGGCGACGCTCATGAGAGACCTTGCCGGTGTCGGTGCGAAGGGTAACGTTGCCGTTGTCTCCGATATCGGGACGGCAAGCATCGCAGGTATTATCGGCGGCGGGCGCCCCATCAGGCCGGGTGTCATCTCTGCCGCAAGCGGTGGCGCCATCGTTCTCGGAAATATCGACCAGGCATCGTCCCATGTTCTTCAGTCTGTGGCGTCGGCGACAAGGCGAGACACCGTCAGGATCGTTAGGGTTGACGGTACTACGCTGTTTCCAAGCGACGCCGCCCTCGTTATGACGGCTAGGGAAGACAGAAGCGACTATGCGATGAAAGCGTTTCAGCTGAGCCCATTCCCTAAAATCGAACAGCCGGTCGTTGTCGATATTGACCAATTGGAAAGAGGCCTTTCTCAGATCCAGGCGCTCCCAGGATCGCTGGTCGCCTATAGAGAGAACCTCAAAAAGCGCATCGAGGACAGCAGCCTCTATGTGGATGCAACCACCAAGGGCGGCATCAAGGTCAATTATTCGGTTGATGGCGAGCCGAAGACCGTTGAGCTCGTGAAGCAATTCTACGAGGAGAACGATACATTATGCATCCAAGCCTTCGATGTGACCGAAGGGTCCGACTCGTTTGGTGAACTTTGGTCCGACGTGACCGTTAACCTCGACGGGCCCGCCCAAGGAGATCGCACTGTCTATATGAAGAGGTCTAGTGCAGACCCCTTGCCCGGCATACTCATGGATTCAGAGGTGTTCGGCTCCATTATCGATGGTGCCGGACGGGGTGGATATGACGCCGTTGAAGTTAACCTAAATGCGTTTCTTTCGATGAGGGATCTGTCCGAATTTCGCGAGATGGTCATTCCCAATGAATACAAGGATATTGCCATCGCCGCAGGTGTAAATTTCGCCATTGTGCCTGCGATTGAAGCGAAAGACATTGCTCTCATGTCCGACGGCCTCGTCAGCATCGGTGGACACGACTATAAGCTCTACCGCGGCCAGACCTTCGACGAGTCGCGGAAGGTGGACGCGATCCTTGATCAGTATGAAGAGCTGAGCGTGGCCCCCCATAGAGTCGATTGCAGTCCCAGCACGAAAAAGATCATTGACTCGCTTCGACTTGCGACCAAAAGCACGGCATCGCCCGACGGAGTCGTGTCGATGGAGCGCGACGTGACCCTCCCCTACGCTCAATCGCTTAAACATTAACGAATCAAAATCTAGGAACAGTTGTTCAGCGGCTCTCATCGACAGGCCCAAGGGCGGACGATACAACCAACGGAACTATGACCGAAGGGAGAGCCGTATGGACAACCTGGATAGGTCGGCGGTGGCAGCGGGGCTGGGCCTGCTCGACCTCGACCGTGTTTTCGATGCTGCGCGCGAAATGATCATGGACCCGCAGCAATGCGAGGGATACCTTAAGTGGCCGGCTGTCGCCGCGCTCGGCGCGATTATGGCAGAGCCCAACCTTCTCTCGGCTGTGGCTGAGGTCGCTCTTGACGGTATCGCTCGCAACACATATGCGGGTCAGAAGTCCTGGCTGCTCGCGCAGGCCCTGTTCACGGCCTCCACTGCTCAGGCCGAATATGAGATCGAGCGAGGTCTTTCGCTCTCGCCGTCAGATCGAACCCATATCAACTCGAAGGCCCCCATCGCCGTTCAGGACTATATCTCTCGAGATGAGAAGCTCGCCGTCATGAAATTCTATGTCATGGCGGACACGGAGCTCTCGCGTATCGCGGTGCCGTGGCCGGCGGGGCCCTATGGCCAATTCAGGATCGGCGACGAGGGTTATGTGACGGACGAGCAGTTCGGGCGCGTGATTCCCGATCCCGCCGACCAAAGCCTCTATGAGTACATTGCGAACGGCGGTGCGCTCACCGATGACGTTGTCCATGCTGCCGTGAGGGGGAATACCGAACACATCGATACGCTTGCCTCCCAGGCCATCGAAAACGACCCCGATGCACCCGTTTACTACACCGAATCGACGCAGGACGAGTGGGACGAGTCTGTCGACGGGGGCTATGTCGAAAAGGACGACATCAAGACCGAACGCGCCCACGAGATGCCTGGGACAAAAAATCTCATCGCGCAGATCAGCAGGAAGTTGGGCGGCGGTGCCGAGGGCGCACTCCATACCACGGTTCCCAATCGCACCGGCTATTTCCATTACGGACAGGCATAGGGAGGCGGCAAGATGAGTATTACCTTGGTGCCTTTCGACTCTCCCATCGAGTGCATGACGATCGACACCGAGACGATGGGGCTCGACCCCTTTGAGGGCGATGAGATCTTGACACTGGCTATGGTTCTCGACATCGAGCATCGGGAGTCTCCTTCGTCGGTTCATTTGCGCGTCAAGCCGCAGCATAAGACCGAGTGGCCTGCCGCGGAGCGCGTGAACCACATCTCACCCGATTCGGTGGTGAACTATAGACCTTTTAAGAACTATCTCGAGGCCGTCCAGTCTCTATTCGACCGCACGGAAAAGATTGTCGGATGGAATGTCGGATTCGACCTTGGATTCCTCGAGCATGAGGGCATCGTCATTCCGCAGACTGTGGAAATTGTCGATGCGATGGAGGAATTCGGGCGCGTGCACGGCCCGTTCTCGGAGTCCCATACCAGATGGAGGCTCACCTCTGCGGCAGATGCCATGGGTTATAGCTTCGAGGGCGCTCCGCACGATGCGCTCGCCGATGCCTTGGTTACAAGGCGCCTATATCGACACACGACTGCAGTTACCGAGGGCCAGAAGCAACCAGGCACGCATGTCAAGCGCCCCTGTGTACACAGACATAGCTAATTAGAGAAATTGTCACCTTGTGGCACCAAACCGGTCGGCACGGGTGGCCTATATGGCGAAAACTGTAGTTGGGGCCGCTTTATGTGCGGCCCCAACTACACGTCGCCGGAGGGAGGTAGTAGTAATGCCCGGGGAGAATGAAGAGGCCATGCGTGTTCTGCTGATGCTCGGCCAGGCTGTTCTGCCGCCGGCGCGCGAAGTCCTCATCATCACGATGAGAGCGCTCGCGCGTGGTACCGGCAAGGTTGCTGGGGGTACGGGCAGAATCGCCGGTCGCGGCGCGAACCACGCGATCAGCCATGTGAACGGGCTCGGCCGCTATGGTCTCGTTACCGAGCACACGCTCAGGCGCGACCGCAACGACGTCATCAAGCTCGTGAACCTTGGCAAGGAAGGCGCGCTTGACCGTGGCGACCTATCGCTCCTTTCCGATATATGTCGAAAGCACCGCATCGGGTTCGCCGTTTTTGAAGACCCGGCGACAGGCTATTTCGCAATCGAATACAAGATGAAGGACCAGGAGGCTCTCGCCGCCTGCATCGAGACGGCAATCGAGAGGAAGCTAATCTCGAATGCCGACGTGGACAACGCGATGAGGGGCCCAGCCGAGAGCGGCGTCCAGACGTCCGCCAATCCAAACGATATCCAGTCGCCTTCGCAGCCAAAAGAGTACCCCGCCCTTCCAGCAATCGGGCTACCTGCTGTGGGCCTTCCCCCGGTAGGGCTCCCGCCCGCACCGGAGAATATCGAATATCTGGGAGAATCTTGGAAGTTCGACCAGAACGATGGTATGTACAAGCGTAAGTTCACCGGTTGGGACGGTGCCGTCTACACCGCCGCCGTTTCCACGGCCGGAGCCTTCAGGATTACCGATCCCGACGGGCGCACGGCAAAAATCGGGCACCAAATCTGCGAGGGTGATGACAAGGGCGTGCTTCGGGATGGCCGTGCCGATGCCATCGTCCGGTGCCACACCCAAATCGAGACACTGAAGGACCGCGAGGCCTTTGAGGGGTCAGTCAGACTCCAGCAGCGCCAGGGACGAACCAAACAGATGGGCTCGCATGAGGTCATCCGCGCCGTTAATATGCGCGACGCAGCCGACCGCAAGGCCAACCGTCACCAAATCGGAAACCAGAACCGTCCGACCACGCACTCCCGAACCCTCAACAAGCGGGTCAAGAGGTAGCCTATGAAGCTGCCAAGGATAGACATAACGAAGACCGTCGGAGCCGTCGTGCTGGGATCTGCTGCCTTCTGGATCGTGAACCTCACGGTCCAGAAGGTCATGCTCGGAACAAGCGGTATCGAGACGTCCGATGACGTCGTGGCGTTCGTCGCGTGGGCGGCATCCCGTCGGCCCCTCGGTGTCTACTTCGGCGGGGTCCCACTGCTGGCCTCGGTCGTCGCGGCCCTCGTAATCGCCCTTGCCGTTTTCCTTAAACATGAGGCGCCAGGAGAGGACATCTCTCCTGCAAAGCAATATGGATCTCAGCGATTCTCGACCGCCCAGGAGCGTCTGCTGTACTCGCACAATAAGGCGACAGCCGAATGGCCGGTTCCCGAATGGTGTGAGACGGTCGAGGACGACAATATCATCCTCTCGCTCAACAGCAAGGTTGCCGGCACATCCATCGTCAACGATAGGAAGGACCCGATAAGGCGCGAGAGCCAGGTGCCGAACCGCAACATGTTCATCATGGCCGGATCGGGCGCCGGAAAGTCCTACCGTTTCGTGACCAACCAGATTATGCAGATGAACGGCAATATGGTCTTCACCGACCCTTCGGGCGAGCTGTTCCGCGCATCGGCTGCCTTTTTGGAGAGCAATGGCTATGACGTGCAGGTTATCGACCTACGCGACGAGGAGCATATCCTGGCATCCACGCCTTACAACCCGCTAATCAACTGCCGTGACGTCACGTCTATCAACTCCCTGGTCAATATGTTTATCTCGAACACCAAGGGCGAGGATACGCATGGGGACCAGCAGTTCTTCATCGATATGGAGAAGAACTTCTACACCTGCGTTTGCGGCATGTTCGTCTTCTGGTTCAAGGCCAACGGCAATACCGCCGACTGCACCCTTCCGGGCATCATCGACTATCTCGCGATGGCAAAGGCCGACGGCGCCGAAGGCATCAACAAGCTCGACCTCGTATTCGAGGGGACACGGGAACGCGACGGCTTCGACGGGTTCGCTCAGTACATCATCGATACCTACGGTGAGGACGCGTTGGACGACGAGTCACTCCCCGAGAACTCGGTTCTCACCAACTACCGCACTTTCAAGGCCAACGCCGGCGCTCCCGAGCAGATGGCGGCGGTCGTGTCATCGTGTGCCGCACGCCTGCAAAGGCTCAACAACCCCGCAATCAGGAAGATGCTGGGGCGTGACGAGCTCGATCTCCAGTCTATCGACAAGCGCAAACGCGCAATCTTCTTCTGCATCAAGTCCGGTGGCGGCCCCTATGACTTCGTCGCCGCGATGGCCCTGAACCAGTTGTTCGACATCTCGAAGGATATCGGGTCAACGAACGGAATCGGCCATCTCGAGATCCCCCTCTACTGTTATCTCGACGAGCTAGCCCAAATAGGCAAGATCCCTGACCTCGAGAAGCTTTTCGCCGAGAGCCGCAAATTCTGGATCAACCTCTGCGCGATCGTGCAGGACGGCAAGCAGCTCGAGGCCCGATACGGCAAGCAGTCGGAATCCATCCGAGCAAACTCGGCCATTTTTATGTACATGGGTTCCTCCCTCTTTTCCGATTGCGAGCAGATATCGCGCGAGATGGGCAACACCACGAAGAAGTTCACGGATTACTCCGTCTCGAACTCCGCGAGTGGCAAATCCATTCAGGAGAGTACGAGATACGTCAAGGTCCCGCTTATGAGCCCCGAGGAGCTCTACAGCTTCAACGAGGAGGACGGCCTGTCCCCTGACGAGTGCGTGACCCATTACAAGCAGGGCATGTGGTTTCGCGACCTCAAGGCCGATCCCGAGATCCACCCTAGGCGCAAGGAGTATCTCAGCGCCGGCAAGACCGACATGCTCGAGTGGGCGCGCGCCAGGCGGCACGCGGATAGCCCTGACGTGTCAACACCGGAGGGTGTCGTGCTCATAGACCGCACTAACCCCAAAACCATCGTCATCGACGCCTAAGGGCGCGTGAATAGGTATCAACTATCCATAAGGGAAGGAAAACTTCAATGGAACAGCTTGCTGATCTTGTCACCAAATTCGAGAACGTTATGATCGCTGGCGGCTCTCTGTTTGCCCTGTGGGGCGTCTACAACCTACTCGAGGAGAAGACCAAAGGCCGCCCCGGCCATGGTACCGAGTGGTGGCAGGTTCTCGCTGGCGTCTTTATTGCCGGATGTGGTGTCTCCCACATCATCTCCCAGCTGTTCAACGGCATCCTCGGATAATGGATATCCAAGAGAGGCTGCTCGCCCTCGCGGCCGGCTCCCCCATCGGTGGTGCTACGTCGCCTAGGCCGACAGACCCGTATGGCGAATTTGAATATGACGAGAGGCCGACTTCGTTTGGTGATTGCGTCTTACGTTTTGCTACCGTCAGCGTCTTGACGCTTGTTGTGGCCTGCGCCATTGCGACAATTGCTTATGCTGTGCAGAAGGGGCAGTGGGACGTTGATGTTGTGCCCAAAGATGAAAGCACATATGTAAGTATCAAATGGAGCGACACTGAAAAAAACAAGTTCGTATCTTTCGAGCATGATGGCATTAAAGCGTACAAAATTGGTTACACCGTAACTACTTCATACAGCGGAAGCACGGTAAAGAAGACAATTGAGGGACCGGTCTACTATGACAAAAAAGACAAGGTCGTAGACAAGTCTCACAGTAAGAAGAAGAATTATGACGGTGGGGTCAATGCAAAGGACCTTAAGAAAGAGCTCGAGCCCTCTTGGGCTCCTGACGGATGGGAAAAGGCTGCGTCCGCCTCAACCAGCGTTAACCGAAATGATAATAACAAGCCCAGTGGCTCTAATGACTCGGTGGCAAAGGAAGAAGACGATTTAGACGATAAGCTAATTAGTAAAAACCCTCCAAAATTCGCCTTGTCGTTTCATTTCTTTAAATATGCGGCTGAAAATCTGGTGTGGACCTTCTGCCGTGGGCTTGCGGAAAGCGCAACGAGCCTTGCCGAATGGTGCATTTCGCTAGTGTCCTCTACGGCGAATACTGCATTCACATCCGACTTTACCAATGGTCCTTTCGGCCAGTTCTACACTATGGCGTCGAAACTTTCGAAAGGCGCTTTCCAGCCCTATGCCATGGCGTTTCTCGGCCTGACCTTCGGCGTCGCCCTCATGCACCAGCTGGATGTTCGCCGCAAGATGGCCGGCGTCGATATCATGGCAAGCCTCGCCTTCGTCGTCATGATGTTCGCGGTGAGCTATACCCTCATCATCCACGCGATGGACATCTGTGCAGCCGTATACGTTCTCGCCCAGCACCTTGTAGGCATCGTGAATAGTACGCTTGCATCAATGGGGATCGACACTACCAACTCCATTGGCATAAAAGACCAGGTGATCAAATCATTCGACGCCCTGACTTACGCACAGGCTGGGACATCGTTTATCCTTCTCATCCTCGCCATCGTCTCGCTTGTTGCCTGCGTAGCCTGCCTATTCACCGTGCTGACGACCATCTTCGTACGTGTAGGCGAAATCTATTTAAGGGCCGCAGCAAGCCCCCTTTGCCTATCGTTCTTTGCTGACGACAAATCAAGGCCCATGGGCGTCGGCTATCTCAAGCGTTTCGCTGCGGTCTGTTTCCAGGCGGTGATGATTGTCATCGCGATTGGCATGATTCCTCTCATCAATACGGTCGCAACCGAACTTATTGCCCCCATCACGTCCGATACGAGCACCCTAAATGGTTTCGGGGACGCCGCGGCCGCGCTCATTCCGTCGATGTGTTCGGTTCTTTGCATTACGGAAATCGTGAACAAGTCAAAAGTCGTTGCCAACAGCCTGTTTGGCCTTGTCTAGGGAAGGTAGTGAAATGGCTGAGACATTCGTACGCGACGACATCAATAACTACGTCGCGAGAAACATCTTCGGGCGCTTTTCCAAGCGTTCAGCCATAGCCGCGCTCGCCGCAGTCGCTGTCGTGTCGGTCGGCATATACGGCGTCTACGCATGGGGCTGGAGCCTCGATATTGTCACCTACACGGTGATACCGATTTGCGTGGCAATCGGCGTCATTGGCCTCCATTCGCACCACGGCCTCAAGTCCGAGAAATGGCTTCCTCTTATGCTGAAGGACCGCGCCGAGCCCGATCAGCTCACGCTCGCAGTTCCAACTTTCGAGGTGTCCGTTCCGAAGAAGACGAAGGCCGAGGCGCGCGAGCAGAAACGCCGCGATAAGGCAGCAAGGAAGGCGAGAAAGTTGGAACAGGAGGCCGTGCCGGCGGGAATCGCCCAGGCGATGGCTGAGGCCTCCGTGAGAAACGATGGGAGAAACCCTAGATGAGCAAACTGACTATTGACGATCTCGAACGAGAGATTGCCGAGGCCGAGCAGCGCCGCGCGAGCGCTCTCGAGGCCGGTTGGCAGAAGGGCGTGCGTCAGATGGACAAACGCCTGAAAAAGCTGAAGAAGAAGCGTGACAAGTATGTCGCGAAATACGGCGCCGATGTGCCATCCATCCCCCTCGGATCTTCTTGGGCGACTGACGAGGAACAGATGGAGCTAGGCGTCAACACTGCGCTCTCGACCGATGTGAAGCTCGTCCAGCCTAAGTGGTCGACCACGAAACTCGTCCCCTACGAGTTGCTCACGGTGGATGGCGTCATGCGCATCGACAGCGAGACCTACTCCATCGCCCTTCGAGTAGATGACGTCAACTATCAGGGAGCGCGACCCGAGGATCAGTATCTCGTTCGCGAGGCATGGGCGGGATACCTCGACTCGCTCGACCATACGGTTCGCCTCGGCATCTTCATCATGAACAAGCGTGTGAGCCCGGAGGAGTTCGCCTCTGACCTGCTGTTCCGCGAGGTTCCAGGCGACGAGCGCGGCAACGTCCTGCGCCGTGAGTACAACGCGTGGACCCGCTCCATGCTCGCCAAGTCATCCCGCTCGGTGCGCCGCGACCGCATCATCACGATTGCCGTTACCGCCGACACGCTGGAGCGTGCGGTGCCCCGGCTGTCCCAGGAGGCGGATTCCTTCCTGCGCTTCATGCGCGACCTCGGTTCCGACGCACACGTCCTCGACGGCCAGCAGCGCCTTGACATCATCCAGACCATGACGCGCCAGGATGACACTCCGGGCACGGCGAACTTCGAGCGCCTGTCCGGGACCGTCGGCCTGACGACCCGCGAGCTCGTGGCACCCTCCTCCGTCCTAACCGCAGACGGCTACCGTGGCGATCCCCGTATGATCGTCGGCCGTCGCTGGGTTAAGACCTACGACGTAACCCTCGACGGATACGGTAAGACCATGAAGGACTCCTTTATCTCGGACCTGACGGGCCTGCCCTACGACCTCACCGTCGCATGGCATATCCGTCCCTGGGAGTTCTCCGCGGCAATTTCAGCCGCCGAGAACCACCTGCACGAGATCACCGAGGAGAACAACACTTATCAGTTCAATACGAGCCGTCCCGAGGTCGGCTACTTCGTCGACCAGAACAACATGCCGCCCGCGATGCGCGAAGCCCAGGAGGACGCCGAGGCGTTCCGAGATGACCTTGAGAGCGCGGAGATGCACGCCTTTGGCGTCACGACCGTCGTGACCGTCCAGGGGCGTACGGAGACTGAACTCGAGGAGGCCTGCCGCGAGGTGGAGAAGGTGTTCTCGACTCACAGGAAGCCCTATCCCGATTCATGGCGGGCCCTTCGCGAGGAGTCCTTCTCGACCGCCCTGCCGATCGGCGCCCCCTACATTCCGTATGAGCGAACGCTGACCACGGACCCCCTGTCACACATGCTGATGTTCGTTGCCGCCGAGATGAACGATCCGGGCGGCAACATCATGGGCCTCAACGCCGAGACCCGCTCGTTCATCGTCTACGACCCCGTGTCCCATGAGCACACGAACAGCTTCACGCTGGCGCAGCCCCGATCCGGTAAATCTTTCAATTCGAAGATCACGCGCATCATCCCTGTGCACCTGAAGCATCCGGACGACGACGTGATCACGATTGACCCCGAGGGCGAGTACGTCACGCCCACCGAGTATCTGGGCGGCCAGGTCATCCGTATCGCCGAGAACTCCGGCGACTTCATCAACCCCCTCGACATCTCCCTTGCATACGGCTCGGACGATCCGGAGACGAAGTCCTCCCCCGTGCCCGCGAAGGTGTCCTTCATCCAGTCGCTCGTCCGCATGATGGCAAGCAGCGTCAACGATGCCCAGGCAAACGTCCTCGACGCCGCCGCCGCATACGCATACAACCGGTACTTGGACGACCCGAGACCCGAGAACCTTCCGACGCTCCAGGATATCTACGACTTCCTGATGTCCGAGCAGGGCTCTGACATGCGCGACGCCCGCGACTTGGCTAAGCTCATTCGCCGCTACGTCACGGGTACGCTGTCGCTGTTCAACCATCCGACGAACGTGAACCTCCAATCGAATCTCGTGTGTTTCGACCTGCACGAGCTGTCCAGCGAGCTCAAGCCACTGGCGCTGCTCATCATCCTCGACCACATCTGGGTTCGCGTCTCGGCGAACCGACGTGCCGGCAGGCGAACCTGGCTCATCATCGACGAGTTCCAGCTCCTGCTCGACAGCCCCTACGCCCGCAGCCAGATCGACCGCTTCTTCACGCGCGGCGGTAAATGGGACTTCTACATCAATGCCATTACGCAGAACCTCTCGCGCGTCCTCAACAGTGAGGAGACGCGCTACATGTTCCAGAATTCTCCCTTTGTGACGATTCTGCAGCAGACAAGCGACCTCCTCCCCGACTTCCAGGAGCTGTTCAACCTCTCCGAGAGCCAGACGAAGGTCCTGGCAACCGCCCATCCCGGCGAGGGTCTCTACGTGTTCAAGAATCGCGTGGTGCATTTCGACTTCCAGATTGACTCTAAGATCTGCCCGACGCTCTACGACATCTGCACGACCCGTCCCGCCGATATCAAGCGCCGTGCAGTCAAGTCGACGGCGGCAAACCCAGACGTCGCCGCGCTCGACGAGCCTGAGGACGCCCCGTCTTCGACTCCGCGCTCCAGGCGCGATGAAATCGGCCGTAACGTTCCGTCACCTGCGCACATGGCTCCCCCGTCGCGTCCACGACCCGGTACACGGCCCGCGAGTGGTCAATTTGGTTTCAACGGCGGCGGGCACCCGAAAGCGGGTTCCCGCCAGCTCGGTTCC
>UQIT01000028.1 GCA_900541175.1 uncultured Collinsella sp.
CGTGGGCTTGCCACCCTCGAGCTCGACCAGGCCATCGTAGCGGCCGCCGCCGCCGATGGAGCCGACGCCGGCGCCAGGGGCCTCGACCTCAAAGACAGTACGGGTGTAGTAGTCCAGGCCGCGCACCAAGGTGGGATCCTCGACATACTCGATACCGGCGGCGTCCAGATAGCGCTTGACCTGCTCGTAGTGCTCGCGGCACTCATCGCACAGGTTGTCACCCATCAGCGGAGCCTCGGCCATGATCTCGCGGCAGTGGTCGTTCTTGCAGTCGAAGGCACGCAGCGGGTTGAGCTCGGCGCGCTCGCGGCACTCATCGCACATCTCGTCGGCGTGATCGAGGATGAACTGCTTAACCTGCTCGCGATAAGCCGGACGGCACTGGGCGTCACCCATCGAGTTGATGAGCAGACGAAGCTTGGAAAGATCGAAGCCCAGGCGCTTGTAGAACTCCATGAGCATGATGATGCACTCGGCGTCTGCCGCCGGATCGGGAGCGCCGAGCCACTCGATGCCCACCTGGTGGAACTGGCGCAGGCGGCCCTTCTGGGGACGCTCGCCGCGGAACATGGCCTCGGCGTAGTAAGCCTTAAACGGCGTGGAACCCTGGGGCACCAGATTGTTCTCGACGACGGCGCGCACCACGCCGGCCGTGCCCTCGGGGCGAAGTGCCAGGCGCTGCTTGGGCTTGAGTTTGGTGTCGGTGCCCTCGGTAAAGACGCGCTCCAGGTTGGCACCGCTGAACACGCGGAACATTTCCTTGCGCACGACGTCGGTCGACTGGCCGATACCGTGGACAAACACGTCAACCTGCTCGATCGCGGGCGTCTCGATGGGTTTAAAACCAAACGGCTCGAACACGCCGGCCGCAATCTGCTGCATCTTTTGCCAGGCGCGCATCTCGGCGCCGATAAGGTCGCGGGTTCCCTCCGCCTTCTGTGCCTGCATGGGCAAACACCTTTCTTTTGTATCGCGTCATAGGTAGTGGACATTATACGGCACAAAGCAGCAACGCGGCGGCGCGCCTGACCGAACGAGGGTATGGGGACTCGTTCGGCCAGACGCGCCGCCGCGGACGAAGCGGACAAGCGGCGATGCGCTTTGGCCTACCTACTCCCCCGCCACGCTCGCGCGCAGCTTGGCGGCGATGGGCTCGGATGCCAGCAGGAACACGAGCATGACCACGGAGCACGCCAGGCACACGATCCAGGTGCTCGCAAAGGAGCCCGTGGCATCGAACAGCACGCCCGAGACAATGGCGCCCACGGTGCCGCCGACCATCTCGAGCGAGGTAATGGTGCCCGTGACCTTACCGAGGTCGGCCATGCCAAACTGCTCGGACGCGGCGATGGTAGGCGTGATGGTGCCCATGCACGTTCCGATACCAAAGCTCACGGCAGCCACGATGGAACCAAGATCGGTCGCGGGGAAGCACAGGGCGACGCAGGCGATAATGCACGCAATGGAGCCAAGGATATTGCCAAAGCGCAGACCAAAGCGGTCATAGATCGCACCGAGCGAAATCTTGGCGATAACGACGGTGACCATGTAGGCCGAAAGCACGGTACCTGCCCACATGGGATCGTGGCCGCCCGTGACGATCTTGGCGCCGTTGACGGTAACACTCGTCATGTTGGTGACCTGGTTGGGCAAGATGGCGCCGTTAACGAGACCCATAAAGAGGAAGGCGACGACGAGCAGCCAAAACGCCGGGCTCTTCTTGATACGAGACCAGCCGACGCTAACCTCGGGCGCCGTGTGCTCGTCCTTATCGCCAGCCGTCGAGACGGACGGATCGCCCGGGTTCTCGCCGAGCGGCTTAAGGCCGATCTCGGAAGGCTTGGTGCGGAAGGAGTAAGCCGTGATGGGCAGTGCCGCCACCATGCAGACGGCAGCGAGTACCAGGAACGCAGAGCGCCAGCCCACACTCACGATAAGAGAGCTCACGATCGGCGAGAGAATGGCTCCGCCAAAGCCCGAGCCCGAAAGTGCGATGGAAATGGCAAGGCCGCGTTTAGCGGTAAACCAGTTGGCGGTCACAAGGCTAATGAGCAGACGGGTCGAGGCCACAGCGAAGCAGCCCGAAACGGCAAAGAGCACGTAGACCTGCCACAGCTCACCGACAAAGCTCATGCCGGCAAGCACCGCCGAGGTAGCGATAACGGTAAGCGAGCCCAATACGCGGCCACTCACCTTATCGGCAACATGACCGATAACGAGCGAACCCACGACACTCACCACGGTGGAGATGGCATTGGAGACGTTGTACTGCGCAAGGGAAATACCCAGGTTGCTGACGATCAGCGGCTGGAACAGGCTCATGCAGTTGACGAAAATCGTGTAACACGTGGCCATGATCACGAAGCCGGAGGCCACCACGAGCCAGCCGGGGAAGAACTTACGCTGCTGGGGCATACTGCTCCTTTTAGACAAACGAATAGCCTGCGCCGGGCGCCGGTAGTGCCCAAGATTGCCTTGAAAGACAAGGGCATAGGCCTTACGGCCATGCCCGCAGGCTTGAAAGGCAAGGTTGGGTGCTACCGGTGGTCGGCGATATAGCCCAAAGCGACGGCGGTATAGGCCGCGGCACCGAGCGGCAGCTCGGCATCGTTAAAACGTGCCTTGGGATGGTGCTGGGCAAAGTGTTCGTCCGTGTCGGTTACGGCCGCGCCCACGGTAAAGTACGCACTTGGGATCTTGCTCGAGATAAGCGCGAAGTCCTCACTCGCCATGGCATGGAAAAGCGGCAAGAAAGCCGTCTTGGGCAGCACTGCGCCCACGTAGCCAAGCGACGCCTGAGTCATATCGCTGTCGAGTACAAGCGGCGGAACATCCGAAAGCGTCTCGATGGTCGCCGGCGTACGATAGGTCGTAGCAACGCCGTTAACGACCTCCGCGATGCGGGTCTTTAGGTGAGCCATGAGCTCAACATCAAAGCCGCGCAGCGTTCCCTCGAGCACGCAGGTGTCGGGGATGACGTTGGCCGCCAAGCCGCCGGCGAACTTACCAACGGTAAGTGCGACTTCCTTGGCCGCCGGCACCTCGCGGGAGATAAGCTCCTGGAGCGCCAGGTGCACGTGGACGCCGGCCGTGATGGGGTCGATGCAGATCTCGGGGCTGGAACCGTGGCCGCCCTTGCCCTGGAGCGTGATGCGGAAACCGTACACACCCGAGAGCGCCGGGCTGCCGTAGAGCACCAGGCCAAGCGGCGACTGGCTGTTGACATGCATGGCAAAGGCCGCCTGAGGGCGCGGGTTCTCGAGCAAGCCGTCGGCGATGGCAGCGCGTGCTCCCTCAAAGGTCTCCTCGCCCGGCTGGAACAGCAACTTGACGGTAGCGTTGGCCTCCACAAGCTCGGCCTCGCGGGCCTTGAGCAGGCGCGCCGCACCAAGCAGGGCCGTCGCGTGCATATCGTGACCGCAAGCATGCATGCAGCCATTGGTGGATGCAAAGGGCTCGCCGGATTCCTCGACAACGGGAAGGGCATCCATATCGCCTCGGAGCATGACGACCGTTCCGGCCTGCTCGTCCTTGCACGTGCCATTGCCCTGAGCGGCCGCACCGGCACCGATCAGGCCAACGACGCAGGAACCGTCGACTAGCGTGGTATGGGGGATGTCCATCTCGTCCAGACGTGCCTGGATATAGGCAGACGTCTGCGGAAGATTGTTACCCAGCTCGGGCATCTGGTGTAGATCGTGTCGCCATGTAGCGAGCTCGTCTGCAAAAGCCTGAGCTTCTGCGACAAGACCGTCACCGATAGCGGCCTGCGCCGCCGCGGTGGCCTGGGGCGCTGGTTGCGGTTGAAAATCGGACAGAGCTGATGCCATAGAAGCCCTCCAGTAACGTTTTTGCAGCACGCACTTTGATAGCGTAAAGTGCAAGGTACAACTGTAAGGGCATGACATAAAAATGCCGCCCTGGGAGGGCGGCGCAACAAGTTGTTTACAATTGCGGGTGTGATTTTCGGCGCAAGAAATCGAAATGCGTCTCGCTCAAGATAATCGAAAGAAAGATGAGCGCGAAGCCGGCGAGCAGGCGCGAGGTGAGCGCCTCCCCCATCAGCAGCACCGAGAACAGCACGCCCGAAGGCGACTCCATCGAAAGGAGCAGTGAGCCCGTCGAGGCCGAGACATGCGCCAAGCCGACGTTTTGGATGAGCAGAGCCGCGCATGTGCAACCAACCGAGAGAAACGCCATCGCGCTGATAAAGCTCGGCGTCCACACGGACAGAGGCGCTTGGGTCTCGAATAGCAGCGACGTTGCCAGGCTCAGCACGCCGTTGCCCACAAACATCCAAAACGTGATGACGTTGATGTCCATTTTGCGACCGTACTTGGCAGTCACCGCCATCTGGATGGCGAAAAAGACCGCACCCGCCAGCGTAATGACATCACCGATGTTGAATTCAACGCTATCGAGCGCCACCAAGCCAATGCCCGCCAAGCACAGCAGCGCCGCGCCCAGGTTATAGCGGGTGAGTTTTTCGCCGCTCAGAAAATAGCTCGCGAACGGCACAACGATGCAATACGTGCCCGTCAAAAAAGCATTCTTGCCCGCCGTGGTGTGCGCCAGACCGACTGTCTGCAGGGCGTAGGCGGCCCACATAAGTGCGCCCATGCCAAGTCCGACGATAAGGTTGCGGGCGTTGAGGTGCGCGATGATGCGCTTGTGGAAGATGAAAAACATGACCAACGCCGCAGGCAGAAAGCGCACGTAGAGCAGTTCGAACACCGGAATGGTGTCGAGCGCGTCCTTCATGGTCGTAAAGGAGTAGCCCCAGACGACTGCCACCGAAAGCAGCAGGACTTTCCAGAACAGCGGCGAGCGAGCGCCGGCGCCGCGGGAGGTGCCGCCCGCGCCCAGGTCCTCGCGAGCAACAGGGCTATCGGGCATCATTTCGATATTGTCAGTGGCATGCTGGGCCATAGGGCATCCTCGCGCTCAATCTGGGCGTGGTGTCCGCACGCGCATGGCTGCGTGCCGCCTCATGGTCAAATAAAAGCAGGGCGCACCGGACCCCCGGCACGCCCCGCTACTGTAGCAACAACCAAGCAGCCCGTGCAATTCACTACGCTAAAGCATCGGGTTGGAAGATCTCGATGTTCCGACGGCGTTTACGTTGCTGAACTAAATCAATTTGGTTGACTCCAGTTTTTCGATGATCCAGTCGTTGGCTTTGATGACCGGGCGGCGGAAGACGACGCCCAGTGCCAGCGACGGAATCAGATAGCTCGCCAGAATGCCTAGCTCAATCCAGTACTCCATGTGGTACGCACCGGCCATGGCGGCATGCATGGCGTTGATGCCGTGGGTGAACGGCAGGAACGGATAGATCGCCTGGAACACGGGGCCGGTCATCTCGATGGGGAACGTGCCGCCCGAACCGCCGACCTGCATGACCAGCAGCACGACGGCGAGCGCCTTGCCGATATCGCCAAACGAAACCGTAAGCGTGTAGACGATATTGGAGAACACGAGACTCGCGACCCAGCCCGCCAGCACAAACTGCAGCGGGTCGTCGCACTGGATGCCAAAGAACAGGATGTCGCCCGCACACACGAGCGTTGCCTGCAGCAGGGCCAGACCGCCAAAGAACAGGTAGCGGCCCAGGTAGATCTCGTGCAGGCGCACGGGGATGAGCTCGTTGATAAGCTCATCGTCAACCGAGACCTTCATCATGGCCGCCAGCACAATCGAGCCCACCCAGAGCGACAGAATCGTGTAGAACGGTGCCATGGCCGAACCGTAGTTGCGGATCGGATAGACCGGCTTGCGATCGAGCGCGACGGGGCCGGAAAGCGACACGGCCAGACCCTCGGGATCATTGCCGATCATCGTCTTGATCGTAGCGAGGTCATCCGACATCAAGGCGCCGTCGAGCTCGTCCTTAAACGCACTGATCTTGTCCGACGCCTCGCCCAGCTGATCAGAAGCCTTGTTGACCAGCTTTGCAGCCTTGGAGAGGCCCTTTGCCAGCGAACCGGATGCGTCGGTCAGGCCAGCAACAGCACTATCCAGATCGTTCGAAATACCGTTCAGCGAATCCAAAACGCCCGAGATGGTCTTCTTGAGCTCCTTTGCCTTGGCCGAAAACGTAGAGTCGTAGTCAGTCTTGGCGCCCGAGATACCAGCCTTGGCATCCGCGATTGCCTGATCGACCTCGGCACGCGACTTATTAACCTCTGCCATGCTGTCAGAGAGAGACTTCGCGGTGGCCGTCAAGTCCTTGGCGTTGTTGCGATACTCCACAGCAATCCTGCTCAGCGATGTTGCCACAGACTTGAGGCTGTCCTGGAGTTTTTCGTCAGTCACCTGATCGGCAAAGCTGCGGAGCTGGTCGGCCGTGGCGTCGATATCGTCGGCACGCGTGTTGAGCGCCGCCGCGGCATCGTTGAGCTGGGACACTGTAAGGTCGACATGTTGATTCGCGGCATCAAATGCCTTCGCAAGCTCGGCGGACACGTTGTCAAACGAGCCCGCGCTTCCGTCAATCGCGGCATTGATGGCGTCGTTGGCGTCCTTCAGCGCTTCCTTGGAATCGCTAATACCGCTCTTGACATGCTCCATCAGCTGCTTCGTTGACTCATCGACCGTGCCCGTCTGCTTGAGCATGCCGCTCGCCGACGTCAGCGAATCGGACGTGGAGCTCAAAATGCCCGCCAGCGACGAAGCATTTGCCCGAACGTCTCGCAGGTCCTCAATCGAATCGCCGAGCGTCGAGGACAGGTTGGCGATAAAGTTACCCACCTGGTCGGTGCTCATGTAATCGAGCAGGCTGGACACCGTCTTAAGACCGATCGTCGTAATGGTCTCGGTAAAAGTTTTGTTAACCTGGCTCTGGACGGCGCTCGAACCCTTCTCGGTCACGATCTGCGCAATGGCGTTGGCCTTCTGATTCTCGTAGAACTCGATATCGGCATGCTTCACGTCGGTCGAGAAAAGCGTCATCATGTCAGCGCTAAACGTTTTGGGGATAACGACGGCAGCATAGTACGCGCCCGACTTAACGCCCTCGATAGCCTTTTCGCGATTGTTGAGCACAACCCAATCGAAGCTCTCGTTGCCGCGTAGGGTGGCGGTCACGTTTTCGCCCACGTTAACCTCGACGGGGATCAAATCGCTCTCGTAACCCTCATCGGTGTTGACCACGGCGATCTTAAGATTGCCGGTGTTGCCGTACGGATCCCAGCTGCCGGCGATGTTAAACCACGCGTACAGACACGGTACGATAATGAGGCCCATCACGACAACCAAGCCGATCACGGAGCGAGACACGTTTTGGACATCGCGCTTAAACAGATGCAGGATGTTCTTCATTTATGCCTCACCTCCTTTGGAGTGCTTGCCAAGCGCGGTGGTATCTCCATCATTTGTGGCTGTGCTGTCGCTGCCCTGAGATTTATGGTGCGAGCCAATATGCGGCAAGCGGCCCGTGGACTGATCGCCGCCCTTGGCACCACGCTCGCTGGCGTTGAGGCCAAACATGTGGCGGGCGGCAGGAATGGCGGCCGTGTGTTCGCGCATCTCGCGACGCAGGTCCTCATCCGAAAGCGCCGAGATGCGCATCTGGGTATTGAGGCTCGCTCGGATATATTCGATATTGATAAGCCAGCCGCAGATGGCAATAACCGAGATGATCCAAATGACAAGCAGGATGATCTTGCCGTTATTGTCGATATCGAGAACCGTCGACAGGACAAAGAGCAGGACCTGAACGCCCACCACGGCGGCAAAACCGCCCTTGATGTAGTACGGGTAGCGATGTTCAAAGGCGACCGCATGATCGAGCAGTTCGCGACGGTACGAATCGGAATCGAGCATGACGCGCATGGCCGTGCGCAGCGAGTAGCGCTGGCGCGGCAGGTCGTTGGACTCGCAAATCATCATACCGGTCGTGGAGAGCTGTTTATCAAAGAGCAGGTTAAGGTTGAGCAGCAGCGGACGCAGCTGCAGGCCGATAAAGAGCGCCACGATCAAGAACACGCCCAGAATGCACAGGTTAAACAGGTAGTTGAACGAATACATTCCGCCGACCGTCTCGCGCAGCAGATTGATGCCGTAGGTAAAGGGCAGCAGCGGGTGCAGCCACTGGAAGAAGCCGGGCATCATCTCGATGGGGTACATGCCCGACGAACCCGGGATCTGCACGATGACGAGAATGACGCCGATAGCCTTGCCGATATGCTTAAACGTGGTGGACAGCGCATAGATGATATTGACGTAGGTGAACGAAATGGCGATGCTGCCCAGCACGAACAGCAGCGGGCTGACGCACTGCACGCCAATCACCAGATCGCCTACCGTAACGATGATGGCCTGCAACGCGCCCAGGATCACCATGAGCAACCAGCGGCCAAAGTAGCCTTGGCGCGCCGTAAAGCTGCCAACACCTTCACGGTCGACCTCGAGCTTGTAAATGGCGATGAGCACATAGCCGCCCACCCAAAGCGCCAGATTGGTGTAGAAGGGAGCGATGCCCGAGCCAAAGCTCTTGACCGGATAGATTGACTTGGACGTCAACTCAACCGGAGACGCCATGAAATCTGCCACGTCATTGACATCGACGCCCATCAGATCGGCCAGCTCGCCCATGGACTCGGAGGTCTGCAGCGCCGCGATGTCATTGGCGGCGGTTGCAAGCTTGTCCTGGACCTTGGCAAGCGAGGAATCGGTCTGGGACAGCGTGGTCTTGGCCTGGCCGAGCGTAGCGCTAAGCTGCGCCAACGTGCCGCGCGCATTTGCAAGTGTAGGTGTCATACCCGAGACGATACCGGTCAGGTCGCCCGAAACGGCAGCAAAAGAGTCGAGCGCGCTCGAGGCCTTCGGCAGCGCGTTTTGGCCCAAGTCCGTCTGGGCTTGGCCAAGGTTGGTCGCACCGGTATGAATTGCGTTATTGATAGCGTCACTGGCACCCGAAACAGCCGCTGCGTCATTCGCCATGGCGCTCGACTGCGCGGACAGACCGTCCTTGATGCTCTGAAGCTTTTCATTCTGCTCTCGAAGCAAATCGATGGTCGATACAATGCGCGCGTCAATTTCCTCGGAACCTGTCGACGTGTCATTGGCGAGAATCTCCAAGTGCCCGATAACGGCCTTATTGTGGTCGATCGTCGCTTGAAGAGACTCGAGCGAGTTGTCGATACGGGTGGTCGTAGATGTGACCGCGCCCGTCAGCTTGCCGATGGCAGCGTTCGCAGAGGCCGACGTCTTGGTGAGCGCAAGGCTGCCTTCCGAGAGCGCCTTGGAGAGCGAGGTGATGGAGTTGCCCGCCGTGGTGCGAGCTTCGCTCAGCAGATCGTTGCCCTGGGAGATCGCCTGCGTCAGCGACGGTGCCTGGCCTTGCAAGCCGGCAAGTGCCGCATCAGCCGAGGCGATAGCGCCACTCGTCTTATCGATGGCGGCATTCATATCGCCAATCGAATCGCGCACCTCGCCCAAGGTGTCGGACGCCTCGGACACCGAACTTGCCAGCGAGTCCTGAGTCTGGGTTGCCTTGTCCTTTAAATCGACACCGGCATCCTTGGCGATACCGGCAACAGTCTTGCCTACCGTAGAGACAAATTCCGAGTTGATCTGCTCCTCGATGGTGTTTGCACCGGTATCGGTAACCTTGGGCGCAATGGCGCTCTTCTTCTCATTGACGTAGTACGTGAGCTTGGGCTGATGGTAGTTGCCGTCGAGCATCGAAACCAGGTTATCCGAGAAGTTCTTGGGAATCACGATAGCGGCATAGTACTCGCCGCTCTCGACGCCCTCCTTGGCATCGGCCGTCGAGTCGACGAACGTCCAGCCCAGCTGATCGTTCTCCTTGAGCTGATCGACGACCTGATCGCCCGCGTTGAGCTCGCCCACCAGGTCGTTTTGGGTGCCCCGATCGTTGTTGGCGATGGCAATCTTGATGCCCTGGGTGTTTCCGTACGGATCCCAGTTGGCCACGATGTTGTACCAGGCATACAGCGAGGGAATAACGCACACGCCAAGGGTAACCACCAAGGCGACGGGGTTCACAAGCAGTCGCTTAATGTCGCGCTTAAATATCGCAAAGGAGACCTTTGCATTGGATAGTTTGCTGCCGAGACTCACGCTTGGACCATCCATCCTGTCGTTGAATCGAATCGTACTATCGATAACCATTGTACGTAAGCGCTTTAGCGTCTCAGAGCACAATGGTATTGAGTTTTGCGGGTAGCAATATACTACGAAGACGAATTAACGTACAGTTGTACAGTATCTTTAATTTCAGCAGGTCACAAAACCACAACCCGCACAAATTAGCAATTCAAATAGTCATCGGGGACGTTCTTAAACGACTGGTCAAACAAGAACGCCCCCAACGACTAGTTTGGACCACGGTAACATCGATGTTTTAGCAATGCCAGCGAGCGGGCGCCAGAGCGAACAAATTGGCATGAAAAGAGGACGGCATAGACCTTCTGGTCATGCCGTCCTCTTTGAATGACAAGTTGTCGCTCTGGCGCCCGCGCAGCGTCGACTGGTCCGCCGTTCGTTAGAACGGCGGAACTGAGGGCAGCGTCGAGCCGTTACGCGGTTTGGTAAAACCGCGTAAATACCTAACTACATCAAGTTGCAAACAGCTGCTGCGAAGGCAACGGGGTCCTCGGGCAGAATGCCCTCGACCAGCAGGGCCTGGTCATAGAGCAAACCGGAGTACTGCTTGATCTTGTCGGCGTCGCCCGCCTTCTGAGCGGCGACGAGCTTGGAAAAGACCGGGTGCTTGGCGTTGAGCTCGAGCACGCGCTGGCTCTTGGGCATACCGTCGGGCGCGCCCTCGGGACCCTTCTGGAGCACCTTCTCCATCTCGAGCGAAAGCGGGCCCTCGGTGGTGATGCACGCGGGAGCATCGGTCAGGCGCGCAGAGACGGCAACCTTCTCGACCTTGTCGCCGAGTGCCTCCTTCATGGCGTTAAAGAGGTCCTCGTTCTCCTTGGTGGCGTCCTCGGCCTCCTTTTTCTCGTCCTCGGTCGCCAGGTCAAGATCACCGGTTGCGACGTTCTTGAGCTCCAGGTGACGATCCTCAACCTCGGGCTCGGCACCATCGGCCACGGCCTTCTCGGCAGCCTCGCGGGCGGCATCGTCCTCGTAGATCTTGGGCATATCGGCGGCAACGTACTCACGCATAGCCTGGAACGTGAACTCATCCACATCCTGCGTCAGCAGCAGCACGTCATAGCCGCGGTCGAGCACGCCCTTTACCACGGGCATCTTGGCCAAGCGCTCACGCGAGTCGCCGGCGGCGTAGTAGATGGCCTTCTGATCCTCGGGCATGCCCTTGGCATACTCGGCCAGGGTAATCATCTTCTGTTCCTTGGCAGACCAGAACAGCAACAGGTCGGCGAGCTCATCGGCCTTCATGCCATAGCTCGAGTAGATGCCGTACTTAAGACCGCGGCCAAAGTTCTCAAAGAACTTCTCGTAGGCCTCGCGGTCGTTGTCACGCATATCCTCAAGGTCGGCGGTAATCTTCTTTTCCACACGCTTGGCGATGGCCTTGAGCTGACGGTTCTGCTGCAGCGTCTCGCGCGAGATGTTGAGCGACACGTCGGCGGAATCCACGACGCCGCGGACAAAGTTGTAGTAGTCGGGCAGCAGGTCGTCGCACTTCTCCATGATCAGGACGTTGGAGCTGTAGAGCGCCAGACCCTTCTCGTAGTCCTTGCTGTACAGATCGAACGGCGCGCGTCCCGGCACAAACAGCAGGGCGTCATACTCGAGCGTGCCCTCGGCGTGGAAGCTGATGGTGCGCGCAGGATCGTCAAAGTCGTGGAACGTGGACTTGTAGAACTCGTCGTAGTCCTTCTGCTCGACATCGGAGCTGCGCTTCTTCCAGATCGGTGTCATGGAATTGACGGTCTCGAGCTCCTGATAGTCCTCGTACTCGGGCTTGTAATCGTCGCCGGCGTCCTCGGGCTTGGGTTTCTGGCGGCTCTTGGACACCATCATCTGAATCGGGTAGCGCACATAGTTGCTGTACTGCTGAATCAGGCTCTTGAGACCCCACTCGGTCAGGAAGCGATCGTAGGTCTCGGCCTCGCCGTCGGCATCGAGCTTCTCGTTCTCGCGCAGCGTCAGGATGACATCGGTACCGTGCTCGGCGCGCTCACCGTCCTCGATGGTGTAGCCCTCAAGACCGTCGGATTCCCACACATGGGCGACATCCTCGCCATAGGCGCGGCTGACGACCTTCACATGGCTGGCAACCATAAAGGCAGAGTAGAAGCCCACGCCAAACTGGCCGATGATGTCGACATCGGAGCCCTGCTGCTCGGCGTTCTCGGTCTTAAACTCCTCGGAGCCGGAATGGGCGATGGTGCCCAGATTGCGCTCGAGCTCCTCGGCGGTCATGCCAATGCCGTTATCCGAGATGGTAATGGTGCGGGCGTCTTTATCAAAGGAGACGCGAATGGCCAGGTCGCCCTGGTTGATCTTGACGCTCGGATCCTGCAGGCTCTTAAAGTTGAGCTTGTCGACGGCGTCGCTCGCGTTAGAGATAAGCTCGCGCAGGAAGATTTCCTTATTGGTGTAGATGGAGTTGATCATGAGGTCGAGCAGTTTTTTGCTCTCGGTCTTAAATTGACGCATGTGCAGTCCTTTCGCGCTACCCCCGTCCGCAAAAACGGCCCGGTTGCCCGAGCCGCATCGCAGACCTGCTATGTTCAGACTTAGATTTTATAACCCAATAGCGCGCATATATACATACGGAATCGAAAAACTGTATGTCCGAGCGCTCCAATGCGTCAATTGCCAAGGAGTGTCCCCAGCTGCCGGCAGAAAAGGAACGTCCCTATCTGCCATCTACGCGCTTGGCCATCCAGACATGGGGCTGGCCCTCGTCTTCGTAATCTACCGGGGCAATTTGCGTGTAGCCCGCCTTTGCATAGAGCGGCAACACGTATTCCTGCGCATGCAGCTTAATAAGCTTAGCGCCGGCATCGCGTGCACACGAAGCACTGGCCTCGACGATCGCACTCGCCAGTCCGCGACGACGCATAGCCGGCAGCACGGCGACGCGCCCCATAATGTAGGCCTCCCCCGCCGCAACGCCTTCGTCCATGTCGCATGCCGGCAACACCGGGGCCTCTGCGTCAGCCACGCGCTCAAGCTCCTCGGGAAACACGCGCGAGCAACCGGCAAGCTCGCCGTCTACATAGAGCGTCACATGAATGCAGTTCTGATCCTCGTCGATAGCGTCGAACTCATTCTCGTAGCCCTGCTCGTCCATAAAAACGACGCGGCGCACCAACGCCGCGTCATCAAAGCATCCCGTCTTAAGTTGGATATCCATGGCTGCCCTTTCATTCAATGCGAACGTTAGGGACAGATATTAGCGAAAATGAGCTCCGCGCACGCTAAACTTCGCGCGAGCCTTCGCCAGGCAGTCGTAATGACCCACGTTATGGGCATCGCTCGCGATGAAGCTGTACAGGTTCTGATCGAACAGGCGCTGTGCCGGCTTTTTCTCGCGACCAAAGCGACCGCCGGCAATAAAGTCCGCCGAAGCCTGCAGCTTGCAGCCCATATCGACCAGACGCTCCGCCACGCTTACATCCTTTTGAACCGCACGATAGCGCTCAGGATGAGCGATGATCACCTGGTAGCCACGGCACTGCAAATCGTAAATCGTGTTCTCGTACTCTCTAAACGCATACGCATCGGCATGCGTCGAAAGCTCGAGCAGAAACTCGTTGGTCCCATCGAAATGCAAGTGCTCCGCGGCATCGATACCAAGCTCAACGAGCTTTCGATGGTTGACCTCGAAGCCCATCTGGAGCGGAAAACCGTCAGCGTTATCACGCAGCAGCTCAAAGGCATCCCACATCTTGTCGTAATCAAAATAGGGATCACGGCAGTGAGGAGTGCAAACGATTCTGGTTACACCGGCCCGCTTGGCAGCCTCGAGCATCGCCAAGCTCTCATCGAGATCGGCGGCGCCGTCGTCTACACCCGGCAAGATATGGCAATGAATGTCACGCATAGGTCAGCCTTAATCAACTAAACGTTTGCTCGGTTGGTGAAGATGCCCTTTTTGGAAGTCCCCTGATCGTCGGAGCCCTTCTTCACCTTCTTACCGTCCTTGGTGTAGTAGGAGTAGTAGTACTCGCTGGTCTCGGTCTCGCAGTAGTTCATAACGGTACCGATGAGCTTGACCTTTTCGGACTTCTTAAGCTGGCCGATAGCGTTGAGTGCCTCCTCGCGCTTGGTGAAGTCCTCGCGCACCACGAACAGCGCGCCGTCGGTCAGACTTGCGATCTCGGCAGCATCGATGAAGGTGCCGACCGGGGGAGCATCAAAGATGACGTACTGAAACTTGGCGGACAGTGCCTTTACCAGCTTGGCAAAGCGGTGAGAGACGATGATGTCAGCAGGATTGGGAATGTGCGGCTCGGCATCGAGGAAGTAGAAGTTCTTCTGACCCGTCTCGACAATTGCCTGGTCAATGGAGATCTGCTCGGAAAGGACCGCATAGAGTCCGCCGCGCGAACGAACGCCGAGCATATCGGAAAGGGACCTGCGGCGCATATCGGCCTCGACCAGGAGCACGGACTTGCCGCTCGTGGCGATAGCCTGGGCAAGGTTGATGGAAACCGTAGACTTGCCCTCGTTGGGAATCGAGGACGTGACAGTAATGGAGCGAATGGGGTCGTCCACGCTCGCAAAGCGGATGTTGGCCAGAAGGGTCTTGGCGGCATTCTGTACAACGAGCTTATCGGTGTTCTTTGCCTTAGCCATGCCTATTTACCACCTTTCATAGCCGGAATTCGGCCAACAACGGGAATGCCCAGGAGCTCTTCTGCCTCTTCGGCACCGCGGATGCGGGTATTGAGCATGTCTGCCAAAACGACATAGGCGACTGCGATAAAGATACCGGCGAGGAACGCGACAGCAACGTACAGCATACGCTTGGGACCGCTGGGGGCTTCGGGGGTCTTAGCCTCGTCGATAACGTTGATGCTCTGGGCAGCGCCGACGTTCTGAGCGACCGTACTCACCGAGCTGGCCATGGCCTTTGCGACCTTAGCCGTCTCCTTGGCATCGGTGCCGGTAACCGAAAGCGTAATGACACGCGTGGTGGTCTCGGAGGAAACAGACACCTTGTAGTCATCCAGATCGGTGAGGCCCAGTTCATTGGCTGCGCCGCTCTTAACGCTATCGCTATCCAGCAGCGTGGCGATATCGTTGGAAAGCATCTGACTCGCCGAGAGATCGTTGTAGCTCATCTGACCGCTATCGTCGGTCTTGGCGAGAATGTACATGCTCGTCGTCGCGGTATAGGTGTTGTCCATCGCAACGAAGGACACGATGCCCATGGCGATCGCGCAGACCACCGGAAGGGTGATGACCAGCTGAAGGTGCTTCTTTAGCAGCTGGAACAGTTCGAGAAGGGTCATGCAGCTTGCCTTTCATTTCCCCAGTTCGGATTGACAAAACTGTCCGTATGTTATCGCATCTTTTTACCGAGACCAAACTCTATACATAAGAAACAGGCTCTCCTGTAAAAATGTCGGAAGCAATCGTAAAATTGCACAACAACGCCGCACCCGAAAGTCAAATGCGGCGTCTGCATCAATATCTATGTTATATCGCTATGCGAATGGCTCGTCCTGCTGTATGGGAAACGTCACCGTAATGGTGGTTCCCACGCCCAACTCGCTCGACAGATCGAGCGTGGCGTGATGATACAGGGCCGCATGCTTGACAATGGCAAGCCCCAGACCGGTTCCGCCGCGTGCCTTGGACCTACTCTTGTCCACGCGATAGAACCGCTCAAATACCTTGCCCTGTTCTTCAGGCGCGATACCGATTCCCGTGTCGGCGACCGCAAGGAACGGATGGCCTTCGTCGTTGGTGCCGCACTGCAGCGTAACCGTACCGCCGGGTCGATTGTAGCGGATGGCGTTGCTTGCCAGATTATAGATGAGCTCGTCAAGCAAGCGCGACACGCCCTCGATGACCACAGGCTTGGTCTCATGACTTATCGTCACATTCGCCTGACGGGCGACCTGTTCAAGACGCTGCTCGACCGCGTAGATGGCACGTGAGAGCTCAATAGGCTCCGTGGACCCAATGGGCACCGCCTCGCCCTCAGCTGCACGCTCGGCCTCGTCCAAGTTAGACAGCGTAAGGATATCGTTGACAAGCGCTGCCAAGCGGCCCGCCTCACGATAGATGCGACCGCCAAAGTTGCGCAGGTCGCCCTCGCCCTCGACCATGCCGTTTGCGATGAGCTCGGCATAGCCCGAAATCGCCGTAAGCGGCGTCTTGAGCTCATGGGTGATATTCGCCGTGAACTCGCGGCGCATACGGTCGTTGTCCGCCAGCACCGCCATTTGGCGCTTGAGCTCCTGGCGCTGCGACTCAATACGCTCAAGCATGGGGACCATCTCGGCATAGGCGTGCTCATAGCTACGGCGTGGGTGGTCCAAATCCACCTCTTGCAAAGGCGCGATGATGGCACGGGACTCGCGGCGCGCCATAAAAAACGAGAGTACCGCACCCGCTGCTGCGATAAGCAGCATCGGCGCCACCATCGACAGCAAAATCGCCGCAACGCCAGGCTGGGCCTGCGCCAAGCGGACAACCTGGCCGTTATCAAGGGCGACGGCGCGATACAGCATAATCTCGTCGAGCGTAGAGCTTGCGCGCTCCGCGGAACCCGAACCACTCTCAAAGGCCTCGATGACCTCGGGGCGATCGCCATGGTTGGGCAGTGTGGAAGGCGACGCCTCGTTGTCGTAGGCAACCGATCCATCCTTGTTAATCAGCGTGATGCGCAAGTCCTCTCGATCGAGGCTACGCAAGAACGGGATGGGCTCCTGCTGCTCGTCGAGGGCGGCAGCAATGAGCTCGGTTTCCTGCGCCAGATTGGCACTCGTGGCATCCGCCAAGGTGTTTTGCACAAAGAACGCACCCAGCACCGTAAACGCCACGATAACCGCCATGGCGCAGACAAAGATCGTCACAAAAACGCGGTGCGACAGCGTATGTTTTCCCTGGGGGGCGAAGACCACGGGTTACTCCTCCGATGCGGTGGCCGCGGTGTCGTCACCTTCGGCACCATCACCGGCAGAAGGCTCGGCCAAGCGGTAGCCCACGCCGCGTACGGTCTCGATGGCGCCGGCATGCTCGCCCAGTTTTTGGCGAAGCGTCTGCACGTGCACGTCAACGGTACGCGAACCGCCGTCGAAGTCCCAGCCCCACACGCTCTGCAGCAACGACTCGCGGGAAAAGACCACGCCGGGCTTGCGCATGAGGTACTCGAGCAAGTCGAACTCGCGCAGGGTGAGCTTAAGCGGCTCGCCGGCAACGGTCACCTCGCGATGACTGGGCGAGAGCACGATGTCGCCCACGCTAAGCACATCACTCGCCTGCTTGACCATGCCGCCGCGACGCAGCAGTGCGCGGCAGCGGCTCGCAAGCTCCATGAGCGAAAACGGCTTAGTCAGGTAATCGTCGGCACCGCCATCGAGCGCCATCACCTTGTCGAGCTCGGTATCCTTGGCGGTAAGCATCATGATGGGCACCGTCGCCGTCAGGCGGTCGGCACGCAGGCGACGCATAATCGCCAAGCCATCGGTATCGGGCAGCATGATGTCGAGCAGGACGGCATCGGGTACCCGTCGCGCCACGGCAGCCTTAAACTCGCCGTCGCACGAAAAGCCTTCAGCCTCGATCCCCTGCTTGCGCAGTGCATAGACCGTCAAATCCCTGATGTTGTCATCGTCCTCGACGTAATAGATCATGTTGAACCCCTTTGCGGCCGGCATGACCGCATCTTAATCCTAAAGGTACCTTTACTAGATGGTATCAGCCAAAACGTCCCGTCAAATAATCCGCCGTACGCGGATCGGTCGGATTCTTGAAGAGTTGCGCGGCGGGCGCATGCTCCACCAACTCACCCAGCAAGAAAAACGCGACCGAGTCGGAGATACGCGCCGCCTGCTGCATATTGTGTGTAACGACCACGAGCGTGCAGGTCTCCTTGAGCTCGCAGGCCAGCTGCTCCACCACCAGCGTCGACACGGGATCGAGTGCCGAGGTCGGCTCGTCCATCAGCAGAATGTCGGGCTGCACGGCAAGTGCGCGGGCGATGCACAGGCGCTGCTGCTGTCCACCCGAAAGACCCAGGCCCGACTCTTTGAGCTTGTCCTTGACCTCGTCCCACAGGGCAGCGCGACGCAGGGAGTCCTCGACCAGCTCATCGAGCACGACGCGGTCGCGCACGCCCATACCGCGCGGCCCATAGGCGACGTTGTCGTAGATGCTCATGGGAAACGGGTTGGGGCGCTGGAACACCATGCCCACGCGCTGGCGCAAACGGCAGATGTCGTAATCGCCCAGGATATCTTGACCATCGAGCGCAATCTTGCCCTCGGTGCGGCAATCCTTGATGCCGTCGTTCATGCGGTTAAAGCAGCGCAGCAACGTGGACTTTCCGCAGCCCGAAGGCCCGATAAACGAGGTGATCTGCTTGTCGCGGATCTTGATATTCACGTCCTTGAGCGCATGATGGTCGCCATAGAACAGGTCGAGGCCCTCGACGTCGATGCGCGTCGGCGAGGCGGCAAGATCCTCTGCCGTGGGGCGAGTCGCATCCCCAACCTCGCGCTCGCGCGCGGCCTCGGCCTGCGCTTTCATGAGTTCTTCAAGCTCCGTGGGCTCCACAGCCGCAGCAGCCGTCATACCGCATACCTCCACATCGATATCAATTCAGCAGTATCGATAGTAGGAATCGCGGCTCATATGCACGTGAGCGCATTGTCAAGTGTTTGTAAGGGCACGCTGGCTATGCGGCGGGCAGCTCGATGGTGAATATCGTGTGTTCGGGCGTCGATTCACATGCAACGGCACCACCGTGTGCCGCGATGATCTCCTTGGCAATAGCAAGGCCCAGACCGGCACCACCGCGATTGGTCGCACGCGCCGCATCCAGGCGATAGAACTTCTCAAAGATCACCTTGAGCTTTGCCTCAGGGATGGGATCGCCCTGATTGATAAAGCGCACGCGCACGCCACCGTCGTCCCGGCGTCTGGCCTCGATCGTGATGGTCGAGCCCTCATAGCTATAGGCAATAGCGTTTTTCATGATGTTGTTGAACACGCGAGCCATCTTGTCGCCATCCACGAGCACCGTCAGGTCCTCGCGAATATCAACTTGGACTTCCTTATGTTGCTCGTTGAGGATGGGATAGAACTCGTCAGCCACCTGAGCCAGCAGCAACCCCAGATCAACATAGCCGCGCGTGAGCACGATATCGTGGAAGTCAAAGCGCGTGATATCGAAGAACTCCTCGATGAGCGTATCGAGCCGGTGCGCCTTGTCGAGAGCCACGCCCGTAAAGTGCGCACGCTGCTCAACCGGCAGCTCAGGAGCCTCTTGCAGCAGCGAAAGATAACCCACCACACTGGCAAGCGGGGTGCGTAGGTCATGTGCCAAGTACGTAACCAGATCGTCCTTGCGATGCGACTCGTCACGCAGAGCTTGCTGCACCTTGCGCTCACGGTCACGCACGCGGTTAAGGGCGCCCTCGACCTCCAAGAAGTCGCCGTCGATGTTGTCCCAGGTGTCGGGGTGATCGATCAGGCGATCTTGAATACGAGCGGCCAGCACACAATCGGCATGCTGCTCGCCCTGTTCGTAGCCCTGGTAGTACAGGGCGCGACCACACAAGAACAGCACGCACACGGCAAGCGCCAGCACAAAGCCAAGCATGTTGAATACAAAGCCGGCATCGAACAGCACCGGCCCTTCGATGCCGCCGAGCGCCATGGCGCCAATCGCCAACGTCATGGCCCACGCGGCGCCGCCAATCACCATGCAGCGGCGCACGATCTCAAATCGATCGATCAGCAAAAAGCCGACAAGCAGCACCGCCAAGATTCCAGCGATGTTATCAATGCCAATCAGCAGCAGGGTCAGCAAAAAGAGCAGCACCGTTGCAAGCGCGCGATTGTCGACGACCGACCTCACGTACTCAAGGAGTCGATCGGGCACCTCGAACGCTTGTCTATCGTCTTTTGTCATATCAAGATCCTCACAAGCGAAAAGCGTTATTCGATTATGTAGCCGACGCCCCAGACGTTTTTGATAAAGCGCGGCTTTTGTGCGTCGTCGCCGATCTTTTCGCGCAAGTGGCGAATGTGCACCATCACCGTATTGTTGGAGCCGGGCATAAAGTCCTCGTTCCACACCGCGCGGAACAGGTCCTCCACGGCCACCACGCTGCCGCGATGCTCGACCAGATACAGCAAGATTGAATACTCGGTGGGTGTGAGGCGTACCGGTGAACCGTCCACCGTTACGGAACGAGCATCGCGGTTGATCTCCAAGCCGTCGAGCTGAATGGTCGGCGACTCGGCCGCCTGCGCACGGCTACCGTAGCTGGTGTAGCGGCGAAGCTGAGCGTGCACGCGCGCGATGAGCTCCAGCGGGCGGAACGGCTTAACCACGTAATCGTCCGCGCCAAGCGAAAGGCCCCCGATCTTGTCTTGCTGGGCATCGCACGCCGTCAGCATGATCACGGGATAGGTATGACTGGAACGGATCGTACGCAGCAGCTCAAAGCCATCGATATCGGGCAGCATGACATCCAGCAGCGCCAGATCGAACTCCTGCTCCAAGATTGCCTTGGCGGCATCGGCCCCGCTATAGGCAATCTGGACGTCAAAGCCTTCTTTTGTAAGGTAGATGCCCACTAGGTCGGCAATGGCCTTCTCGTCATCAACTACCAGTATGCGCTCGTTCATGCGTGCTCCTCTCGCGCCCCATTATGCCCGAGGGGGCGCCCGCCACACACAACAAGCGTGGGTGATTAAGTCGGCCTTAAGCACCCTTGTGCCCGTTCGGGCGCGGATGTGGGCCACGCACGCACGCGATGATCGCCGACACCGGCAAGCGATATACTCTTGTTCCAGAAGAGACCATCCCGTCGAAAGCGAAATCCGTGAAGTCCCTCACCTCTTTTGCAAAGCGCTCGGCCCAGCTTGCCGCCGGCTTTGTCTGCGCTATCGCCCTTGCCGCTGGCGTGCCCACCGTCGCCGGCGCCCAAGTGCTCACGGCCGACAATGTTTGCGGCAAAACTGCCGATGCGCGCGGCATCACGGCCGAAAACCTGCCCGATATCGATGCGACCAATGCCCTCGTCATGGGCAAAGACGGCACCGTCTACTATGGGCGCGGCGCCGATGAGCAGGTCAAGATTGCCTCGATCACCAAAGTCATGACCGCAATCCTAACCGTCGAGAATTGCAAGATGGACGAGAAGGTCACGGTGAGCAACGCCGCAGCCACCGTGGGTAATTCGACCGCTGGCTTGCTCGAAGGCGACAAGCTTACCGTGGAGCAGGCACTGCGCGGCCTGATGATTCCCTCGGGCAACGACGCCGCCATCGTGCTCGCCGAATATGTGGGCAAGAAAATCGACCCTAAGACCAAAGACGCCGAGGCCACATTTGTGAAGGCCATGAACGAGCGCGCTAAGAAGCTCGGCTGCACCGGTACGCTTTTTGAAAACCCGCATGGTCTGGACTTTGATGAGTGGGCTGGCGATATGCACTCAACCGCACACGACGTAGCGCTGATGATGCAGGAGGCCATGAAAAACGACACGATCCGCGAGGTCGTAGCGAGCGAGGATTCCTGGATCGAGGTCACGGGCGCCGACGGCACCGACCATTCGCATTCCATGGACACGCATAACTATTTGCTGGGCCAAGATGGCAACATCGGTGGCAAGACTGGCACCACCGACGATGCAGGCTATTGCTTTACGGGTGCCTACAACCGCGATGGCGACGAGATCTACACCGTCGTTTTGAACTCCACCACCACCGACCAGCGCTTTACCGATACCGCAACCCTTGCCAACTGGTACTACGACCACAAGGTGGCGGTCGCAATCGCCAACACACAGGAAAAGACCGCCAACGGCAACCCGCTCATGGCGCGCATTGGTCAAACCGACTGGACGGATAAGACAATCGACGCCACGCTCGCCGATCCTACGGCGCAAGCGACCGTGTTTTCCCTTGCCGGCGAGGTGACCGAAAAGGTTAGCTACGACGATCTTTCGGGCACGGTGCATGTGGGCGACAAGGTGGGCAGCGTTACGCTCAAGCAGGACGGCACCAAGGTCGCCGTCATGGACCTGGTTGCCGACGAGGAAGGCGCAGAGCCGAATCCCATTGAGTGGCTGCTCGTGAAGCTCGACCGCCTGGGCCGCCGCATCGACAACCGCCCACTTGCGGCAGAGAGCGAGACCGTAGCCAAGGCACCCGAGGTGTAGGGCGCAAGAATAATAAGTCCACTGAAAGGAGGTGTCCGAAAGGATGCCTCTTTTTTGAGGGTTCGAATCCCCAGCCTCCTTTCTCCACACAAAAAAGGGCCCCAAATGGGACCCTTCTTCAAATTCGTACTGGCGGAGAGCTGGGGATTCGAACCCCAGATGCCCTTTTGGGGCATACTCGCTTAGCAGGCGAGCACCTTCGGCCTCTCGGTCAGCTCTCCGTAACAGCCGTTCTATAGTAACCAAACAGCCAAGGATGGGCAAGAGGAAATTTTCTAATTGCCTAGCATCCTTTCCTCCTTGGAGGCTTCGCCTACCCCAGCGAACGGTTGAGGGAGCCGAGCTCGTCGTTGCCCATGGTGCGCCACATTTGGAAGATGCAACCGCGTGCCAGGAAAAAGAAGCCGTTGTCGACCAGTTGCACAGCGGCATCTGCAAGCTGATTCGTCACGGCGGACACTGGCGGCAGCTCGAGTCCAGCCTTGCGGATGGTCTCGACCGCTTCCTCGAACGTCGGAGGCTCGCTGACGCCCATCTCGTTCATAAGGCCCTGCATTTCTTCCAGCGCGCTGCTGCCCGATTCCTCACCGCGCGGCACCAGACGGTAACAAGCCAGCGCCAGGTCGAGCTGATCACAATTCCAATAGGCAAACGCCAAGCGATAGAACAGGTAGCCGATTGCAGAACGATCGCTGGCAATACGTAGGCCGTGGCGCGCCACCTCGATAATCTCGTCAAAGCGCTCCAGACGCGCAAGCACGTTGATGAGCGCAAAGTGCGATTGCATGGACGAGCGCGCCAGATCGTAAAGATGGCGCACCTCGGGCAGCGCTCGTTCAAAGTCCTCTTGCTCGGCGTAAAAGCTGCAGATCTCGTGCTGGGCAAAGTACAGCGCATCGGGCGCACGAAGGATTCGCACAGAGCGGTCTTCTTCCAACACCGGTAGCACCATGCGCACCAGCTGGTTATCGCAAAACTGCGTTTGAACCGGACCTGTCGCCAAAAGCTCGGCGACAGCGCACTTAGCCTCCAACTCCTCGACAAGGCGGGAAAAGCCTTCAAAAGCACCTGTACGGTCGACTTTTGCCTGCTCGCGCAATTCAACAACACGGGCCACGTATGGGTCGTCGTCCTCTTCCATGACCTCCAACTCGTCAGCCGTATCGGCAAGCAGCAGATCGCGCAGCGCCGGCGGCAGCGTGCGATGGTCATCACGCGGACGAGCATGAACCTCCGCAGGCTCAATCGTCTCCGGAGCGGTTGACTCATACGCCTCAAGCACACGCTTGCACGGCATATCGTCCATGTCCATGCTCTCAAGATCCTTGGCGACAGGCACGCAATCGGCCAGATAGGCCGCGCGCTCAAAGAAATACGTTGCGACAACGCGCTCGCCCTGCTCGCTGTCGGGAGCAGCAATCTGCACATAGCAGCGCGTGATGCAGGTGCCCGCGGCAAAACACGCTGCCGCAAGCGTGAGTGCCACGCGCGCATCGTGCTCCGCGGCCCAGATCGCGCGCGTGTCCTCGTCCAGCTCGCGCCAGGCGTCATCTTGAGCGTCGTATTCACGTTGCGGCATGGCATCAACGACAGAGCGTCCAAACCGAACGAGCATAATCCCCTCGGCAACGTTTGCCCGATAGGTATAGTCGAGCCGCGTGACCACGTTGAGCGCCTCAACGATTCGCGCAAAACGGGTGCGCACGTCCCACTCGCCGCCTGGCTGGCACGAAACCGTTCCCGGCTTGGCCCACGGGTTATCGCTCGAGGCCGTATCGAGCAGTCGGGGAACATCGTTGGTCGTCTTGGCGATATGCCACGCATCAAAGAGCGCGCAGCCCTCAAGGCTCGGCGAGGATGCCGCAGGGGCCAATCCGGCCCCGATGCGCTCGAGGATGCCGGAGAGGCGGTTGAGACGGCACTCGATGGCAAGCAGCATGTCAATCTCGTCCTGGTCCAGCAGGCTACGATCAAAATTGAGATAGAACAACTTTGACCGGTCGATGCGCGCTAGGCTCATTTCTGACTTGGCGGCAATGGTGCGCAGACGGGGCAAGTCGACCTCGCTCATAAGGGCGGCGGCATAACGCTCGATACCGCTCGGATTCTCGGCATGGTCGACACGGTAGAGCAGCGTCTCGATAGCGTCAGGTAGCGGTGCCGTGTTAAAGCCCAAAAACACCTCGACCGGCTCGGGCAACTTTACGAGCTTTATTTTGTCGACAACGTTTTGCATGTCCGCATCGAGACCGTCGACGCCCGCCGTGTTCGCAATAGCGCTTTCGGAGTTGGCAAATATCACGTAGCGCAAGAACATCGAGGCCATGAACTCACCGTAAGGAAGGGCGCGGGTCGAATTCCATGTCTCGTGGTCGGACTGCTCGCGCATGGGGCCTTCGGGAGAGCCGGCAGTTTGCGCACACGCGCGCATTGCACCGTTGGCTTTCCTTACCATAATCTCACCAATACTGGAATCCGACTCGTCAAGGACCAGTTCCATGTCGGGATCGTTGGGCAGCGGAGCCTCGCTGACGGGGCGGTCCACCTTGTACACCTCACCCGAAACGCTTACGTAGCCCAAAAGCGACACATGACTTTTGCCAACGAACTCGACGACATAACAAGATTCATGCTGATCCTCGCCAAAGAGTTTCCAGACCACGCCATATGAGCGTCCCGCAGGCTGCTCGGGCATCGCCGGAAAGCGCTTCTTGGGATCGAGAAACCTGAGCTTGTATGTCGGACGCTCTGCCACGAAATATCACCCTGATCGGTCGCTTGAAGAAGGAGTGGTCGCGAATAAGTCGCGACACCTACTCGGAATCTTACACGAGTCGACAGGAAATCGTCCCTTTGGACGAAAGCACTCAAGCTGGCGTAAAAGAAAAGCCCCCGTTGCCGGGAGCTTTAATCTCAAATGGTGCGGCGTATAGGATTCGAACCTATGACGTTCTGATTCGTAGTCAGACCCTCTATCCAGCTGAGGTAACGCCGCGACTTGTTGATTATTATGCACATGAACTGAATAATCGTCAAGCGTTTTTCAAAAAAAGTTATTGAATTTGATTTTTACTCATTTTGACCACTTGATGCGATCTTCGACGCATCGCGATATAAGAAAAGCCTCCGTTACCGGAGGCTTTAAAATTCAATTGGTGCGGCGTATAGGATTCCGCGCATCCGCTGCGCGGATCCGCACCGGCTTCGCCCGCCTGCCGGCGCGCTCGCCCGCGGGCTAAAAAACGCTCCGCGTTTTCTTGACGCCCGCGCCTCGACCGAGGTTCGAATCCATGCGGTGGCGGCATAAAAGAAAAGCCCCCGTCGCCGGAGGCTTTCAATTTCAATTGGTGCGGCGTATAGGATTCGAACCTATGACGTTCTGATTCGTAGTCAGACCCTCTATCCAGCTGAGGTAACGCCGCAGCGCAAGAAATATAAAACCACTTTAGCTTATTGGAGTCAAGCACAATCTCAAACTTTTTTGTGGAACGCAGTTTTGTCATGCTGCTCCGCATATACCGCCGTTCCCCGTACGATTGATTGGCTTTTCGATCACGTCAAACTTGGCATCAAGTTCTCTCAGGAGCGATCTCACCCGCTGGGCGCAATCATAATCGGCAAACGAGATGCTCAGCATGCGCGCGACCTGGTTGGAAGTCCCAACTCCATAGAAGTGCTCCAGCGCCACAAGCCCCTCGTGCGTCACAAAGGTCTCGACCACATGCGGCGACTCCTCAAAGCACCATTGGGTCAACGGACCCTCACTCGTCTGCCGAAGCACCAGGCCACCCATGCCAGACGGCTCACACGTTACAAGCAGGTACTCCCCGCCCTCGTCGCTCTCAAACAAAACCACCCGATCATCAAACAGCTCCATCGCGTCCCCCTTCTCTCGCTCTTATTTAGCAAAAGCATAGCAGGTAGATGGCTGTATACAGAACAGTTGTTCGTGTATTTTCTATTGAGCTGTCCGCACGGCATGGTATGGACCTACGCACGAAATAGGGCGCCCCCGAAGGAGCGCCCTTGCATATCCCCTATGCAGGCAAGTTACGCGACCGGCTCGATCTTCTCGAGGCCGCCCATGTAAGGACGCAGAACCTCGGGAATCGTGATGGTGCCGTCGGCGTTCTGGTAGTTCTCCAGAATGGCGGCCATGGTGCGGCCGGCCGGCAGGCCGGAACCATTGAGGGTGTGCAGGTAGCGCGAACCCTTGAAGTTCTCGGGGTCGCGATACTTGATGTTGGCGCGGCGAGCCTGGAAGTCACCGCAGTTGGAGCAGGAGCTGATCTCCTTGTAGGCGTTGTAGCTCGGCAGCCAAACCTCGACGTCGTAGGTCTGACGGGCAGAGAAGCCCAAGTCGCCGGTGCACAGGCTAATCACGCGATACGGAAGGCCCAGCTGCTGCAGCAGGTACTCGGCCTCGGCGGTCATGCTCTCGAGCTCCTCGTCGGACTCCTCCGGCTTAGCGAACTTGACCATCTCGACCTTGTCGAACTCGTGCTGACGGATGATGCCGCGGGTGTCGCGACCGGCGGAACCGGCCTCCTCGCGGAAGCAGGGGGTGAAGGCGGTGTAGCGGCGCGGCAGGGTGTCGGCATCGAGGACCTCGCCGGCGTGCAGGTTGGTAAGCACGACCTCGGCGGTGGGGATCAGGAAGTTGTCGCCCGAGACGTGATAGGCGTCGTCCTCGAACTTGGGCAGCTGGCCCGTGCCAAACATGGTCTGACGCTTGACGACGATAGGCGGCCACCACTCCTTGAAGCCACGGCTGGGGGGGGGATCGAGGGAGAAGGTGATGAGGGCGCAGGAGCAGT
>UQIT01000029.1 GCA_900541175.1 uncultured Collinsella sp.
CCCAACCGCACGGCCCGGTTGGGAGCGGGGGGTGCCGCGGCGGGCTGCCGTAAACGGGTCGGCGGCGCAGGCATACACGGCCAGCACGCCGCCCTGCGAGCAGCCGCAGCCGGTGATCTTGGACATGAGCGGGCTGCCGCCGTGAGACTTGGCCACCGTCGTGCCGTCGGTGATTAGGTCGACTTCGCCCGAGACCACAACGGCGCCACCGGTGTGGCGAGCGAGCGCCACGGCGGCATCGCGGGCGGCGTCGACCGTGTCGGTGGTATCGACACCACGCACGCGGCTCAGATCAGCCGCCTCGCCCTCAAGACCCCACAGGCCGGCGAGTGCGATAATCTCGGAGGCGTTGCCGCGCACGATGGCGGGCTTGTACTGCTTGAGCTCGTTTACCAGCTGGGTGCGCAGGCTGCCGATACCCAGGCCCACCGGATCGAGCACCCAGGGCTTGCCGGCGTCGTGTGCCGCCTTCGCCGCGCGGGGAATCGTCTGCTCGTAGATAGGGAAGAGCGTGCCCATGTTGAGATAGATGGCGCCGCCGCCGGCAACGAGCGCTTCGCCCTCGTCGGGCAGATAGACCATGGCGGCCGATCCGCCCACGGCGAGCTGTGCGTTGGCGACAAAGTCGATCGTCACCGTGTTGGTGATGGAGCCGGCCATCGGATTGGTGGCGCGAATTTCCTCTACGGCCTTGACCATATGTTGCTTAAGCTGTTCCGAATCAATCACTGCACATGCCTCCTTGGCATAGAAAAGGGGCGCTGTGCATAGACAGCGCCCCTGTAAAGGCGGCATGCTCCCTACGCCAGCATTAACTGACAGGTTCAAAGGATTGGGCCCCATGCCCTCTCAGCCTTGTGGTTTGCACCGCCGGCACTCCCGCATCGAATCTGTTGTTCCCTATACTAGCGCACCTGCCAAAAAGGGACAGGTTTATTTTGGCAGGTCGTTACAATAGGTAGGACCGATACGAATGGGGGCCTTATGATTAAACTTGTGCTGACCGATATGGACGATACACTGATTCCAGCCGGGCATGACGGCGCCAGCGACTACGCCATTGAGGGTGTTCATGCCATGCAGGCGGCGGGTCTGCACTTTGGGCCGGTTTCGGGTCGTCAGCCGTCCGCGATGGGCTGGATGTTCAAAAACCGTTCCGAGTGTTTTTCGACCGGTGCGTTCTGTAACGGCCAGGTGATGTTTGTCGACGGCGAAGTAGTCGCTTCGCGCGCAATCGACAACGATGCTCTGATGCGTTTGGCTGACTATCTGGAGCAAGAGACCGACGATATGTTTCTAAAAGTCTACAGCCTGGGCGATGACTTTTGGGGCAACGATGCCTATTGCGTGACGAGCAATCCCGAGCGTGTGCGTCGCGCTATGGAGTCGGGCGGCAATGCGTGGCTCAAAGGCGAAGAGGCCCCGTGTCGTCCCGTCGTCGATGGCGCGCCGGTGTTTAAGGCGAATATCTGGAGTGCCCGTTCGCGTGAGGAGCTCGCGGAGCTACGCGAGCGCGTTGCCGTTGAGGTGCCGGAACTCTCGCTTGTGTTTCCCAACAACCGAGTGCGCCTGTTCGACATCCTTCCGGATGGTTGGGACAAGGGCTGCGCTGCGCTGGAGCTGGCGCGCGCCTTGGGCCTGACGCCCGACGAGGTGGCCGTATTTGGCGATTCCGATAACGATCTGCCCATGATCGATGCCGTTCCCAACTCCGTTGCAGTCGCCAATGCCAATGAGGCCGTCACGGCTGCCGCGCGCTGGCATATCGGCGCCGCGGCAGATGATGCGGTCGCCGGGGCTCTGCATCAGATTGCCGCCTGCGCCGCGACGGGGGAGATGCCGCCGTTTATGCGTCAGGAGGGTGCAGCCGACGCGAATTTCGCGAACAGCTAAGGAGACAGCCATGAAGCTCCAGCAGCTCAGATATGTCGTCAAAGTTGCCGAATGCGGCAGCATTACCGAGGCCTCGCGCCGTCTCTTTGTGTCGCAGCCTTCGATTACCGCGTCGATTCGCGATCTCGAAAACGAGATGGGTGTGCACATCTTTGAGCGCACCAACAAGGGCGTCATTGTGTCCGAGGAAGGCGAGACCTTCTTGGGCTATGCGCGCCAGGTACTCGACCAGGCCGACCTGCTCGAGGGCAAGTACAAGGGCGCATCCGAGCAGGTGCCGCACTTTAGTGTGAGCTGCCAGCATTATTCCTTTGCCGTCAACGCGTTTGTCGACGTGATCCGCGAGTTCGATGCCGCGCGTTACGACTTCACCCTGCGCGAGGAGCAGACTCACGAGATTATCGAGGATGTCGCGCATATGAAAAGCGAACTGGGCATCCTGTACTTATCCGAGCATAACCGCGAGGTCATCGAGCGCATGCTGGTGGCCAACGAGCTCGTGTTCGAAGGACTCTTCTGCGCCACGCCGCATGTCTTCGTCTGCGCCGACCATCCGCTGGCGGACCGCTCCAGCGTGACGCTCGAGGATCTGGAAGACTACCCGTTCCTGTCCTACGAGCAGGGCAGCTACAACTCGTTTTACTATTCCGAGGAGCTGACCTCGACGTTCGAGCGTCGCAAAAATATCCGCGTGCGCGACCGTGCGACGTTGTTCAATTTGGCCATGGGCCTCAACGGCTACACGGTATGCTCGGGCGTGATCAGCCACGAGCTCAACGGCCCCGGCATTATCTCGATTCCGCTCGACGTGGACGAGTACATGGAGATTGGCATCATCACGCGCAAGAACACGACGCTTACGCGCTACGGTCGGGCCTATATCGACGCGATTCGTCAGCATATCTAGGCTGCTGTGCTCCGCACGGTTCAAGTCTCTTTATGACAGTCCAGACTGATATAGGAAACATCTATATCAAACTGTTATAAACGTATATTTTACGATGGTCATATGAGCGCTCATACTCTGTCCCAGTAAAGCAACCAATGCAAAGGGAGATATCTATGAGCACTTCGATTCAACCGAACGCGCCGTTTCGCGCCGATATCGTCGGCAGCTTTCTTCGTCCGCAGGCTGTAAAGGACGCCCGTGCCGCCTATGTCGCGGGTAAACTCGACGCTTCCGGCCTTAAGGCCGTCGAGGACGATGCCATTCGCGATTTGGTGGCCAAGCAGAAGGCCGCCGGCCTGCAGGTGATCACCGATGGCGAGTTCCGCCGCAGCTACTGGCACCTCGATTTTATGTGGGGCCTTAACGGCATTGAGCGCCGCACCTCACGCACGGGTTATATGTTCCATGACGAGGAGACGACGGCCGACACCGCCGTAGTTACCGGTCCCATTAGCGGCGAGAACCACCCGTTCGTCGAGCATTTTAAGTTCGTCAAGGCGCTTGAGGAGGAGGGCCAGGTCGCACGCCAGACCATTCCGGCGCCGATCCAGACGTTCTCTGAGGTCACGCTCGATCGCTGCGATGGCCAGCAGGAGAGCCTGCGCGCTGTCTATAAGACCGATGAGGAACTTGCCGACGCCATTGCAGCCGCTTATCGCACGGTGATCGCCGACCTGTACGCAGCAGGCTGCCGCAACATCCAGTTTGATGACTGCACCTGGGGCATCTACTGCGATACCGATTTTGTCGCCAAAACCGGCATGAGCCCGGTCGACCTGCAAAAGGTAAGCGAGCTGGGCGTGGCGCTCAACAACGCCGCCATCGAGGGCAAGCCCGACGATTTGGTCATCAACACGCACGTGTGCCGCGGCAACTACCACTCCACCTACGCTTTTGAAGGCGGCTACGACCCTATCGCTCCGTATCTGTTCGCACATGAGAATGTCGATGCGTTCTATCTGGAGTTCGACACGCCGCGCGCCGGCGGCTTTGAGCCGCTCAAGTACGTCGCTCCCGGCAAGAAGGTCGTGCTGGGCTTGGTAACCACCAAGGCGGCAGAGCTCGAGAACGAGGATGTTATCGTCGAGCGCATCCGCGAAGCCGCTAAGTACGTGCCGCTCGAGAATCTGTACCTGTCGCCCCAGTGCGGCTTTGCCAGCTGCGAGATTGGCAACAAGCTGACCGAGGACGAGCAATGGGCGAAGATCGCGCTGGTCAAGCGCATTGCCGAGCGCGTTTGGAAGTAACGCTAACGTTTGCAGGTGGCGGCGCGTGCGAGGCATTGCGTATCGCGTACAATGGTTCGGATCGTATCGTTCGGGCAGGTTATCCGATATGCCTGATCGCCCTTCCATCATGAAAGGACATCCATGCCCCAGTTCTCGACGCCCACCGTATCTGAACTCGAGGAGACTGCTGAATAGTAGCTGCGTTCAGCCAAATTAAAAATGGCGTCCATGCGTATGTACGCGTGGACGCCATTTTTAATGCGTCAGTATCCAGTGGATGCCGCGCGCCATGCGCAGGTCAGTTTGGGCAAAATGATTGCCGGGGTTGAGCTCCAGCGTTGTTGGGATGTCGCGCTCGATAAACAGCTTTTCCATCGCGCGCGTATCGTCGAGTACGTGCCGCATCATGCGGTTGGGCGTCTTGGTTTCCTTTTTACCGAGCGACAGATAGGCGGCGTCGGGCGTAGCCGTCATCGTGCGCTCGCGCGCGTAGTCGATAAAGCCGGGGAACCACAGCGACCCCGATGCACTCGCCACGCGCTCAAAGACATCTGTTTGCCAAAGTGCCCACAGTGCAAAAAGACCCGCCAACGAGTAGCCGGCAACGCCGCGCCAGGCGGGCGGTTGCGGGAGCGATGATTCGGCCTGGGGGATTATCTGCTTCAACAACTCGTCAAGAAAACCAGCAGCCTGTCCGCCAAAGGGCTCGGCATCTCGTATAGTTCCGTCGCTTTCCCAGGGGCTCAGCTCGCGATTCCAATCGAGCCCTCCAATGGCGACAAGGGTGAACAGCGGGCAGTCGAGCTCTCGGCAGCGCTCGTAGACTTCACTACCGTTGCCCATAATCACGGGGAGATAGATGACGGGCGCGCCTTCCGCACACTCTGAATAAACGGTTATCTGCTTATGATGCGCTTCCAAGGCAGGCTTCTCTCGGTGTTGTGATATTGACAGCCTCAATTGTCGCACGCTGACACGGGGGCAGACGCTAAAAGAAAGGCGCGGAGCCGCTCGATGCGATTCCGCGCCTTGTTGTTTTGCTTTAGCAGACTATGCCGTTACGCCACGAAGAAGTAGACGAGGAAGGCGAGGGCTGCGATCCACATGAGCGGCTTGATCTTGGAGGCCTCGCCCTTAAAGAGCGCGACGACCACGTAGGCGATAAAGCCCAGGCCAATGCCGGCAGAGATGGAGTAGGTGAAGGGCACGCCGGCGACAATCATGAACGCCGGGAAACCCTGCGACACGTCGGACCAGTCGATCTCGGAGGCCTCGCTCATCATGAGGTAGCCGACGTAGACCAGAGCACCGCAGGTGGCGGCGCTGGAAACGATGGTGACGATGGGGGAGAAGAACGCGGCGAGAATGAACAGCACGCCGGTGGTGACGGAGGTGAGACCCGTGCGGCCACCGTCGGCAGCGCCAGAGGTGGACTCGACGAAGGTGGTGATGGAGGAGACGCCCATGAAACCGCCCACAGCAGCGGCGGCGGAGTCGACGATCAAGATCTCCTTGATATTCTCGACGTTGCCGTCGTCGGTGAGGAACTCGCCCTGCTTGGCCACGGCCATCGCGGTGCCCATGGTGTCGAAGAAGTCACTCATGAGCAGCGAGAACGAGATGACGAGGAGCGCGGGGTCGGTAAGGACCTTGACGATGGCGGGCACGCCGCCGGCGTCGGCGATGGGGCCACCGATGCTCGAGAAGTCGAGCGGGGCGATGATACCGGTCGGAGCATGGGTCACACCTAGGGGGATACCGGCGATGACGGCGACGACGATGCCGATGAGCAGCGAGCCGGGGACGTTGCGGCAGGCGAGGGCGACTGTCACCAGGATGGAGATGATGCCGACGATGAAGGTGGGGGAGGTGATGTCGCCCAGACCGACGAGTGTACCGGCGCCAGCGGTGATAATGCCGGCATCGCACAGGCCAATCATGGCGATGAACAGGCCCAGACCCACCGAGATGGCGTGACGCAGGACAACCGGGATGGCGTCCATGATGGCCTCGCGCAGGCCACAAAGCACGAGCAGCAAGATGACGACGCCCTCAAGGAAGATGACGCTCATGGCCACGTGCCAGTCACCGCCGCAGACGGTGGTGGTGATTCCGGCGATCATCGCGTTGACGCCTAAGCCCGACGCGCAAGCGAGCGGGCGGTTGGCGAAGATGCCCATGCAGATGGTCATGATGCCGGCGCCCAGGCAGGTGGCACAGGCGAGCGCTCCCGCATCGATGCCAGCGCCCGAGAGCACCGCGGGGTTGACGGCGATGATATAGGCCATCGCCAGGAATGTTGTCAGTCCAGCGCGGAGTTCGGTCCCGATTGTGGACTTGCGCTCGCTGACGTGAAATAGTTCGTCCATGCATACCCTTTCCTTGTTCGGCCCCGAGTTTAGGCCGATTGACACGAACTCACCCACTATAGCCCCTTTACGACGCTGTTGTTCCTCGCATGTTGATGTTCGGCGCTTTGTAGCAGACGGACGGTATTTTTCGCATGAAAATGTGTGGGTACCGTATACTTAAGCGGTTACAACGACCCCTATGGAGGAACGTATGATTAAAGAGCTTTGCCACGACGAGGCTATCCTGTCCCAGCGTTGCGAGGTTGCGACCGTCGAGGACGAGTCGGTTGCTCAGGACCTGATCGATACCATCAAGTCGCTCGACGATGCCGGCTGCTTGGCCGCCAACCAGATTGGCGTTACCAAGAAGGTCTGCGTCTATCTGGACGACGCCGGCGAGCCCCACGTGCTCTATAACCCCCGTCTGGTGTTTGGCTTGGGAGCCAGCAAGATGGAGGAGAGCTGCCTGACGCACGAGGAGGTCACCAAGTCCACGCGCTACATCAAGTGCAAGGTTGCCTTTGACCAGATCGTCGACGGCAAGATGAAGGAGTGCCGCCGCGACTACGCGGGCTTTGAGGCGCAGATGATTCAGCATATGATCGATCACTGCCAAGGCAAACTTGTCTAGGGTGACTACAGCACCGCACTTCGTCTCTTTTGGTCCGGACGTGACATTGTTGTCATGTCCGGACCTTTGTGTTTAGCGCCTTTTTGTTTGGAGACAATGAGCTTAGCAAGAACGTAAAGCTAGGAGGCGCTATGTGTACGAGCATTCGATTTACCGATAATTCTGGCCACATGTATCTAGGCCGCAACCTCGACTGGAGCTTTGACTACGGCCAACAGGTTCGCGTGATGCCGCGCGGGTTCCACGTCCCGTATTCGTTTATCGACGATGCGTCGGCGGCGCACGCGGTAATCGGCATGTGCATCGATTACGAGAACTACCCTATGTTCTTCGACTGCGGCAACGATGCGGGCCTCGCCGTGGCGGGTCTCAATTTCCCGGGTTATGCCGAGTATGCCGAGGGCCCTGTCGACGGCAAGAACAATATCGCGGCCTATGAGTTTCCCCTGTGGGTGGTAGCGACGTTCTCGACGGTCGATGAGGTCGAGGCCGCGCTGCGCGACACGGTGATTGTCGCCAAATCTGCCGGAGAGGGGCTGGGCGTGTCGCTGCTCCATTGGATTATCGGCGACAGCCAGCGCAGCATCGTGGTCGAGATGATGGCTGACGGCCTGCATGTATACGACGATCCGGTCGACACCCTTGCCAATCAGCCCACCTTCCCGTGGCACATGGAAAACCTCCGCACCTATATCACCGCCACAAGCGATTTTCCGCAGACGGCGACATGGCGTGGCGCCGAGCTTAAGCCCTATGGAGCCGGTGCCGGCATGCGCGGCATTCCGGGCGATTGCTATTCGCCGAGCCGTTTTGTAAAGGCGGCGTACCTCAATGCCAATTACCCGCAAAAGGAGAGCGAGACCGAAAACGTCGTCCGCATGTTCCGCTCGCTCGAGGGCGTGGTGATGATCGAGGGAGCGTCCAGGATGGGCGATGGCAAGTTCGAGAAGACTATCTACACCGGATGCTTTAGCGCGCGCACGGGCAATTATTACTACGCGATGTATGGGGATCCGTCGATTCGCTACGTGAGCCTGATGGATGCCGAGGGCGCGAGCCCCGATAGGCTCGTGGTTCCCGAGCCGCGTCGTTCGTAGCCGTTAGCTTTACTGCAATGCAAAGCGGCCCTGCGTCTCTCGTGAGGCGCAGGGCCGCTTGGTAGATCAGAAGTTGAAGGCAAACATGATGCCGATGACTTTGTCAAGATATATTAAACAAACGGTAGTTTCAATTCATCTTTGGAATAATAGCCGTTCAAAAGCGAATCGATTGGCTCATTTAGATTATATAAAATTCCTTTAGTTTTACTTCCGAGCGGCGCGCCGGGCATCTGGCATCAACGGATTCCCTGTTTAGGCGCTTCGAAGGCACGGACTCCGTTTCGTTAATTTCTGATTAGAACTGCTGAAAATCCAGTCAGAAGCGGGCTGGGGAACGGGGCAATAAAAATGGCTTTCGAAATGAGTCGGCGAAGCTTTTTAACGGCCGGTGGGGCCACAATGCTGGCGGGCACCGCCTCTATGCTTGTTGGCTGCGCGTCTGGAAGCGAAAGCGGCGCGGGAAGCGTGGCTGCCGGCAAGGATGATGCACTGAAGGTTGATAGCGACGGCAAATCGGGTGGCACGGATAGCGACGTTAGCGAATTCTACGAGCACGTTATCTCTGTTTCTGCACTTGCGAAAACATATGCAATCGGAGAGAAGATTGTCGGCGTGGCGATTGAATACGACGTGGATGTCGATGCGTCTTCGGTTGATCCCGGACATGGCGGCATCGGTCAACAGCCTCAGGAAAAGGGGCTGGGATCTTTCTCGGTTTTGGGACGCTCGATTGTCACTGCCTATGTAAACGACAAAGCCGAGCTGAGTGATGAAGGGGGCAAAAGCAAGGGAACGTACGTCATCGTCGAGCTCGATCCAGCAGATGCGGGCGCACAGACGTTGATGTTTCAGATGACACGTGGGTGCGTAGGGTCAAACGGTCCCGTATCCCTTGATAGCGGTTGCGTCAAAATCGCCCAAATAAAGGATCTCAAGGATTCTGCAGGTAAAAAGCTTACAGGCGACGAGACATCCTCCCGATATCTCGTGGCTTCGACTGTTCTCAACTCCGAGGCAGACAAGTTTGTTGCAGGGACCTACGATGACCCCAAAACTGGATTCCATGCTTCGTTTGCCTTGGCACAGCCTGACGACTACGACAAGGCAAAGAAATACCCCATCACGCTCTTCCTGCCGGATGCGGGGGTAACCACCTGCGATGTGAGGGTGAATCTTCGTCAAGGTCTGGGAGCCCTTGCCTGGGCTGATGGGTCACAATTTGTGCTGACGATCGCTGGAACTTGTTGCGATATCGAGACTTGCCTGCATGTAATCGAGGACCTGATCGACCAGGGTTACTCAATCGATCCGGATCGCATTTACGGGACGGGCGAATCTGCCGGGTGCATGGCCCTCATCGAATATGCCTCCAAGCATCCCGATGACAATTCCTTTGCAGCGCTTATGCTCGTTGCCGGGCAAGGCAACATGACTCCGATTGCCAAGACGCCCATGGTGATATTCGTTTCTGAAGACGATTCCAATTCCTATGGCGGTATGACGGATCCCGAGAAGGGTGTCGCGAGTATCGGAATTCCTTATGTTGAGAAGCAGCTGAATTGCGCCTATAACTATGACGGCGAAGGACATACGAGTGGCCTGTGGATTGATTACGACGCAACGGGAGAGAAAAACCCTTCGGGTAACCAGGAAGGAGCCAAGGCGGCTAGCAGCCAGAAGACGCTCGATGAGCTTATGGTCGAGCTCTCGGATGTCTGCTCCTCGGCCTGTAAACAAGCGGTGACCGATGGGGCGCATGTCGTTTTCCTTCATGTAGAGAAGGGAACTCTCGATAGCAGCGACAAGACGGTCCAGGGTGGAAACACTCATAACTTTACCTGGCAATACGCTTATGCGATCCCCGAACTCATCGAGTGGGTGAGAGACCAGTCTCTATAGCCTGGTTCTTTTTCGATGGCATTTCAATGTGGGCTAGGGTTATATGACCGATTGGGGCCAGGCGGTTGTCTAGCCCCGGAAATGCCGAATAGCAGTCTACGATTACGCCCAGGTAAAGCCTCAAAGGTGTTTTACCTGGCCAAAAACGTAGACAAAAGCGGCCCTGGCAGATCGTGAGGCGCAGGGCCGCTGTCGTTGATTTATGGCGTCGCTAGAAGTTGGCGTCGTTGAGTTGTTCGTTCTCGAGGCCGTCGAGCTGCTGCTGTTCGGGCGTATCGGCGACGCTCTCGAGCAGCTCGGTGGGATCGACGTTCATGCTCTTGCCGGCCTCGTTGCCGTTGACCAAGTCGTCCGAGAAGATGTCGACTTCCATTTCCTCGGCCTCTTCGATCTGAACCTCGAGCGGCACCTGGGTGCGCACGAGCTTAACGGCCGGGCGCATGCGGGCAAACAGCGGCACGTACTCGATGATGATGGCCGAGTTCTCGAGACCGTACCAGCGTGCCGGGCTTCCGCAGGCGCGGCGGACGGCGTACTTGATGGCCATCACGCGGTGGTCGTTGCGGTTGATGTCCGTTTCGGGGGCAAGCATCTTGCGCAGCATGCAAAAGCGGAAGTCGCCCACGTTGCCGCGTGTCTCGTAGATGGAGTAGGTGTGATGTTGCGGCGGCAGCTCGCCCGATGCCATCAAGTCGCCGACGATCTGACGCAGATAGGCGTTGACGCGCTGGTTGACCTTAAAGCCCAGGTCCAGGCGAACGCGGAAGAGGAAGTCTGTGCCAAAGGTCTCGACGGAATACTCGTGCGTATAGGGTTCGTCGGTAACGTGCACGTTGATGAACCAATATGCCTTGGCGCGCTTGGGGTGCTTGTCCAGGATGGAATAGAGCACGTCGCGGTCGAGCGTGAGCGGGTCGGGGCTGTTGGTGAGAAATACCAGATTGTCGGCGAGCACGGGATAGGTCTCGTCGTTGCGCAGGCGGTTGAGCTGATCGATGTACTTGGAGACGGGCAACAGAATCGTCTGCGTGCGCTCGATGGCGGTGCCACGGCGCCACACGTACATAAGGCCAAACAACAGTGCGGCCAGGAAGATCATCACATAGCCGCCGTCAAAGAACATGGTGAGGCACGAGGCAAAGAAGCACAGCTCAATGGCGCCAAAAAGCAGGGCGAAGACGCAGGCGCCCAGCTTGTGCTTGAGAATGCCAGCGATATAGCTCGTCAAAAGCGTCGTGGTCATAAGCATGGTCACGGTAATGGCGAGGCCGTAGGCGCTCTCCATGCGCTCGGAGTTCTGGAACAGCAGCACGATGAAGATGCAGCCGACCCACATGATGTTGTTGACGAGCGGAATATAGAGCTGGCCCTTGGTGTCGCTGGGGTAGTGGATGCGCAGATGCGGCATAAGGTTGAGGCGCGTGGCCTCGGATACCAGCGAGAACGAGCCGGTGATGAGCGCCTGCGAGGCGATGATGGCCGCCACGGCCGAAAGCACGATGGCAAAGGGGCGCAGGGGCTCGGGAAGCATCATATAAAACGGGTTGACGATATCCATCGCGAGCATCTGGGGGTTGGAGTTATTGGCGAGCAGCCAAGCTCCCTGACCCAGATAGTTGAGGATAAGGGCCGCCTTAACAAACGGCCAGGATGCATAGATGTTGGCCTTGCCAACGTGGCCCATATCCGAGTAGAGGGCCTCGGCGCCGGTCGTCGACAGAAAGACAAAGCCGAGCACCATAATGCCCGAGTGGTTGATGGGCGAGAACAGGAACATGATGCCGCGGATGGGGTTGAGCGCGCGCAAGATGGACAGGTTGCCGAGCATGTTGAACAGGCCGGCGCCTGCCAGGAACAGGAACCACAGCGTCATGAGCGGGCCGAACAGCTTGCCGATCGACGAGGTACCGGCGCGCTGCATGGCAAACAGGCCGCAGATAATGATGATGGTGATGATGATGACGTTGGTCTGGCCGTCGCCCAAAAGCGCGTGGCCCCACTCGATAGTGCGCAAGCCCTCGATGGCCGTGGTAACCGTGACGGCGGGGGTGAGGATGCCGTCGGCGAGCAGCGCCGCGCCGCCGATCATGGCGGGGAGAATCAGCCATGGCGCCACCTTGCGCACGAGACTGAACAGGGCGAAGATGCCGCCTTCGTTGTGGTTGTCGGCCTTCATGGCGATTACCACGTACTTGACCGTGGTCACGAGCGTCATGGTCCAGATGACGAGCGAAAGCGCTCCCAGGATCATGTCCTCGCTGACGGTACCGATGCCGCCGTTGTTGGCGACGATTGATTTCATGGTGTACATGGGGCTCGTGCCGATGTCGCCATAGACGACGCCGAGCGTTACGAGCAGCATGCCAGCGGAGAGGGGGATGGCTCCGTGCCCGCCTTGCCCGCGCTGGTCTTGGAGGTTTGCCTCCAGTTTATTGTGTGCCACGAGGACTCCCTTAGACATCCGGTTATCTGTCTAGGACAAAAAACTTTATGCCGTCTTTATACATACAAGAGCAGTTTGGCACATCGGGTTATTTTAGACAATAATCCTTAGCTGGGGATTATTTATCTACGCAGGCAGCATTTCAAAGCAGGGGCTTTTAAGCACGTACTGTCTGGGCGATGCCAGCCTTGGCGTTTGCGCGTTTGCCGGCGAGTTCGCAAAAAATCGCGCCGCCGATGATAAGCGCGGCGCCCATCAGGCGGACCGGTGTTATGGCTTCGCCCAAAAGGACGGCCGAGAATACGACCGCCGAAAGCGGCTCGAGGGAGGCGGCGGCGGGGGCGGGGTGGGGGGGCATCGCCTCGACGGCGCTAAAGTAGAGCAGGCAACCAATGCCGGTGTTGACGACGCCGAGCATAGCGACGGCGCGCCAATCAATACTGGCGGCGATGCCGGCGGACAGGAACGAGGGAGCGCCCTGCGTGATGAGCGTGAGGACCAGTGCGGTCACAAAGGCGGCGCTCACCTGGAGCGCGGAGTTCTCGAGGCCCTCGATGTGCGGCGCACCCTTGCTAGCGATGACCATCAGCGCATAGCAAAATGCCGAGGCGATGCCGCAGGCGATGCCCGCAATGGGCATATTGCCGCCTAGACCTTGCGCTGCAATGAGAAAAGCACCGCAGGCGACGGCGATAAACCCGGCGATTTTGCCGCCGGTCAGTTTTTCGCCAAAGATGAGTGGGGAGAGCGCCATGACAATGATGGGGCCACAGTAGTACAGCAGCGAGGATACGCCGACGCCGATCGTCTGGTAGGCGCGGAACAGAAAAATCCAGCTGGCGCCCAGCGCGGCTCCCGAGAGGAGGAGGGCTGCGGCTTCGCGGGGGCGAGATGGCGCCTGCAACTTATGGCTTTGGGTGATGGCGAGGATGGTGACAAGCGAGAGCGCGCCCAAAAACGTGCGTAGTAGCACGATATCGGAGCTCGGCAGAGCGATGGCAGCGGCGATGATGCCGTTGGAGCCAAACAATAGCAATGCTGCTAAGTACGTAAACAGTCCGTTGTCCATGCGCTTCCGTCCCCTCTATATTCGAGCATGTTCACTATGGGTGAACTGGCAATAGAAGAAAAGCGAATATAATGCATGGCTAACATGACAAAAATTCATGTAAAGGTGGAGGCGTGTCGTGGAAACGAATATTCAAAAGATGCAGGTGCTGCTGGAGACGGTGCGCGCCGGAAGCTTTACGCGTGCTGCCGAGCGCCTGAGCTATTCGCAGTCGGGCGTGAGCCGTATGGTGGCCGATCTTGAGGCCGACTGGGGTTTTAAGGTGCTCGACCGCAGTCGCGAGGGCGTGGCTCTTTCTGCCGACGGGCGGCAGGTCATGCCGGCTGTCGAGGCGCTCTGCGAGGAATTCACTCGCTTGCAGCGACGGGTGGATGAGATGTGTGGACTCATGCGCGGCAAAATCTGCATCGGTACGTTTTCGAGTGTGGCGACCCACGTGCTGCCACCGGTGATTGCGCGCTTTCGTGCCGATCATCCGGACGTCGATTATGAGTTGCTGATGGGTGATTACTCAGAGATTGAACAATGGGTGGCTGAAGGTCGTTGTGACCTGGGCTTTATCCCGCGTGAGCCCCGAGAAAACGGCATGGCATCGCGGTCTTTGGTGCGCGACGAGTTGATGGCGGTAGTGCCGGCAGACTCTTTGCTTGCCACGGCGGAGGTCGTCTCTCTTGCCGATTTGGCCAACGAGCAGTTTATTCTGCTAGAACGCGGCACCGATGACGAGATTACGCCGCTGTTCCGTCGGGCGGGGCTGACGGTGTGTTCCAAGCTGTCGACCTGGGATGATTATGCGATTATGGCTATGGTCGAGGACGGCCTGGGCGTGAGCATTCTTCCCGCGCTCATCTTGCGCCGTTGTCAGTTCGATGTTGCCGTGCGTTCGCTCGAGGGACATCCCCATCGGCAGATCAACGCCATATATCGAACGGCCGATGTTTCGCTTGCTGCCGCCCGTTTCCTCGAATACCTCTAAACGCGTACACGCTATTGTCCGCTTTGGGCAAATCTCGGAGTCCGATACATTTTCTTATGAAATTGAACTTTCGAATGAGGTACGGCGCTATACTGCTTGCTAAATTGAACCTGGTTCAATTCGTGTTCTATAAATTGAACTTTGCCAGCAAGGAGGTTCTAGTGGCCCAAGAGACGTTTAGCGATCGCCTGCGACAGGCTATGTCCGATCGCGACGTTCGCCAGTCGGACGTGATCCGCGTATCGGAGATGCTCGGCAAAAAACTCGGCAAGAGTCAGATAAGCCAATATGTGAGCGGCAAGACGATCCCGCGGCGCGATGTGGCTGAGCTGCTCGCCCGTATTTTGGAGGTCGATGTTACCTGGCTGCTTGCCGGCGACGCCGATCAAGGCGAGGCATCATCACCCCGCAACGATTCCAAGCCCGAACCCCATCCCTCAGCTCAAATTGCAAGGAGCACCACCATGCGCACTTTTTCTAAATCCACCAAGCTCGATAACGTCCTGTATGACGTGCGTGGTCCCGTCGTCGACGAGGCCGCCCGTATGGAGGACGAGGGCGAGCGCATCCTCAAGCTCAATATCGGCAACCCGGCGCCCTTCGGTTTCCGCACGCCCGATGAGGTCATCAAGGACATGCGCCAGCAGCTGCCCGACTGCGAAGGCTATTCCAACTCGCGCGGCCTGTTCTCTGCGCGCAAGGCAATCATGCAGTACTCGCAGATCAAGGGCCTGCCCAACGTTCAGATGGAGCACATCTACACGGGCAACGGCGTGTCCGAGCTCATTCAGCTTTCGATGAACGCGCTGCTCGACAATGGCGACGAGATTCTGATCCCCAGCCCCGACTATCCGCTCTGGACGGCGTGCGCAACCCTTGCCGGCGGTCATCCTGTGCACTATCTGTGCGATGAGCAGGCGGATTGGTATCCCGACTTGGAGGATATGGAGTCCAAGATTACGAGCGCGACCAAAGCTCTCGTCATCATCAACCCCAATAACCCCACGGGTTCCGTCTATCCGCGCGAGGTGCTCGAGGGCATCGTCGAGGTTGCACGCAGGCATCAGCTGATGATCTTTGCCGATGAGATCTATGACCGCCTGTGCATGGACGGCTATGAGCACGTCTCCATTGCATCACTCGCCCCCGACCTGCCCTGCATTACGTTTAGCGGCCTTTCCAAGTCGCACATGATCGCGGGCTATCGTATTGGCTGGATGGTGCTTTCGGGCAACCAGCGCTGCATGAGCGACTTCATCATGGGCGTCAACATGCTCTCTAACATGCGCCTGTGCTCCAATGTGCCGGCTCAGTCGATCGTTCAGACGGCGCTCGGCGGACACCAGTCGGTCAATGACTACATCCGCCCCGGCGGTCGTGTCTACGAGCAGCGCAACTTTGTGTATGAGGCGCTCAGCAAGATCGACGGCATCTCGGTGGTCAAGCCGCGTGCGGCGTTCTATATCTTCCCCAAGATGGATGTTAAAAAGTTCAACATCACCGACGACGAGCAGTTTGCCCTCGACCTGCTGCACGAGAAGAAAATTCTGATCACGCGCGGCGGCGGCTTTAACTGGGGTGAGCCCGACCACTTCCGCATCGTGTACCTGCCGCGCATGGAAGTGCTCAAAGAGTCGCTCGAAGACCTCGCCGATTTCTTTGATCACTACCGCCAGGCGTAACGGCAAAGGTAGCCTGTAATGAAACGGTCGGCCCGCAACGGATGCGGGCCGACCGTTTTCTGTCTAAGCCCGTGCTGTTAGCGCTTGTCTCGTTGAGCGGGCGAGGTTCGCGTGTGAGCGGTAAGTTCTATTCCAAAATGGAATACAGTTGACTTAAGCTGGAATTGATGTCCGGGTACCTGCTTTTCTAGAATGTTTTCAACAAGATGAAAGGCGGTTCCAACCAATGATTATCGATGCAAATTCCTACTGGTTCGACGAGCGCATCTTTCATGACGAGACGCTCTGCGAACAGTTTTTGGCCGAGGTACCCCGCGCCTATGACACCGAAGGCTATCTGACCATGAATTCCGCCGGCAAACGACAGATCGTGATCGAGATGCCCGCCGGTTCTCCGGGTCTTAACTACATTGAGGGCGACTACACCCTCGAGAAGCGCTTGGCCGATATGGATGGGGCGGGGGTCGACAAGGCGATCCTCAAGCTCCCCGGCTGTCACGAGTGGATGTCGCTCGAGATGTGCCGGCGTTTCAACGACGGTATGGCTGCTGACGCGAAGGCGTCAAGTGGCCGTCTGATTCCGCTTGTCGCCGTGCCGCCCTTTGGCACCAAAGCGAATTTGGAGGAGCTCGACCGCAGGCTCGACGATGGTTTTGCGGGTGTGCAGCTCTGCGCTCACTACGGCAAGCGCTATCTCGACGACCAGGTCTTCTCGAGCTTTTTCGAGCACCTGAACGAACGCCATGCCACCGTTTACGTGCACCATGTTCCCGTGCCGGTCGAGAACGAATCGCTTCTCGCGTACGACAACCTTCGCCGCTCTTATGGCCGCTGCGTCGACCAAACTACGGCGATCGGCCGAGAGATCTTTGGCGATTTCTTTGAGTGCTACCCCAATATCAAGATGGTCCACTCCATGCTCGGCGGCGCATACTTTGCGTTCAAGGAGATGCTGCTGCCTCATGGTCCCAAGCGCCCTGATGCTTCTGGCCGTTTTCAGGTCGATACCGAGACCGTTTCCAGGCGCCTCGAGAACAACATCTATTTCGACATGTCCCATGCTCAGCCTTGGGGCAAGACACTCCTTGCCTGCGCGGTTGACGTGCTGGGTGCAGACCATATTGTTTTTGGCACGAGCTATCCCGTTAAACGCGAGTGGCTCACCGAGGGTGTCGCCTGCGTTCGCGCTGCAAATCTGAGCGATACAGACAGCGACCTTGTGCTTGGCGGTACGGCGCAGCAACTGTACGGTGTCGAGTGAGCGGCAATCAGAGGGGAGTATCTGCCATGGACGAAGGAGAGATGAGGGCTGGGGCCGCTCGTGTGGCCATCGATCTTGGGGACGTGTTGCCGTTCGACGGTTTCGACGAACTCCGTCATGAGGTCTTCGCCCGTGCCCTTATCATCGAGGGGACGGGGCGACGCGCCTGCGTCCTTTCGCTTGAGGTCACCTCGATCGCTCCGGCTCTACTCGCCGATCTGCGTGAGGTTGTTGAGGATGCCGCCAATTGCAGCGGTGCTTATTCTTGGGTGGTTCCTACCCACACGTTTTCCATGCCTCACGTCCGCACTCCCGGGCATCTTGCCGACGATGCTACCCGCAATCGCAACGAGCGCTATCGCGCAGCGCTCGTCGCTGCCGCCCGCACGGCTGTCGAGCGCGCTGTTGCGGGCATTCGCTCTGCCACGCTCGCCACTGTGGAGGGCGAATGCCCCGTGAACGTTAATCGCGACATTGAGACGCCTGCCGGCTGGTGGTTGGGCTCGAATCCCAGGGGGTTTGCCGACCACACGATGCCCGTACTCGCCATAAGGGATGCCGGGGGCGAGTATGTTGCCGTGCTCGCGACGGCGGACGTTCAGTCCTCCGTGCTCGACGGGTCGCGCGACTCCGAGGGGAGGCGCATGGCGAGCGGAGACCTCTTTGGTTTTGCCGCCATGTCACTCGAGCGCGAGCTGGGCGGCGTTGCCCTGTTGCTGCCAGGCGCCGCGGGCGACCAAGGTCCGGCGGAGCGCGCCATGAACGTCATGTTCGATGCGGCCGGCGTTAAGCAGACGGTCGATGCCCATGAGGACGGATACCGCATGCTGCACCAGCAGGGGCAGGCCTTGGGCGATGCTTTAATCGAGGCCGCTCGCATGGCGCGTGAGGATGACGCTACCGGCATCGATGCCCGCACGGTCGACGTTCTCCTGCCCGCTCAGACACGCGCCGATTTTCACTCTTTGGCTCCGCACCGAACGTATGAGTTTCATGCCGCTGGCGAGCAGCGCACGAGGGCCTATCTGCTCCGGCTGGGAAACGTCGAGCTTGTCGGCGTACAACCCGAGGTCTCGAGTGCATTCGGCGCCACTGTGCGCGCCGCTCGGTCCGGCTCTGTGTTCTTTGCCACGCTCGTCAACGGCGGACAGAAGTACCTACCGGCTCCCGACGCGTACGAAAAGATCACCTATGAGGCCATGAACTCCGGTTTTGCCGCCGGATCCCATGAGCGCCTCGTCGAAATCATCATTGCCGCCTTGAATGCGGCGTGACACAGAAGGAGAACGTGCATGAACATTGGACACGCGCGCCGCAAAATCACCCCACAGGGCGACATCTACCTGATTGGCTACCGCAATCTTCCCAACCGTCTTGAACCTGCGACGGGCGTCCATGACGACGTCTTCGCCAATGCCATCCTCTTCCAGCAAGGCGAACGTGAAGTGTTTCTCTTTAATGCCGATGTCCTCGAGTTCGAGGAAAGCATGGCCGAGGAAGTCAAGACAATGCTCGCCGAGCGCTACGGCATTGACCGTGATTGCGTCCTGCTCTCGGCGACGCACGACCATACTTCAATCGTCGCTTACCACCGCAACTGGTGGACGGGAAAATTCGACGAGAACTACTACCGCTGGTTCCTCGATACCATTTGCCAATGCTTTGAAGAGTGCCGCGCCAACGCACAGCCCGCGATTTGTCGCTTGGGCAAGCAGGTCATCACCGGTTTCTACGACAACCGCATCATCCCAGGTGAACTCGCCGACAATGAGGTCATTGTCGTATCGTTCTTCGATACCGAAGGCAAGCCATTTGCGGGCTTTGTGAACTGGGCGGTGCATTCTGCCTGTGTCGGACCCGACTGCACGGAGCTCACGAGCGAACTCGCCGGTCTTACCGGCAAAAAGCTCGCTCAGAGTCTTGGTTACTATCCGGCCATGGTCGTCGGTGCTGCTGGCGATTGTAGCGACCGCAATTTTCGCCAGGGACGTGGCATTCCCGAGGTTGAGCGTGTTTCGACCGGTCTTGCCAAGGCGATTTCCCAGATCAAGCTCGATCGCGAGGTCGTTCTTGACCGCATCGAGCCTCAGACGTTCTATCACACCGTTGCCCATGACGACTTTTCACTCACGCTTAAGTGTGCCGTCATCAGTCTGGGCGGCCTGCATCTCTTCGTGTTCCCGAGTGAACTCGGCAGCGACCTGGGCATTCGCATGAAGCGCGAATGTCCGGTCGAGGGAATAGTCTGCGGTTACACCAACGGCTATTTTGAGTATTTCCTTCCGGCACGCGAGTACGGCCTCTCCTTTGAGACCGAGCGTACTCAGATTCCCCAGGGCGAACCGGAACGCCTGTGTGACAAGTTCTGCCAGACGACGAGACTTCTCGGCGCAGCAGCTTCGCGTCTGTAGGCCTGATTGCGTGGCATGGGCCAATGAGGCTCACTGCCATGTGATCGGCATCTTCCATCTTCTCTGCCGTTTCCCATCCCGGGCGTACGTGCGTCCGCGGATTTCAAAGGGGGAGCGGGTTTCTTGTCCTCCCACGTCGACTACGGAGGCATGAAATCTACGCTATGCCCCGCTCAGAAAAGGAGAATTCCATGAAATACCAGAAGCTTTGCGATGAAATCATCACAAAGGTCGGTGGTCGAGACAATGTGTTAGACGTGAGCCACTGCATTACGCGTCTCCGCTTCCACCTCAAGGATGAATCGCTCGCCCAGACCAATGAGCTTAAGGCAACGAAGGGCGTCGTTGACGTCATCCAGGCCGGCGGACAGTATCAGGTCGTGATTGGTGCCACTGTCGAGGCCGTCTACAACGACCTTGTTCAGATTGGCGGGTTCGACTCCAAACCCGCACTCGATATCGATGAGGGCGACGACGTCAAAAAGGGCGATCCATTCTCGCGTCTGCTTGCCATCATCTCCGAGATCCTGCAACCGGTTCTTGGCGTGCTTATGGCCGGTGGCTTTATCAAGTCGATGCTCGCGCTCTGCACGGTTGCCGGTTGGCTTGCCAAGGACAGCAATACGTATGTGACGCTCTCGGCAATCGGAGATTCGGTCTTCTATTACTTTCCGCTAATCATTGGCTGGACGTCGGCCAAGAAGTTCGGACTTAAGCCCGTTATGGGAATGGCGCTCGGTGGTATCCTCGTCTACCCGACGCTCGTTGCCCTTATGGGCGGAGATCCGCTCTACACGCTCGGCGCCGGCACGGTCTTCGAGTCCAATGTCTATGGTGATATTTTTGGCATCCCGCTGATCATGCAGAATTACTCATCGACGATTCTGCCTGCGATCTTTATCGTCTGGATTGCCTCCAAGGTGCACAAGGCCCTTTCTAACGCGCTGCCCGCGCTTGTGAGCTCGTTCTTCTCCAACATCCTGACGCTCCTCATTTGTGGCATCCTTGGCCTGCTTGTGGTCGGTCCGGTCATGACGGTCCTCTCCAACATCGTTGCCCAGATCATTCTGATGCTCATCAACGTCCAGCCCGCCCTCGCCGGCTTTGTCATCGGCACGTTCTGGAGCTTGCTCGTCATGTTCGGCCTGCACTGGGGTATCATCCCGCTGTGGTTTCTCGATGTCGCAACCTACGGCTATGACCTCATTAATCCGCTCGTGTATGCAGGCGGTTGTGCCATCGCCGGTGCTGTGCTTGGCATGGTCATCCGAACCAAGGATTCCGAGGAAAATGCTGCCGTCAACATTCCCGCCCTTGTCTCTTCGATTTTCGGTGTCAACGAGCCTGCGCTTTACGCCATCTTGCTGCCGCGTAAGCGCCTTATGTGGGCAACCTTTATTTCCGCTGGTGTAGGCGGCGCCATCGCCGGCCTCATGGGTGCCAAACTCTATGCCTTCGGTGCCTCCGGCCCGCTCGGTTTCCCGAGCTTTATTAACCCTGCCGGCATCGACACGGGCTTTATCGGCCTTGTCATCTCCGGTGTGGTCGCTTTCGTTCTGGCTCTTGTCGCCGCTATGGTGATCGGTACCAGGAAGGACGAGGGCGGTAAGGCGCTCAACATCTCGGTGGACTAGTCTGTCTGCGCACTTTAACTAAATATGCCTCGGACGGCGACGTGCCGCCCGAGGCATATTTGTGTTTCGTGCCGTTGTCAGCGTGTTTACGGACGCAAGTCTGCGGTTGTGGAGCAGCGGGGATTATGACGGTCGTGCCGCGGTGGAAGACGCACGGTCGCCCTGCAGGAGCTGACGGTAGGGGAGGAAGCCAATGAACGAGACGACCGCCTGCGAGTGCGCGGCGTTTCGCTTGAGGTAGAGCCTTACCTCGGAGGTCGTCGCGGGCTCAAGCGGCACCAGGGCTACCTTTCCGCTGGCGAGCGATTCCGTCGGCTTGCGCATGAGGAATGAGACGCCGGCGCCGCGCGCGACAAGGGAGATGATGTTCTCGGCTCGTTTGCCGGTGAACGTAACACGTGGGCCAAATCCAGCTTCGCGACAAAGGGAAAGGACGAGCTCGCTTACGAACGAGCCTTGGGGAAGCATGAGGAAATTCTCGTCGATAAGGTCGTCTATCTCGACGGTGTCACGTTCGGCGAGCGGATGGTCGAGTGGAAGGACGGCCACGAGCCGGTCGGTCGTAAAGGGAATCTTTTTGAACTCCGGCTCGATGACGCCGCCGTCACGGATGAAGGCCAGGTCAATGTCCTCGTGCAGGAGCATGCGCTTGAGTGTGTCGCCTTCGCCCTCGATGAGCTCAACAGAATATGAGGGGTTCGCCTGCTGAAAATCGATGACGGCGTCCGTGATCCCATAAGGGGCCATAATGGGGATAGAACCTACGGTGAGGTGCTCGAGCGGCTCACCTGCGCCTATTTGAATGGCGGCAAGATAGCGGTGCTGAAGCGTCGCAATTTTTTGCGCATAGGGGAGGAGCGCTTCACCTTGCGCGGTGAGTGTTACGTGGCGCTGGCTTCGATCGATGAGCTTGCAGCCGAGTTCGTGCTCCATTGCCATGATGTGCTTGGAGAGGGTTGATTGCGACATGAAAAGCAGTTCCGCCGCATCAAGAAACGTGCGTGACTGCGCTAAGATGGCGAATTCGCCAAAGCGGCTGATATCCATAGGGAGGCCTCCGGTACCCTCATTTTGGCAGGTGGCCTAAACCACGACGCCGTTGCAGTGGTCGATTTCGTGCTGGATGATTTCGGCGGTGTAGCCCGAGAAGTTTTTGATGCGGTGGACGAAGTTCTCGTCCAAATACTCAACCTTAATGCGGCGATAGCGGGTGCAGGGACGCTCGCCGATTAGCGAGAGGCATCCTTCGCTTGTCTGATAGGCATTGACCTGCTCAAGAATTTGAGGATTGTACATCAGGAGCGTCCTGTTGCCGTCCTTTACGCAGATGATGCGTTTGCGCACGCCGATCATGTTGGCGGCGAGGCCCACGCACTCGCGCTCATGCTCGTGGAGTGTATCTAGGAGATCCTGCCCGGTCGCGGCATCGTCGGGTCCCGCGTCTTCGGAAGGCAGACGCAAAAAGAACTCGGATTTCATGATGGGCTTAATCATGGCGGGCTCCTCATGTCTTATGCTTTCGTGGACTTTTAATAATAGCGCGGAAGGAAAGCTGTGCGTCCGCGTTACAATCTTTCGACGTTGGACCATGTTGCCAGATTCGTCGTGTACGGCGGCTGGCGTAAGTCTAGGGCTCATTTTTCGCCCTGGACTGTTCCTCTGGGGCGATGCGACTGTCGTTCCAAGAGGAAGGAAATGCATGGGGAGCAAATCTCAGCAACAAGTTCAAGTAGCGCCATCGGCCACTGCGGCGATTCTCGTCGTAATGTATATTGCAGCCTTTATTGCCGCGTTTAACGAGAACATCATTAACGTGGCGTTGCACGACATTATGGCGGCCTTTTCGGTGAGTGCCACCACGGCGCAGTGGCTCGTTTCGGGCTACATGATCGTGACGTCGATCTTTACGGCCATCATGGCCTTCCTGTCCGGCCGTTTCTCGACGCGCAAGCTGCTGTTTTTCGCATGCGGATGCATGGTCGCCGGCGAAGTCCTGTGCCTGTTCGCTCCGTCATTTAGCGTTTTGCTGCCAAGCCGTATTTTGCAGGCTGCGGGATCGGGCATCTTGTTCCCGCTCATGATGAACGTGGTGCTGTCTTGCGCTCCGCGCGAGAAGCTCGGTCTGTATCTGAGTCTGGGTGGTGCCTGCATTACGCTAGGGCCGGCGTTTGGACCCGTGATCAGCGGTCTTATGTGCACGTTGTTTGGCTGGAGGGCGGTGTTCGTAGTGCCGCTGGTGGGCGGCATTGTGGTCGCTGCGGCGGGCGTAAAGCTTGTTCAGAATGTCGGAGAGCGCTCGAACACCACGCTTGATATTCTGTCGGTTGTTTTGCTCGCCGCCGGCATTACGGCATTCGTGTATTCCGTAGGCGAGTTCTCGACCAATCTGATTGCCGGTATCGTGGCGCTTTTCGCCGCCATTGTGCTGCTCGGCCTGTTTGCGGCCCGCCAGCTCAAGCTCGAGCATCCGGTGCTTAACGTGCATCCCATGGCGAGCATTCGCTTTTGGCCGGCGTGTCTGCTCGTCGTTGTGTCGATGATGACGACGTTCTCGATGAGCGTTTTGTTGCCGCTCTATTTTGAGGGCGCATACGGCATGACCGCACTTGTTGCGGGCTTGCTCATTTTGCCTGCGATTGCCTGCAACGCCGTGACCTCGATTGTTGGCGGACGCGTGATGGACGCCCGTGGCGCATGGCCGCTGCTGCCGGTCGGCTTTGCCCTGATTGCCGTGGGGCAGACTGCAATCTCGATGACGGCGGCGAGTATGAACATCGGCGTCGTCGTGGCACTGACCGTTGTGGTGTATGCTGGAGTCGGTTTGGTGCTGAGCCCCTCGCAAACGGCCGGCTTGGAGACGCTGCCTGCCGCCGAGCATCCTCACGGAACGGCATTGCTCAATACGTGGAACATGATTGCCGCATCGTTTGGCCCGTCGCTGTTTATCGGCCTGCTCTCGAGTTCTGCGGCGACTGCCGGCGCCGCAGGCGTTGCGACGGACGTTGCCCAGGCGATTGGATTTGCAGCTGCCGTGCGTGTGGCGGCTGTAATTGCCGCGGTCGGGTTCGTGGCGTCGCTGGTGTACGCTCGTCGCGAGTCGCACATGTCGCATTAATGTGTGCACATAGATTCTGCAGCTAGATTGGATGGCGACACCATAAACTAATGGACGTTTTGCCGAGAGGCATGAATGTTTAAAGCGTAAAGAGTGCGCGACGGGCCCCGCGAATGGGGCGATGATGCCCGAGAGGGCCAAGAAGGAGTCTCATGTCCGAGAACGAAGAGATCATGAACGAGACCGAGAACGAGACCATGGCTGCCGAGGTCGAGGCAGTCGAGACCGTGGAGACCGAAGCTGCCCATGCCCAGCCTGCTGACGAGGTTTCCGCCGAGGAGGAGGCCGAGGTTGTCGAGGCCGCCGTTGATTACGATGACGAAGAGCTGATGGACAAGATGCAGAAGGCCGCCCGCCTGCTGCGTAGCCGTCGCTTTGCTATTTCCAAGGAGGAGGAGGCCAAGGCCGAGCGCATGGCGAACATCGAGCGCGCCATCAAGCTTCTTGACCTCAAGCCCAAGATGGAGCAGAAGGAAATGTCTGACCTGCTGGGCATGCGCCTTCGTGAGCTCGATGGCCTGATGGCCGAGGCCGAGGCTGCCGATCTGGTCGGCCGCATCGACGACGCCGAGGGCGATATGCGCAAGATCGTCGTCTTCGCCGCCGAGGATGCCGCTGAGGGCCTGGTCGAGCTTGCCAACAAGAAAGAGAAGCTCCTGCCCGAGCTTTCTTACGAGGAGGCCACCGAGCTGATGGCCGCTCTCGATAAGGTTATCGCTCCGCTCGTCGCCATGGGCCTGGACGAGGACCGCGGTCCTCGCGGCGGCCGTGACGACCGTGGCGGCCGTGGCGGCGACCGTGGCGGTCGCGGCGGCTTTGGCGATCGCGGTGGCCGTGGCGGTGACCGCGGCGGTCGCGGTGGCGATCGCGGTGGCCGTGGCGGCTTTGGTGACCGTGGCGGCGACCGTGGCGGTCGCGGCGGCTTTGGCGGCAACCGTGGTGGCTATGGCGACCGCGGTGGCAACCGTGGCGGCTTTGGCGGCAACCGTGGTAACGACCGC
>UQIT01000030.1 GCA_900541175.1 uncultured Collinsella sp.
GTTGGCCTTGTGGGGGGGGCTTTGCCGGTACCGGAGTCGCCGAGCCGCAAGACGATGATCCGCTCATTTGGGAAGCCGCCCATATTGTGGTGGAATCGCAGCTTGGCTCCACATCTGGCCTGCAACGTCGTCTGAAGGTTGGCTATGCGCGTGCCGGGCGTATTATGGATATGCTGGAAGAAAAGGGTGTCGTCGGCCCGCCCGACGGTTCCAAGCCGCGCGAGGTCCTGTTGGACGAGGAGGGGCTTGCCGCGCTGGAGTCTGTCGACGCCGAGATGGCACGTGAAGATCGTGAGTTTGGAGGATTCTGATGGCTGCACGCTTTGGTGACATGCTGCTTGAGCAGCGTCGCCGAATGGGCCTTTCCATTCAGCAAGTCGCCAACACCATCAAAATCAGGCCGCAGATCATCGAGTTTTTCGAGACCGGTAACTTTGCTTCGATGCCGCCGCGCGGCTATGCGCAGGGCATGATTTCGAGCTATGCTCGCTTTTTGGGCCTCAATCCGCGCGAGGTCGTCAATGCCTACTTTGACGATCTGATGGCATACGAACGCGAGACGTCGCAGCAGGGCGGTCGTTTTCAGGACGCCGCCGGCTACGTCAATTCGCGTTCCTCGGTCGATAACGGGCGCTTCCTGATGGTTCAGGGCGGTCGTTCGACCCGCTATGGACAGCGTCCTCAGCAGGCCGGTTATATTACCGAGACGGGTTCGGGCGAGGAGATTCGCTCACAGCGTGACCGGTTCCGCAGTACGCCGATGCCCGAGGACCGTGCACTTCCCGCTGCCCGAGGCGTGGCGCGTGACCCTCGTGCCGGCTACGGCGACGGCGGCTATTCCGATCGCGGTTACCGTGGTGCCTCTACGGGACGCTCTCGCGGTGGCTATGCGGATGCCGATACCACGCAGGTGACGCCGCGTCTTCGCTCTCAATCACAGCCGTATGGCCAGCGCTCTTCGGCTCCGCGTTCGGGCCAGCGTGGCTATCAAGGCCGCGGTGAACTTGCGCCCCGCTCGGGTCAGCGCAGCCTTCAGGGCCAGGGTGGCTATCGCGGCCGTTACGATAGCAATCGTGGTCGTATGCCTCAGGGAGGCGGCCGCAGCAGTTCCAATCGTGGACGCGGCGGATCACGTACTCCTCAAAACAACGGGCTCGATCCGCGTATCGTCTACGCCGGCATCGGTGCCGTTGCGCTGCTGTTGATTGTGCTCATCTTGGTGCTTCTGCGCGGCTGCGCATCTTCGGCGCCCGAGACCACGCCCGAGACGCCCACTGCTACCAAGACGACGACCAAGAAGTCTTCTAAGAAGACCGAAACGGTCGACGAGGACGAAGACACCGATGAGGCGACGAATGAGTCGACTGACTCGGACGCTACCAAGACGACGGTCAAGAAGGAAGAGAACGAGGTCACGAAGGTCAAAGTCTCCGTTGCCAAGGGAAAGACCGCGTGGATTGAGGTCAAGGTCGACGGCAAGTCGGTCTATGGCGCCCAAGCGACTGGCCCCTTTGAGCAGGAGTACACGCCCGAGTCCTCGATCGAGATCACCACGTCCAAGCCTTCCGATGTCACCGTTACCAAGAACGGTGAAAAGGTCCGTTACGATACCAAGACCTCGGGCGTGGCGCGTGTGACGATCACCGTTCCCAAGAAGGAGACGACTGATTCCGAGAATGGTGAAAGTTCTGATGGTACCGACACCACCGATGGTGCCGATACCACCGACGTTACCGATGCCCAGTCCACGGATGGCGCCGATACCGCAACTGACGGTCAGACACCCACCGATTCTACCGACTATTCGTACGATAGCTACTAAGCCGCTCGTACGCGAAAGGAAACATCATGGCTAAAGATTCCAGCTTCGACGTCGTGTCCGAGGTCAACATGCAAGAGGTCGACAACGCCTTCCAGCAGACCACGCGCGAGATTTCCCAGCGCTATGACCTTAAGGATTCCGGCGCCACGATCGAGCTTTCGAAGGGCGACAAGCTCTTTACGATCAGCGCCCCGGCTGACTTTGTCTCTAAGCAGATTATCGACGTGCTGAGCTCCAAGCTCATCAAGCGCGGCATCGACCTCAAGGCTGTCTCGTGGGATGCTCCGCAGGCGGCGTCGGGCGGCACCGTGCGCGTGCTCGGCCATATCGTCGAGGGCATCGACCAGGCGACCGCCAAGAAGATCAACAAGGACATCAAGGACCAAAAACTCAAGGTCAAGGTGACCATCGAGGCCGACAAGCTGCGTGTTTCCTCTGCTTCGAAGGACGCGTTGCAGACCGTGATCCAGTTTCTGCGCGACCAGGACTACGGCCAGCCGCTGCAGTTCACCAACTACCGCTAATATCATTCGAAAGGACCGCTCTCCAACATGGATACACCGTTGGGCTCCGTGCTCTACATCACCCTCGGGTGCGCTAAGAACGAGGTTGACACCGACCGCATGCGTTCTCTTTTGACCGCTGCAGGCTACGAAGAGGCATTCGACCCGCAGGATGCCGATATCGCCATCGTCAATACATGCTCGTTCCTTGCCTCCGCAACGTCCGAGAGCATCGAGACCACGCTCGAGCTCGCCAACGAGGTTCAGGACGGCGTTCGTTCTTGCCCCATCGTCATGTGCGGCTGTGTGCCGTCGCGCTATGGCGACGACCTGCCTGACGAGCTGCCCGAGGTCGCTGCCTTTGTGAAGGCCGACGAGGAGGACGGCATCGTGGCGGTCATCGATGGCGTACTGGGTGTCGAGCGTGAGATCGCAGCCTATATTCCGCAGGTCAAGCGCACTGTCGAGGGCGCTGTCGCCTACGTCAAGATCTCCGATGGCTGCAATCGTTTTTGCAGCTTCTGCATGATCCCCTACATTCGCGGTCGCTATCATTCGCGCAATGCTGAGAGCATTATCTCCGAGGTGCGCGACCTAGTTGCCGGCGGTGTGCGCGAGATTGTTCTGATCGGTCAGGACACGGGTATCTGGGGTACCGACTTTGCCGACGAGGACCTCGCCGAGGGCGCGCCGCGCAATCTGGCGCAGCTGCTGCAGGCCGTTGCTGAGGCGGTGCGTCCTCATAACGTGTGGGTCCGTGTACTCTACCTGCAGCCCGAGGGCATGACCGATGAGCTTATTGAGACCATTCGCGATACGCCCGAGGTGCTGCCCTATATCGATATCCCCGTGCAGCACTGCGACGCGCGCATCCTCAAGGCCATGCGTCGCTCTGGTTCGCGCCAGGAGCTGGAGGATCTGTTCCGCGACCTTCGCGAGCGCATCCCCGGTATCGTGATTCGCTCCACGGCCATGGTCGGCTTCCCGACCGAGACCGACGACGAGTTCCGTGACCTCATCGACTTTATGGACACCGTCGGCTTCGACTACACGAGTGTCTTTGCCTACTCGCGTGAGGAGGGCAGCCTGGCCGCTAAGATGGAGGGTCAGGTCGACGAAGAGGTCAAGCTCGAGCGCGCCCAGGAGGCCATGGACCTGGCCGAGTCGCTCGGTTTTGCCGCCACCGCCGCACATGTGGGCGAGCGCGCCCAGGTGATCGTCGACGGTATCGAAGAAACCGAGGACGGCGCCGAGCTGATCGGCCATGCCTGGTTCCAGGCGCCCGATTCCGATGGCGCGGTGCATCTGGACGCCGGCGAGGCGTCCGTGGGTGATATTCTGACTGTCGAGTTTACCGATAGCTTCTGCTATGAGCTTATCGGCCATGTTGTGGAGTAGGAGAGCATCGTGGCAAACGAGAGCAATAAGGAACTGACGAGTGTTTGGACGCCCGCCAACATCGTGACGTGCGTTCGCATCGTCTTTATCCCGGTGTTCATGATCGTGTCGGCGCTTTCTCACACGAGTGTTGCCGGTACGGATTGGAGCACCTTCGACGGCCCGCTCGCCGCCGCTGCCTTCATTCTGTATGTGATCCTGTCGTGCACCGATAAGGTCGACGGTTATCTGGCGCGTTCGCGCAACGAGATCACCGACTTCGGTAAATTCTTGGACCCCATCGCCGATAAGCTGCTCGTGTTCTCGGCCCTGCTGCTGTTCTTGGATTTTGGCGCGGTGACCGTGTGGTCCGTGTTCATTATCCTGTTCCGTGAGCTTCTGGTGAGCGCCCTTCGCATGGTCGCGAGTGCGGCCGGTGTGGTCGTTGCGGCCGATAAGCTCGGCAAGTACAAGACGGCGACCACGATGGTTTCCATCTGCGGCTATCTGTGCGTTTTTGCTATGGCCGGCTTGCACCTTGGCCCGGTGGCGCTGACGCTCGGCATCTACTCGGTGTCGCGCTTCCTGTATGCCGTTGCCGTTGTCTTGACCGTTATCTCGGGCGCCCAGTACTTCTGGAACTGCCGCAAGATCGTCTTTTCGGTCTAGGTCCTGGTGGGTATGACGGACTCTTTTGAGCAGATTTCCGCACATAACGAGGAGCTGGCGCGCGATATCGTCGAGCGCGCGAGCGCTCGGGGTGTGACGGTTTCGACGGCTGAGTCGCTGACGGCGGGTATGATCGCCTCGACGATTGCGGATATCCCGGGCGCCTCGGCGGTGCTGCGTGGCGGTGCGGTGACCTACTGCGATGAGATTAAGCATCGCGTGCTGGGTGTTGAGCAGGAGACGCTCGACCGCTACACCGCGGTGTCGCATCAAACTGCGCGCGAGATGGCGTCGGGTTCGCTGGAGCTGTACCAGAGCGATATTGCAGTGAGCGCAACGGGTTATGCCGGCCCCGGCGGTGGTACTGAGGACGATCCTGCTGGCACTTTCTATATTGGCTGGGGACATCGTTCCGCCGATGGGGGAGTGCCGGTCGTGGACTCTGTGCGCTGCCACTATGAGGGCGACCGTTCGTGTGTTCGTGCCCATGCGGTCACGGAGGCATTGGGTCGCATTGTCTGCGTGCTCGATTCTATGGAATAGACGTGTTTTAAGGGGCCTCCGGGCCCCTTAATTGTGGAGATGGGGACCTCAGAAGAATTTAGCGTTTGTGCTGTTCATAGGTGTATTTTTGCCTGCCTTGTTCTTATTTGGCCCTTTATGGTCAAGATTTTGGTCAGTGTTTGGTCGGCGTTTGGTTGGGTTTTGGAAAGGTCGGCTGCATATGATTTATCTGAACGGTTGACCACGAACAGCCGTTCGTTTATTATCGATGCAGGTTGTTAAGAGGAGGGCTATTCATGGCCAAGAATTCAGGTCCCGTACGTACCGTTCATGCTCGCACGACGGGTAAAGAGCGCGATGAGATGATCGCCACCACCAAGGCTGAGATCGAGAAGAAATTCGGCCAGGGTTCCATCATGAGGTACGGCGACGGTGGCCCCGAGCTCGAGGTCGAGGCCATCCCTACGGGCGCTCTGGCACTCGATGCCGCTCTGGGTATCGGCGGTGTGCCGCGCGGCCGAATCGTCGAGATCTACGGTCCCGAGTCCTCCGGTAAGACGACGCTTTCGCTCGAGATCTTGGCCGAGGCCCAGGCAATGGGTGGCGTTGTGGCATTTATCGATGCCGAGCACGCGCTCGATCCCACGTATGCCGCGCGCATCGGCGTGGATATCGACGAGGTGCTCATTTCCCAGCCCGATACGGGTGAACAGGCGCTCGAAATCGTTGACATGCTTGTGCGTTCTGGTGCCATCGATGCCATCGTCGTCGACTCTGTCGCCGCGCTGACCCCGCGTGCCGAGATCGAGGGAGAAATCGGCGACACTACGGTCGGTCTTCAGGCTCGCCTGATGAGCCAGGCGCTCCGCAAGCTCGCCGGCTCGCTGTCCAAGTCCAACACGACGTGCATCTTCATTAACCAGCTGCGTGAGAAGATCGGCGTCATGTTCGGCAACCCCGAGACTACGACGGGCGGCCGCGCCCTTAAGTTCTTCTCTTCGGTGCGTATCGACATTCGCCGTATCGACAGCATTAAGCTTAAGGACGAGGTTATCGGTAACCGCGTGCGCGCCAAGGTCGTTAAGAACAAGGTGGCAGCTCCGTTCCGTTCTGCTGAGTTCGACATCATGTACGGCACGGGCATCTCTAAGGAGGGCTCGATTCTGGACATGGCTGTCGAGTGCGGCATCTGCAAGAAGATGGGCTCCTGGTTTGCCTATGGCGAGGACAAGCTCGGCAACGGTCGCGAGGCCGCCAAGGCGTTCCTGCGCGAACACCCCGATTGCGCCGACGAGATTGAGCATAAGGTCCGCCTCGCCTGCGGGCTTGAGTTTGATGACGATGCTCCGTCCGAGGTCGAACTGACCGATCAGCCTGCGCCTGAGGAGTTTGACGAGCTTTACGCCATCGATGGTTCCGCCATGCTCGATGATGACGACGAGTAGCGGTTACGCTCATGTCGTATACGGTGACCGAGGCCACGGTCGTCTTTCCCGATAAGAAGGCGGCCTCCTCGTTCTCGAGCGGGTATGCGTTCAAAAAGCCTTGTGCACATATCGATTGTGAGCTTGAGGGCGGTTTTGAGCGGTCCATTTGGATTCCCGTGCGGGTCGCGCGTCTGTATGTTGAAAACCGCCCCGATCTTCCCTGTGATTGGGATAACTTTTGTGAGGCGGTGCAGCTCATCGAGCGTAAATGTGCTCTCACCATGGTGACCGAGATGTTGTCGCGCCGCGACCATGCGACGGGTGAGGTCCGTGACAAGTTGGCTCGCTACGGCTTTCGCCAGCCCGCGATCGATTTCGCCGTCGAGCGCGCTACCGAGTATCGCTTTTTAGACGAGAACCGCTTTTGCTCGTACTTTATCGAGGAACGCAAGCGGCGTGGTTGGGGACAGCGTAAAATCGAGACCGAGCTCAAGCGCCGTCATGTCGTGCTCGATGACATTCCCGGTTATCCCGGGGATTATTTTGCCGTCGAAGACGATTTGGCGCGTGCGTCAGCCCTGCTAGCCAAGCGGCGTGTTCCAGAGACGCGCGGATTCGAAAAACTGGTTCGGTTTTTGATGGGCAAGGGCTTCTCGTATCACATCGCCGCCGATGCCGTTAAGTTACGTCTCGATGCCGAATGCGAGGAATGTGCGCTTTAGGCGTATGCGTTTTGTGGCCCCGCCGTTCACCGCGTTTTAGCCGCCGTACTGGGGCCATTTATTTGACAGTTGTTGTGGTTCAACGTACGATAAACACTGTCATTTGCTTTGTGATATGTGCTCATCTGTGATGAGTTTGTTTATATGTTTATCTGTATCCGACCCGCATAAGCTGCGCTCATATTACTCAAATGTCGCGAGCCGTTCATAAGGACGGTTCGCTTTGTTGTGTAACGAATCCATAAAAAGGAGTGAGCATGCCTATCATTGCAGCGCTCGTTGGCATCGTTTTGGGTGCCATCGCCGCCATTGCCTACATGCGCACCGCCAAGCAGGGTAGTCTTCACGAGGCCGACGAAAAGATCCAGTCGGCACACGCACAGGCTGAGTCCCTGATCGGTGATGCAAAGCGTCAGGCCGAGACCCTCAAAAAAGAGGCTCTGCTCGAGGCTAAAGAGGAGATCATCAAGAACAAGCAGGCCGCCGAGGCCGAGGACAAGCAGCGTAAGAGCGAGATTCGTACGCTCGAGAACCGCGTGATGCAGCGCGAGGAATCCCTCGATCGCCGCAACGACGCTCTCGACAAGCGCGAGCATCAGCTGTCCAGTCAGGCCGGTCAGGTCGAGAAGCGCTCCCGTGAGCTCGAGGAGCTCTGCGCAAAGCAGACCTCCGAGCTCGAGCGTATCGCCGACCTTACCCGCGAAGATGCCCACAAGGAGCTCCTCGATAAGGTTCGCGGCGAGGTCACCCACGAGGCCGCCACGATTATTCGCGAGTCCGAGCAGCAGGTTCGCGCCGAGTGCCACAAGACCGCCCAGGAGATTCTTTCCCTGGCGATTCAGCGCTGCGCTGCCGACCACACTGCCGAGGTCACCGTTACCTCCGTGCACATTCCCTCTGATGACCTCAAGGGCCGTATCATCGGTCGCGAGGGTCGCAACATCCGCACCTTCGAGCAGGTTTCCGGCGTCAACCTCGTGATTGACGACACGCCCGAGACCGTCGTTCTTTCGAGCTTCGACCCGGTCCGTCGTGAGACCGCCCGTGTCGCCCTTGAGAACCTCATCGCCGACGGCCGCATTCACCCTGCCCGCATCGAGGAGATGTATCACAAGGCTGCCGACCTGGTTCAGCAGCGCGTACGCGAGGCTGGCGAGCAGGCTGCCTTCGATACCGGCACCCACGATCTGCACCCCGAGATCGTCAAGACCCTTGGTGCCCTGCGCTACCGTACCTCGTTTGGTCAGAACGTGCTTCAGCACTCCCTTGAGGTCTCTGATCTGTGCGGCGTGATGGCTTCCGAGCTTGGCCTGGACGTTGTGACCGCCAAGCGCGCCGGCCTGCTGCACGACCTGGGCAAGGCAATCGACCACGACGTCGAGGGCCCGCATGCCGTCATCGGCGCCGAGCTTGCCCGCCGTTATGGCGAGAAGCCCGTTATCGTCCACGCTATCGAGGCTCACCATGCCGATGTCGACCCCAACACGGTGCTCGATGTCCTGGTACAGGCCGCCGATGCTGTCTCTGCCTCTCGCCCCGGTGCCCGTCGCGAGTCTGCCGAGAACTACATCAAGCGTCTTGAGAAGCTTGAGGAGATCGCCAACTCCCATGATGGCGTCGAGCGTACCTATGCCATGCAGGCTGGTCGCGAGGTCCACGTCATGGTTCAGCCGGACAAGATCTCCGATGCCCAGTCCACGGTCCTGGCTCACGATATCGCCCATCAGATCGAGGAAGAGATGGAGTATCCCGGTCAGGTGCGCGTCGTCGTGATTCGCGAGAGCCGCGCTGTCGATATCGCTAAATAACATGAGCGACGCGAACGAGCTCATCTCATTTATCGCGTCGATGTCGGGGGAGGGCAACCTTCGCGTCGAGGAGAACCTTGGCGAGGGGTATGTCCGCCTCCGCGTTTCGGAGGCCGAGCGGCGGCAGGCAAAGCACGATATTCAGCATGTCGAGGATATCGTCATCGAAATGCTCCGTAATGCTCGCGATGCCGGCGCCGACAAGGTCTATCTCGCCACGACCAAGGAAGATGGCGTCCGCACGCTTGTCTTTCTGGATAACGGTTCGGGCGTTCCGCAAGATATGCAAGAGCGAATCTTCGATGCTCGCGTTACCTCCAAGCTCGAGAGCATGAAGATGGACCGTTGGGGCGTTCACGGTCGTGGCATGGCGTTGTTTTCGATCAAGCAGAACACCGACGAAGCCCGTGTGGTCACGTCCGGTGTCGATCTTGGCTCAGCCTTTAAGGTGAGCGTTGCGGCCGACCGCCTCAGCGAGCGTGCTGATCAGTCCAGCTGGCCCCAGGCCGTCAAGGATGAGGACGGACGTTATGTCTGTGCTCGCGGCCCGCATAATATTATTCGCGCTGCCTGTGAGTTTGCGCTCGAGGAGCTGCGTGGTTGCGATGTCTATCTTGGTTCTCCGTCTGAGATTGCCGCGACCCTTTATGCTCAGGCGTCAAGTCGGCTCGATACGTCTCGTCTCCTGTTTATTGATGACGAAAGCGAGCTTCCGGTTGTCGATCGTTTAGGCCTTGCCTCTGATGCCGAGGACTTTATCCGTATCTGCTCGGGTTTGGGTCTTGAGATGTCCGAGCGCACGGCACATCGCATTTTGGCAGGGCAGATTAAGCCCGTTCGCGGTGTGACCGCGCGTCTGCTGCGCGAGCGTGATTCGTCCTCGCATGCGCGTGCTCCTGTCGATCTCGCGAAGGATCGTCGCGGGCTTCGTATTGCCAAGGATGACATGGCACAGTTTTCGCGTGCTGTGGAGCGCGACTTTAATGACCTTGCCGCCCGGTACTATCTCAACCTTTGCGGCGACCCAAAGATTCGCGTTTCGCGTGATCGAATCACCGTGACCTTCGATCTTGCCAAAGAGGAATAGTGCCTTTACCGAGTCCACTCGGTACGATACAGTTATTGCAGTTAAAACGTACTTTTAAACGCAGGAGTTTCTTCATGGATTGCCTGAAGGTATCAAGCAAATCATCGCCCGCGTCCGTTGCCGGCGCCATCGCCGGCATGGTCAAGGATGGTGTACCCGTCAACATCCAGTGTGTCGGCGCCGGTGCGGTCAACCAGGCCATAAAGGCCGTGGCTATTGCGCGCGGTTTTTTGATTCCAACCGGATTTGATATTTCCTGCGCGCCCGTGTTCTCCGACATCCTTATTAACGGGGAGTCGCGCACGGCCATCCGTCTTTCTATTTACGTTCACCAGATCAATCGAGCTGCTATGGATAACGTCGTCATGGATGATGTTAAGCCTGTGGCATAGCTTCTGCTTGCCTCGATTCGCCCCCCCCCTCTCCCCATCGTTAGGACTTATGCACATGGACCAGCGTTCCGTACGCGATATTCTTGCCGGTAAAACCTACTTTATCCGCACCTTTGGCTGCCAGATGAATCAGCACGACTCTGAGCGCGTGAGCGGTCTGCTCGATTCGTATGGTTGCCTCATGGCGCTCGATCCCGAGCATGCCGATATCGTTGTCTTCATGACATGCTGTGTGCGTGAGGCCGCCGATACTCGCCTGTACGGTCAGTGCAATTCCTGCAAAAGCCTGCCGCTTTCGCCTTCGGGCAAGCGTGTGGTTGCCGTGGGCGGCTGCATCGCGCAGCGTGATGGCGAGGGCCTGCTCACCAACGTCGATAACGTCAATGTCATCTTTGGCACGCATTCTATCGCACATGTGGCCGAGCTCATTGCCGAGGCGTTCCTTGATGGTAAGCGTCATATCCGCACCAACGAGCATGAGGATACGGATGCCATGAGCATGCCGTGGCATCGCGAGACCCAGTATCACGCCTGGGTGCCCATCATGACAGGCTGCAATAATTTCTGCACCTATTGCATCGTGCCGTACGTGCGCGGTCGCGAAAAAAGCCGCCCCTTCGAGGAGATTGTCGACGAGGTGACCGCTTTGGTGCGCCAGGGTGTGCGTGAGATTACGCTGCTGGGCCAAAACGTTAACTCATATGGTCGCGATCTGTTTGGCAAGCCGCGTTTTGCCGATTTGCTGCGCGCGGTAGGCGATACGGGCGTCGAGCGCATCTTCTTTACCTCTTCTCATCCTAAGGATCTGCTGCCCGAGACCATCGACGCCATGGCCGAGACGCCTGCCGTTATGCCGCAGCTGCACTTGGCCGTCCAGTCAGGTTCGACGCGGATCCTCAAAGAGATGAATCGCCGTTATACACGTGAGGACTATCTGGGCCTTGTCGATCGCATTCGCAACCGCATGCCCGATATCGCGCTCTCGACCGACATTATCGTTGGCTTCCCGGGCGAGACTGAAGAAGACTTTGAGCAGACGCTCTCACTTGCCGAGACGGTCCGCTATGCTCAGGCCTATACCTTCATCTATTCCAAGCGCGCCGGTACCCCGGCCGCCGAGATTGACGATCCTACGCCGCATGAGGTTATTCTCGAGCGTTTCAATCGCCTGGTTAAGGTTATCGAGACCACGGCACACGAGTATAACCAGGGCGAGCTTCATACTGTGGTTCCCGCGCTCATTGAGGGAACGAGTAAAAAGAACGACGCGGTCCTGCTGGGCAAGAGTCCCAAGAATCAGACCGTGCATGCGCCTATCCCCGAGGGTTACAGCATCGATCAGCTTGTTGGCAAGATCGTTGATGTTGACGTTGACGTTGCCAAGACCTGGTATTTGTCCGGCTCCGTTGTGGGCGAGCCACGCTAATGGTTTCTCCCGGGACAGGTCTTTCCGCCGTTGCGATCGTCGGTCCGACGGCGGTTGGTAAGAGTGATGTTGCTGATCGTTTGGCAGCCCGTCTTTCGTCCGAAGTGCTGTCGTGCGATGCGATGCAAATCTATCGCGGCATGGACATCGGTACCGCAAAGATGGCGCCCGATGAGTGCACGGCGCCGCTGCGTCTCGTCGACATTGTAGAGCCGGGTGTGGCGTATTCTGCTGCGCTTTATCAGGCTGACGCTCGCGCGCATGTTGAACGTCTCCTTGGTTCGGGTTGCCTGCCGGTTTTTTGCGGAGGTACGGGGCTATATCTCAAGGCCGCCCTCGATGAGATGGACTTTCCTTCGGGTGAACTTGAGGACGATCGCCGTGCGGGCTATCAGGAGCTTGCTGAGCGTATTGGCGAGGAAGAACTGCATGCCCTGCTTGCCGAGCGCGATCCAGAATCGGCCGCTGTTATTCATCCCCATAACGTGCGCCGCGTGATTCGCGCGCTCGAAATGCACGATGATGGCGTCTCCTATGCGCAGCAAAAGTCGCAGTTTAGTGTTCCGCGCGAGCATTATCACGCTCTGTGGTTTGGTCTGACGCGTAATCGCGAGGTGCTCTACGAGCGCATTAACCTGCGTGTCGATCTGATGTTTGAGCAGGGCCTTGTCGATGAGGTCCGCGGTCTTATGGGCCAGGGGCTGGGAGATGCCCTGACGTCGATGCAGGCAATTGGCTATAAAGAGATCATCGATGCTTTCAATGGCGTGATAAGCATGGATGAGGCTCGCGAACTCATTAAGATGCGTTCGCGTCGCTATGCCAAGCGTCAGCTTTCGTGGTTCAAGCGCGATGACCGTATCGTGTGGTTTGATATGGATGAATGTACGATCGATGAGGTCGTTGAGGATATCGTGCATCGTATTGAGGCTGCCTAATGGCCCGTTTCCCCCTTGTTCCCACGGCACCCGAGCCCGAGCGTGCCATTTTAGTTGGTGTTGAGTGGCGCGACAATGCATGGCCGCTCGATCGCTCGCTTGATGAGCTGGAGCGTCTTGCCCACACAGCTGGTGCCCAGTGCGTGGCACGCTTGTCGCAGCGTTTGGTAAAGCCGTATCCTAAATCGTTTATCGGTTCCGGTAAGGTTGAAGAGCTGTGCGGCCTGGTGCATCGCATGGATGCCGATGTCGTTATTTTTGACGACGACCTGACCCCCTCGCAGCAATCCTATTTGGAGAAAGCCGTGGGCGAGCCGGTAAAGATTATCGATCGTACAGCACTGATCCTGGATATCTTTGGCCTGCATGCTCAGACGCGTGAGGGACGCCTGCAGGTACAGCTGGCACAGCTTCAATATTTGTTGCCTCGCCTGCGTGGCATGTGGAGCCATCTCGCCAAGGAGCAGACGCGCGGCGGCATCGGCTCACGTTTTGGTCAGGGCGAAAGTCAGCTCGAGGTCGACCGTCGCCTCATTCGTAATAAGATCGCTGCGCTTCGTCGTGAGCTCAAGCAGGTTGAACAGCGTCGCGATGTTCAATCCAAGAGCCGCATTGAGTCACCGGCGTTTCGCGTCGCGTTAGCCGGTTATACCAATGCCGGTAAATCGACGTTGCTCAATCGTCTGACCGGCTCTACGGTACTTTCGCAGGACAAGTTGTTTGCTACGCTCGACCCGACGACGCGTTCGTATCGCCTGCCCGGCGGTCGCGGTATGACAATTACCGATACCGTTGGCTTTATTCAAAAGCTGCCGCATGGTCTGGTCGATGCCTTTAAATCGACACTGTCCGAGGTGTTGGGTGCCGATCTAATTCTCAAAGTCGTAGATGCGTCTGACGAGGACTATAAGCGGCAGCTGGAGGCTGTCGACCGCGTGCTTGATGAGATCGGTGCCGGCGAGCGTTTGACGCTTACGGTGTTCAATAAAATCGATCTTCTCGATAGCGTTGATCGATTGAGTTTCCGTCGTCGTTATCCCGAAGCCGTTCTGTTCTCAGCCCAAACGGGCGAGGGGCTCGACGATCTCGTCGATCGCATTGCTCGCGAGGCAGCTGCCACCGATGTACTGCTTTCAGCCGACATTCCGTATCGTGAAGGTGCGCTCATCACGCTCGTGCATGAGCAGGGGACCCTTTTGCACGAGGAATATCTTGAGGATGGCGTTCGTATTGTGGCGAAACTGCCGGCTCGTATTGCACCGCGGCTCGAGCGTTATCGCACCGAGTAGACGAGCTCCAAAATGCCCAGAATGATGGGCTGATGCAGCAGATAAAAGGGGAGTGCATGACGTCCAAGGCTGGCGAGCGCCGGCAGGGGGTTGGCGTAGGCCCAGCTAGGGACGGTCTTATCGATTCCCTGCGCTATATGTGCGGCGAAGTATCCTGCAAGATACATAAAGAAAAATGGGATGATGGGGTAGTAATCACCTGAAACAAACCCAGGGCTCGGAAATCCCAGCCACGCCAGGTAGGGGACAGGGTAGATCGTTTTGGGGATGCTCCAGGTGAGGGCGAACAACATAAGGCATAGGGACATGCCCCATCTCGCCGATATCTTCTTAAGGACGGGATCGGTCAACGCCACGATGCCGGTACATGCGGCCATGCAGTAGATGATGCCAAAATTAACCGAATCGTCGACTGAGACAAGTGTTGTTGTCAACCAGACGACGAGTGCTGCTAAGGCGTATTTGGCGGCACGTTTGATATTGTTGCGCGAAAGAGTGCACATCCAACCCGCGATAAACAAGAATACCCAGCTGATGCTGGCGCGCCAGATGTCTTGAAAGACAGTCTGGGTAAACCAGGGCATATCCCAACCGTACAGGTAGGCGAAATCGTAGCAAGCGTGAAAACCTGCCATTGAAATCATCGTAAACCCGCGGACGATATCAAAGATGGTGATGCGTTTTTGCATTACGAGAACCGGCGCATCAAGCCGACGACTTTGCCCAAGATAACGGGATTCGTTGCATAGATAGGCTCCATGGTGTCATTCTCGGGCTGCAGGCGTACGCGTCCCTGCTCCTTGTAGAACGTCTTGACGGTCGCTGAACCATCAATCATGGCCACGACAATTTCGCCGTTCATGGCACTCTTTTGTTCACGGACGATGATGTAATCGCCATTGAAGATGCCGACATTGATCATTGAGCTCCCATGCACCTCAAGGATAAAGGAACCCTGATCAGTGGCGATTTCGGTCGGGATAGTAAAAGTGTCTTCGATATTCTGCTCGGCCAGAATGGGAATCCCAGCAGCGACGCGACCAACGAGCGGTAGCGAGACCGTTCCGCGAGGTACGGTGGGCTCGTCAGATTTAGAAATTGAGACAGAGGAACCGTCCTCGTTAAAGAGTTCCAGGGCGCGCGGTTTGGTGGCATCGCGCTTGAGTAGCCCGCGCGCCTCCAGGGCAGATAGATGGGCGTGAACGGTGCTGGGGGAGGAAAGGCCCACGGCAGAAGCCATCTCGCGCACGCTGGGCGGATAACCCTTCTCCTGCTGATATTCCTTGATGAAGTCGTAAATTTGCTGCTGACGCTTGGTAATTTTGCGAGCCATCAGGGCATCCTCTCTACCCATGTCAAACAAATGTTCGAATTTTGCTTGACAGGAACAACTGTTCGAAGATAATAATAACCGAACATTCGTTCTCGCGCTAGACATTTTTGTCCGCGCGGCTTGATAAAACTGTTCTCAGCAAAACACGCGAGAGGAGAACATGATGAACGCAACGAATATGGTCCAGGGAAACCTCGCCCTTAAGCTCGAGACGCCTGCAGAACCCACTTTTACGGTTGTTCAGGGTGGCCGCTCCGGCTTTCAGCCTTTGACCGTAAAGCCTGCTCGCTATCAGCAGGCTGTAGTCGCGCCGGTCCGCGTTGCCCTGAAGGTTCCGACGATTGTTGCCGTTGCCGTTGCGCTTACGCTCTTCTTTGTCCTCGCTACGTCGGTCTTTAGCGCTCGTCACGCCGCGTATGCCGAGTCCGTTTCCAACGTTACCTACGAGACCATTCGCGTTCAGCCTGGCGATTCTCTTTGGTCTCTTGCCGAGGAATATCAAATCGAAGGCCTTTCCACGCAAGAGACTTCCGACATGATCCGTAACGTCAATCATCTGGAGCATGGTTCGCTCGCCGCCGGTGCGCATCTTAAGGTTCCTGCTCGTTCGTAATCATTATCGCGCTGCGCATGGTACCCTTGTTATCGTTTAAGAGGAGGTACCATGCGCTGTCCCAAATGTGGCAAGGCACATACCCGCGTCGTTGATTCCCGTATGCAGGAGTCAAATAACACCATTAAGCGCCGTCGCGAATGTTGCTCGTGTAACTATCGCTTTACAACGTTTGAGCGATGCGAAGACCCAATCGAGGTCATTAAGTCAGACGGAACCAAGCAGCGGTTCGATCGCAATAAGCTGCTCGTCGGCTTGATGCGCGCCACCATCAAGCGCGATATCGACACTAAGAAGCTCAATGAGATTATCGACGACATCGAGGTCGAGCTGCGCTCTCGCACGCTGACGGCCGTTACGTCCCATGAGTTGGGTGACATGGTACTCAAGCGCTTGGCCAAGATCGACAAGGTGGCGTACATCCGCTTTGCCTCGGTCTACCGCGATTTCAAAGACGTCGATGAGTTTCTGCAAGAGCTCGACAAGCTAAGGTGATTCCATGCCCAACATTACCGTCAACATAAAGCGTCTCGACCCCACCGTCGAGCTTCCCAAATACGCCCATCCCACCGATGCCGGCTTGGATTTGCGCTCCAACGAGGACTGCGTCCTGAAGCCCTTCGAACGTCGTCTGGTCTCTACTGGGCTGGCCATCGCCTTGCCCGATGGCTACGCCGGCTTCGTCCAGCCCCGCAGCGGCTTGGCCATCAAGCAGGGCCTGTCTATAGTTAACACGCCGGGCCTCATCGACGCCCACTACCGAGGAGAACTCAAGGTTATCCTCATCAACCTGGACCCCTCCAACAACATCCAAATCAACAAAGGCGACCGCATAGCCCAACTCGTCATCCAAGAAGTCCCCACGGTCAACCTCATAGAGGTAGACGAACTAGACAAAACCGACCGAGGCAACGGAGGCTTCGGCTCCTCCGGCGTCGCCTAGGGGCGCTCGTATCCCTCCCGCCCGCCTCTCACACATATCATTCCATGCTCAAACATTCTCGCTTCGCTTCGCTCGCTGCGAAACTGCGCGTGGAACGATATGTGTGAGAGGCGGGCGGGCGGCTACTCGCTTGAAACAATGTTTACTTTTCTAGTAAGCCGATGCGACAAAGGGGCTGTCCCTTTGTCGCATCGGCTTACTGTATTTATATTTTCTTGTTTTGCCTTTGCAGATTCTAATGGAGGGGATACCGAAGTAGCTGCTAGTAAGTAAACGCAGCCGTTCTGCCGGAGCCGCCCTTATATCGTTCCACGCGCAGTTTCGCAGCGCAGCGAGAATGTTTGAGCATGGAATGATATAAGGGCGGCTCCGGCAGGACGGCGGACATTCGACTAGCGGATATGCGCGGGCTTTCCTCCCCAGTAGAAGCGGCAGAAGGCTCGTTTGCGCTTTTGGGGTTTGCCTACGAGCTCCATGGTTGCGATGGCTATGTCTTCGGCTGCGTGGGGACGGCGCAGGACTTCGCCATTGATGAGCAGTGCCTTGAGCGACTCCGGATGATCGTGGAGATGGCGCAACGTCACGATGAGTTCTCGTGCGGTGGTGACGTGCATGCTGGCGCCCATGCCGGTGAGCATCGTTGTGTTGGCCTTTTCCTGACCGTATGATTTGCCCAGCAGAATCATCGGCAGATGCGCGCACAGGCATTCGGTGACAGTGAGTCCGCCCGATTTGAGGATTGCCAGGTCGCAGCCGTGCATGAGGGCCGCCATGTCGTCCACGTAGTCCAGAACCGTGACGTTTTCGAGCTTCATGGCGTCGAAGAGCGTCTTGAGGCGGGTGGCGTATTCCTTATCCTTGCCCGGCAAAAAGACAAAGTGCATGTCCTCGAAGCTGCGCAGGAAGGGGAGTGTGCGGTCCATCTCCGCGCGAAAGCGAACGTACGGTTGAGGCAAACTGGCACCGGCCATCACCAGCACAATGGTCTTGTCGGTGGGGAGATTGAACTTCTCGAGTTCTTCCTCGCGATTGTAGTCCGTATCAAACCCGGCGCGAATGGGGATGCCCGTAATGCGGATCTTGGCCTCGGGAACCTTACGGGGACGGAGCGTTTCGGCCATAAACTCATTGGCCACGCAGAACAGGTCGGTGTCCTTATGGGGCCACCAACCCTCGACCTCGTAATCGGTCGGTACGCAAATGACGGGATAATCGATACCCGTGATGACGCGGGCGCCGACGGCAACGTTGGCTGCCGTGATATGCGTGGCGACAACGGCAATGGGCCTACGAGTCCGAACGTATTCGTTGAATGCGGGGAACATGATGCGCGACCATGCCGTGCCGCCTCCCCAAAGCAGGTGTCCGGTAAGGGTATAACGCCAGGTCAAGTCATAAATTGGGCGCGTGGCGCCGGTAAACGAGGCAGCCGTTTTGTTACCGTCGAATTTTATGCGTCCAAAATCGAGGATATCCAGGACCTCAATCTCGACATCCTGCGGTATGCCCTTGGTGCCGCGTATAAGGTCGAATGCTTGTGCGATTGCATTGGCTGCTGCCTTGTGTCCCGAACCGACCGATGCGTGGACAATGGTTACTAAAGGCTTGTGTTCAGATGACAGCAACAATTGCTCCGGTTGGGGAGTGGCTTGCATGGGCAGGGGAGCGCTATTGCTCGTCTGCGTTTGATCCATCGATAACTCCCCTTCAGCTTTGGTACGCGATTTATTATTGTAGTGCATGAGTGTCATGTTCACGTAAATTTGGGTATGAGCGCAAAGAACGTCAATGTATCGACGAGAGGATATTCCATGACTACCGATCAGCCGATTGATGTTGCGATTATCGGTGGAGGCCCCGCGGGCTATGCTGCCGCCATTTACGCTGCGCGCGCTAACTTGACGACGACCGTGATTGAGCAGGGCATGTCGGGTGGCCAGATTGCCACAACCAACGAGGTCGAGAACTATCCGGGCATTCCGCTGCTAAGTGGTGCGGAGCTGGGTGAACGTTTTCAGCAGCATGCAGAGGGCCTGGGGGCTCAGGTTGAATGGAGCATGGTGACGGGCATCGATTACGATGCCGATTCCGCGCTGTTTACCGTTCATCACGATATGGGTGACACGACGGCTAGGAGTGTCATCGCGTGCATGGGAGCTACGCCGCGCCCGGCTGGCTTTGTTGGCGAGGATACGTATCGTGGTCGTGGTGTTTCATATTGCGCAACATGTGATGGCATGTTCTTCCGCGGCAAACAGGTCTTTGTAATCGGTGGTGGCAATTCGGCATGCGAAGAGGCGCTGTTCCTGTCAGACATTGCCAGCAGTGTGACCATCGTGCTGCGCCGCGACCAGTTTCGTGCGCCTGAGGGCGTTGTGAATAAGGTGCTTGCTAAGGACAATATTACAGTTAGGTACCAAACTAGTATTGTGGAGCTCTCGGGCGAAGTGATGCCCACGACAATAACGTTCAAGGACAATGGGACTGGTGAACTGCACACTGAGTCCTTTGAACCTGGCTCTTTTGGCATCTTTGTCTTTACGGGGACGCAGCCACATACCGAGCTTGTTGAGTATCTAGTCGATCTGGCTCCCGACGGCGGCATTGTCACCGACGATTCGATGGCCACCCGTACGCCTGGATTATTCGCAGCCGGCGATATCCGTTCCAAGCGTTTACGCCAGGTTGTGACCGCCGTTTCGGACGGAGCCATAGCGGCAACCAGTGCATATGCATTTCTCCGCGGATAAGTACGATAATATATCTTATGTAAGGTTGCTATCTTTAAAACAAAGTGGTTGGACGGTGCATCAATGTGCTGTCCAACCACTTTTACTTTCCTGCTATATAGTATGCAAAACTAGATAACCTAGAATACAATATAGCTAATGAACGGAGGATCCTTATGAACCACGCCAAACGCGTTATCCCGATGTCCGATTCGTCGGTCAGCATTAAGCCTGAGGATATTCAGCCCACTGTGCTGCCCGATGCATTTATTCAGTCCGATATCGTGCGCAAACTCAATACGTTGAGTCTGCCGCGCTATGACCAGTTGCCCAATGTGACGCTCTACCGCGACCAGGTCATTGAGTATGTTGCGCTGTGGATGGAGCCGCTGTCTATTTGCGTTGAGCAGCCTGTCATTACGCCATCGATGATCAATAACTACGTGAAGGTCGGTCTGGTGCCTGCTCCGGTCAAAAAGCAGTATGGTCGCGAGCAGATTGCCCGCCTGATCGCTATCTGCATCTTTAAGCAGGTGCTACCTATTGCTGCGGTGCAGGCGCTCTTTAACATTCAGCGTTTGAGCTACGATGCCCCGACGGCCTTCGACTATGTGGTCGATCAGCTCGAGGCATCGATTCGTTCGGCGTTTTCTGTCGAGCAGACGCCGGTTCCCGATACGGCGCATCAGGTAACGCGTGAGTCGCTGCTTGTGCGCAGCGCGGTTTCATCCTTTGTTTCGAAAGCGTACCTGATGAGCTATCTCAAGTTCAACGGGTTTAATAGCTAGCCGACGTATAAAACGGGCGGGACAAAGAGCCATCTGTCGCTTTGTCCCGCCCGTTTTTTTTGCTTGGTTGGACTTTATTTGCCCGAAGCTACGCCCATGCCGTAGCCGATGATCAGGCCGTGCATCTCGGCGTAATAGGAATCCAGGCCGTTGCAGGGCATGATGATGGTCTTGGAGCCGGGCCAATGTTCGACAATGCGATCAGTAAGCGCTTGGGCTCCAGCTTCGTTCTCAACGTGATCGATGATGACCTCACCGCCCGTAAAGCCCTCGGATTCCATAGTGTCGATGATCTTGTTGAGCATCTTCTTTTCGCCACGCGTGTGCCCCACGAGTTCGATTTTACCGGCCTCACTCGCCGTGCCCAAAATGCGGATATTGAGCTTGTTGGCAATGACGCCGGCTGCCTTAGGGATACGTCCGGCTTTGGCGAGGTTTTCGTAATTGCACAAACTGAAGAGGATTTTGCTGTTCTGTTCAAGGCTATCGAAGTATGCGCAAGCATCCTCGAATGAGACATTCGGATTGTCTGCAAGATAGCGGTCGAACAGCAAGAAAATGAGGTCCATTTTGCCGCCAGCTGCGCGTGAATTGACTAGATGAATCTGTCGGTCGGGCTCCTCGGCAAGAACCATATCGCGAGCAGTGGCTGCCGCGTTGTAGCTGCCCGACACACCCTCAGAGATCGGCATGCAGATGGTCTTGTCTGCCAATTTGAAGAGCTCGGCCCACTCCCCTACACTGGGACAAGCGCTCGAAGAAGCGTTCGTCTCCGCCTGAACAGCGCAGTTGAGCTCATGAACATCGAGCGAAAGGTCATCGACGAATTCACGCTCCCCCACTCGAATTTTGAGGGGCGCAAATGCAAAGGTGGTATAGGGCGCGGTCGGTTGCCAATCGCGGAGGTTGCAGCTTGAATCGGAGATAAGTGCCCAGCTCATAGAGGGTCCTTTCTAATTGTTCATCAACAATTATAGCCTTCTTGCAAACCGAATGGACGGCTATCTAGTTTTGAATACTAGATAGCCGTCTAAGATGAGAGAGAAAAAAAGAATGGACCTCGCGACTTAAAGCCACGAGGTCCACATTCACACGCTGTGTAAGATGACTTAGTAACGCACGAAGATGTAGTTATTGTTCATGCCGGCGGCAACGGAGCTGATGATAACACCCGTGTTGTAGTCGGAAGCATGAATCATCTGACCGCCACCGATGTAAATGCCGGTGTGGTATGAGTTGACCACAACGTCACCGGGCTGCGGATCGGACACACGCGTCCAGCCCATAAAGGTGCCCGTGGTGCCCAGGCGGCAATAGCGACCAGTGAGGCAATAGCTAACAAAACCAGAGCAGTCGAAGCTGTTCGGGCCAATTCCGCCCCAGGAATAAGCACAACCAAGCTTGCTGTATGCACGCGAGACAACAGAACCGCCATCGACGGACTGGCTCGGAGCAGAAGGCGTCGGAGCCGGAGCAGGCGTGGAGGGCTGCGGCGTCGGAGCAGGTGCCGGCGTAGGAGCCGGAGTGTTGCCGCCCTGGTTGTTGTTATTGCTGGTCTGGCCACCGTTGTTGGTGTTCTCGGTCGTACCGGCAGTCTCGTTGCTCACCGTGGCTTTCTCGGCGGTGCTGGCGTTGATGCCGGCCTGCAGCGCGGCGTTGGCTTCGGCCTCGGCGGCTAGTTCGGCCTGCAGCTGTGAATCCAGAGAGTTTACGACGTTCTGGGCTTCAGCCTGCTGGGCGTTAAGCTCGTCGACCTTCTTTTGCGTGGCGGCGACGTTCTTTTCCTGCTCGGACTGCTTATCGGTGAGCTGCTGCTTAAGTTCCTTGACCTCTTGAATGGTCTGAGCCTGCTTATCGGAAACTTTGCCGTAGTAGAACAGACGGTTGAGCATATCGCTCAGGTCATCGACACCCGTCAGAACCTGAAGCAGGCTCAGACCGCCGGTTTTGTACTCGCCGGCGACATAGGTCGAGAGCTTGGCCTGACCATCGGCGATCTCCTGCTGCTTTTGCGTGATCTCGCCAGCAGTCTGATCGAGCGCCTGCGTCTGCGTGGCGAGCTCATCGTAAATCTGCTGGGTTTGGGTACCGATCTGCTCGAGCTTCGTACGAGCAGCGGCAAGGTCGGATGCGGTATCGGCGTAGGCAGGAGCCGCGAGGCCCAAGCCCAAAACACAAGCGAGGGTTGCCGTAGCAGCGCAGCGTGCCATGTTTTTGTGCGTGTTTGCTGTGCGCATGTAGCTTCCTTTCCAGTAACTAAGGGTAACGGCTAGTCCACCGTCACCAGGCTAAAGAGCTCCACATCGTCATCAGACGGCGTGAGCTTCTCGCGCGGGTTGAGAAACGCAAGCTCTAGGATACAACCGTAACCGACAAGCTTTGCGCCCATATCTCGCACCAGTTTACCTGTTGCCTCGACGGTTCCGCCCGTCGCGACCAAGTCGTCCAGAATCAACACGGTATCTTTAGAGCTGATAGCGTCGGCATGGATCTCAATGGAATCCGTTCCGTACTCGAGCTCGTAGCTCTGGCTTACGGTCTCGCGCGGTAGCTTGCCCGGTTTACGTGCGGGAACAAAGCCGGCGCCAAGGGCTACAGCCACCGGTACGCCAACCATAAAGCCGCGAGCCTCGGGACCCACGACCTTGGTGATTCCCATGCCGGCAAAGTGCTCGGCGAGGGAATCGGTCATGGCTTTGAGCGCCTCGGGATTGCCAAAGAGCGGCGTGATGTCTTTAAAGATGACTCCGGGCTCGGGATAGTCGGGGATGTCGACGATTTGAGATTCGAAGTCGTACATTGCATGACCTTTCAATGGGTTGCCGAAATTTCGGTAGCGGTTATTTGCCCGCGGTGGCGGTGCCGGATTGCGAAGGGGCGACGACCTTGAGCGGCTTTACGAGAGAATCCTCGTGCGAAGCCGGTGCGGCTGTCTCTTCGTTTTTGGCCTTGGTGGACTCGGAGCGAGTAATTTCCTCATCGAGTGCATCGATGTCGGCGTCCTCGACCACAGCGTTGAGCGACTCAAAAACGCGGTTCTTGAGCAGCGCAGTGTGCACACCTTCCGTCAGGTCGTGAAGCTTCTTAAACGCACGCTCGAGCTTGGCGTCGCGCTCGTCATCGGAGGTATCCATTCCGAGCATGCTCACGAGCACCTGCTCAAACATCGAGGACTCTCGGTTGGCGGAAGACACGTACTGACGCAGGTTGCGCGGCTCGATATGGAAGCGTGACAGCTCGGAGCAGTAGCGGATGATCGGAAAATCGCGACCATCGACAAGCTCGCGATTCTGCGGACTCTTGATGATGCGAATGAGGTCGTTCTCGGCGAGCGAGCGGATAAACGAAATCTCGACGCCCAGCATATCGGGAATGGTCTCGATGGGATGCAGCTTTTGCTTAGTCTCCTTGGGCTCCGTCTTGAGCGGAACATCGGACAGCAAGCCCACCTCGTAGGCGAGCGTTGACAGGTCCGTGGCGTTTTCCAAACGCTGCTTAATCACGTTGAGCGGCATATAGCGGGTCTTCTGCAGGTGCAGAATGACCTCCAGGCGATCAACGTCCTCTTTGGAGTACTGACGGTATCCCTTAGGCGTACGATGAGGGGTAATGAGCCCCTCATCTTCGAGAAATCTAATTTTTGAGTTCGAAAGATCGGGGTATGCGCCTCGAAGAAGGTTGACGACTTGGCCGATACTCAGATAGTTGCGTTCGGCCATGCCCTATTCACCGGTTTCGATGCGCTCCGGCGTGCTCTCGTGGTAGATGAGCGTAAACGTACCGATCTGGACGGAAGAACCGTCGTGCAGCGGGGCTGCATTGACGATGGCACCGTCGACCCAGGTGCCATTGAGCGAGCCCAAGTCCTCGATGCGAGCGCCGAGGCCCTCGCGAATAATGCGGGCGTGGCTGCGCGAAACGGTCATGTCATTGAGGAAGATGCCGTTCGCAGGATCGCGGCCGATGGTGGTCACGTCGTCCTCGAGCTCAAAGGCGGCACCAGTCTGCGGACCCTTGACGATGGACAGAACGGGAGCGGTGATGCGCACGTTGGCCATAAGGTCGGGAACGGTGACGTCGCTTGAAGGCACGCGGAATACGCAGGTAGCGTCAGCAGTCTTATCATTCTGAGGCATATTGTTAACCATGTTGTCCATGACAACCCCTAACTTATCGCGGACGTGCCGCAAATAATGAACCGTACGTAATCATACCCCAACGAATCAGTCTTCGATTTCAGGGTTCAGAAAGTCGATGTCCTCGTCCTCGGGATGCGCGAGAGCCTGTTTAATGGCCGCTCCGCCCTTAATGGAGTAGATGACAGCCGTGAGCATGGAGAAGATCACGCCGCCGTACACAAAGAAGATGCCGAGGGGCACCGAGCTTCCGTTGAGGCCCGGGAAGGCCGTAAGGGTTGCAGGTAAAAGATGCAGGCCGTCAATAACGGGGAAACCGAGCAGCATGAGCGAGAAGCCGGTCATGAGCAGCGCTGTCGCAATCTTTCCGGGGAAGACGACGTCAATGGGACGAGGGTGGTAATGGCGAACGATAAGTGTGCCGATGCCCAGATAGATGTCACGGCCGATAATGAGCACGCAGACCCAGATGGGTAGCTCTCCGCGGACCACCAGTCCCAAGACGCCGGTAAACAGCAGTGCACGGTCGCAGATGGGGTCCATGACCTTGCCGAGCCACGAGACCGTCTTAGTCATGCGGGCGATTTGACCGTCCATCCAGTCGGTGGAGGCGGCAACGGCGTAGATAACGATGGCGATGACGCGGTTGTTATCCGTCACAAACAGGTACAGAAATACCAGGGTGAGGATCAGGCGCGTAAAGGTGATGAAATTGGAGATCGTAAAGATCTTATTCGACGGGTAATCGGAAGTGCCGATAAGCTCCTTTTTGATCTTCTTTTTGATGCCCACAGGACTCCCCCGCTGGTTAACGACAAAACTTTCGATACTATACCCGTTCCGGCGATGTCTATCCAGCGTAAGCATAGAGAGTCCAGACATGTGGAGGGCGCCCTGGGCTGCGCTGGATTCTGCATTTGTGTACATCAGCCTCCAAAAGCGACATTTTTCGGCATCTTTGGTGGCTGGTGTACACGTTTTGATTCGGTGATTACATCGATCGGGAAAGTTGTTGCTTTAAGCAAATGCGTACGGGTCGAGAAGGGCTGGCGCCAAAAGAGCCCAACGGCCGTTACGGCTTC
>UQIT01000031.1 GCA_900541175.1 uncultured Collinsella sp.
CCGCGGCCGCAGCCTTCTGCGCGACGTCCACCACGGTGGGCGCGGCCTCACGCGCGGCAGCGGCCATACGGTCCTTGATGCCCTCGACGAGTTTGCTCATTGTCTCTCCTCTTAGTTGTTGGACTCGACGGTTGCGGCGGTGTCGGCCGCGTCCTCGAGCTGCAGGTTCAATAGCTTCAAGCCGTATTCCGGCACGTTGATATCGATGGGTTGGCCATATAGGTCGCCGGGACGCACAAAGGCGATAACCGTCATAATGCGCGCCATGGCCTCGGGCGATTCGGTGAGCCCACGCTCAAACCAGCGCTGAATCAGGCCGACCTCGGCACTCACGACATAGGTAACGTAGTAGTCGAAGAACGTGCCCAGCGCCAAGCCCAAAATGCCCGTCTGTGCACGCGGCACCACGGCCTCGCGTGCGGTATCGATGATCTTTTTAATGAAGGCCTGGTCGCCGCCCGGACCCAGCAGCGCACCGATTAAGTCGCGGTTGGCCGCAAGATAACGCAGTAGCTCAACCGAACCGGGCGCCGGCTCGAGCTCATCGATGTTGTGATAGAGATCGGGTAGTTGAGCTGCGGTGATGAGCTCAATGCGCTCACGGATCTCGGCCAGCAAGCCGTCCTCGATTTGATTGATAAAGTCGGGAATATCGCGGTAATGCGAATAGAACGTGCGGCGCGTAAGGCCGGCACGCTCGGTGAGCGACGCGACGTTAATGCGCGAAAGATCGCCGCTTTCGGCAAGCTCGCTGGCAAGCGCCTGGCGAAGGGCACGCTGCGAGCGAAGGGACCGGCGATCGCATTTCTCGAGCTGGGACAAACGTCCTCCTTGTTACTCAGCCTGTGCGCTATTGCACAGTGCGAGTATTATTGCACACCGTGTGCATCAACACGTAAAGGCAATATTTGGGATGTGACGAAGGGGCAGCCTCTTTGTCACATCCAGCGACCGCCTAGGTTGTGCCGGTTGTGCCAGGCTTTTAGAGCGGCATTACCGATTGTCCAAAATGTCATTCGTGGGTAGAATAGTGTCGACGGCAGCCCAAGTTCTGGAAAGCTGGGCAGCGCCGTTGCTTGGATTAAGGGGTCAACGCCTTAGCGGCGGCGACCCCTTTTACGTTGCTTCGAACGTTGCTTGAGTGCCTCGGAAAGCCCGACGAGCGCTGTGAAGAACGAGACCAAAGCGGTCAGAAGTCTCACAAAATCAATCAGATCGGTCATGGGCATCACCTCCCATCAGATGGAGGGCGTTGCCCGGCACATGGAACTGCCGTCAACGATACCGATTCTACCAGAGCCTAGTTATATATACGAATATATGTTCGTATTCCAAGCACACAGACCCCTGTGACAAAGGGGCTGTCCCTTTGTCACATTATTCGATGACGGTGCGGGAGTTTTGCTTGCGCATGGTGGCGAGCATGTGTTTGGGAACGGCGTGGGCCATGCAGCTGCCGATGGTCGCGCTCGCGGCGGCCTTGGCCGCGTCGCTGCCGTTTTTGGTCGCATAGCTGTGGCGGAAACGCTTGAGCATGGCGATGTCGTTGCCGCCGTCGCCGTAGACCGCGACCTCATCCTCGGCAATACCGTAGTAGCCCGCCAGCCAGGCCACGCTCTCGCCCTTGTCGCACGCCACGTCCGTGATCTCAAACATCACCGGATCGAACGGCGCGTTGACCACGCGGTCCGATCGCTCGGCCAAATATGCCCTAAGGTCGCGCTCCAGCTCGGGTGAGGTCACGCGACAATTGATCTTGCATACATCGTGACGCAAGATATCGCCGATCGACTGATCGAAATACTGCTCCTCATGATACCCGCCACGTGCACGCATGCCGCGCATCACAATACGCTTGATGGGGCTGTCCTTTTTAAAGCCCGCCTGATGCATCTCGAACGAACCGCTCGAGAACATGCCATCGGGTGTGGAGCAATCAAAGCAAATGTCCGGGAATGCCTTGAGCAGCTCCTCGGTAACCTGCGGATCAATGGTCCAGGTTTTGAGCACCTCGCCATGACTGTCGCGCACGATGGAGCCGTTAGAGCAGCAGGCATCGAGCGCCAGCCCCGTAAAGCCATGCTCGCCGATTGGCAACGTCGAGCGCCCGGTCGCGGGAACCACATGCAGGCCAGCCTCGGTCAGCTCGCGAATGGCACGGCGGATGGTCCCATCCGCCTCATGCAGGGCGTTCAGTAGCGTTCCGTCTAAGTCACTCGCAAACATCTTGATCATGGGCGTGCCTCTCCTTCGTCTGCACGATATTGTAGACGAGAACGGGCGCGCCCAAACAATGGCGTCCCGGCGCGACGTGCCACTGCCTCCACAAATTCACGGTGCCCCAGTGCCTTAAGACATTCGCCATAAGCGACTTTTCAGCCGATAAAACAGCGCTGTCATCAACGTCAGCACCGCCAACATTCCTGCGAGTACAATCGCCGGCGTCCATCGATCATATGCAACCCCGTACGTCAATTGGCCGATAGGTGTTGCGCAGGAAAGGACCATGTAAACGACCGAAAGCACTTTTCCGCAGAGCTCAGTCGACGCTGCCCGCTGAACAAACGCGATGATTTCAACCGACGCAATGGCTGCCCACACCATGACCCATGCCGAACCAACCGCAAACACGGTGAACACGCATATATCTGCGCCGAACAATAGCGTAACAATAATCGGTACGACTCCAAAACAGATCATCGCAACATATCGACATATGCCATTGAGAGAAAAACGATGCGGCCAAATGCCGACCAAGCCACTGCCGGTTAGACCACCCAAGCCCAGAGCAACCTCAACTATCCCAACGCAGGACGATTGCATTCCGAGATGCTTTGTAACAATAATGGGAGCGCCAATCGTTAGCCCAACCAACGCAAGGTTCAAAACTGCCGCAAGCAAAATCACAGCGACCAATGATGCATTTTGCAACAGATACCGAATCGACTCCCGAAAATCGTTTCGGTATGTCGTACGAGTCGCGCCGGCTCCCATCGTTTCAGATGAGGCATTTTGCTTGAGTGCGCCCCCAAACAGCAGAGCTGAAATCGCAAACGTCACCGACGCGGTCGCGCAAAGAGTATCGATGCCAAAGCAGCCAAAGACTGCCGTCCCGACCACAGGGCCCAAGATATTGCTCACCATGGTCGACTGCGAAACCAATGCAGTGGCCCGCTCAACCTTCTCTTCACCCGCCATGCGCACCGTCTCAATTTGGAGTATTGGCTTTAGCAGCGATTGAACGCCATATTGAACACAAAGTATCGCTACTACGACGACCGCAAGAGGCAATGAGCGCTTCATGGGGATAGACAGCAGCGATGTAGTCATCAGAGCAATACCGAGGCCCACGAGGACCTCGCGCTGTCTTCCCCGATCCGCTAAGATCCCGCCAACCGGAGTCGCGAGCACACCTGGCATGAACGCTATCGCCGCGACGGCGCCATATAACGTTGACGAGCCGCTGCAATCGAACAAGTAAAGCGGATACGCAAAGCACAGCGCCGACAGCATCGAATACGTGCACAGCTGCGCAACAAGAAGGCCAAAAAGCCTGATAGATCGCACTGTTTTTTGTGTCAACGAGACGCTACTTCCCCACATTCCAGCCATAAGCCTACCCCCTATACATACCGCCAGTATGTATTTAATGACTTGAAAAGGGCAGCCGTGGCTACCCTCACAAATCAATTACATACCGTTGGTATCTATATTACCACCCGACACGGTTCCATACGTCCCAAATCTGGGCCGTTGTCTGGAGCACTTCATTACCCAAATCAAGCCCCACCGCGGCCGCCATCTGCGCCAAGCATTGCGCGCGAGCGAGCATTCGGTCCTTGGATTCAAGCGGACGGAACAATGGCAGCAGCCAAAGATTCGCCAACAACGATACGGCCTCCGCCGCTTCGCGCGGGCATTCGCACGCAATGGAGCCGTCGGCGATGCCCTCCTCGATCACTGGCAAGAGATAGCCATCGGCCGACTCGTCAAACGAGCCCTGGTACTGCATCGCCAGTAGACGCGAGCTTTTTACCGGATCCGCCGCAGGATGCATGCGTGCCCATAGCTCAATTTGTGGAACGACGGACTCGGGCGCATACAGCCGCTTGAGCTTTTGGGCTCCAGTCATATTACCGATACCAAGCATTGAGCGACGGTGCTCAACAATCGGAGCCATTGCCCGATCAAATGCGGCGTTGAAAATCTCCTCTTTGCTCTTAAAGTGATGATAGACAGCACCCTTGGTCATGCCATCGAGGCGGTCGACGATGTCTTGAATGCTCGTCCCCTCATAACCCTGTGCGCAGAATAGCTCCAGCGCCGCGTCGAGAATCTTCGCGACCGTCTCCTCGGGATATTTATTACGACCCATAATCCGTCCATCCGCAACGCAAGTCTTGTGCCTCATTGCAGTATTTTAACGTTGCGGATGGCAGGCGTTCGATCCTACACCGCGGCGGGGCCGTGTTCGCCGGTGCGGATGCGGATGACCTCCTCGACCGGCTCGACCCAAATCTTGCCGTCTCCAACGGCACCGGTGCGAGCAGCATTGCAGATAATCTCGACAATTCCGTCGACATGCTCATCGGCGCAGATAAGGGTGAACTGTACCTTAGGGATCGTGTTGACAAGCAACTCGTTGCCGCGCACGTATTCCTTCCAGCCATGCTGCGCGCCGCAGCCCTGCACCTGGTTGATAGTCATGCCACGAACATCAGCAGCAAACAGCGCGTCTTTAAGAACCTCAAGCTTCTCAGCACGAACGATCGCCGTAATTTTCTTCATAGTAAATACCTCTCTTTATCAAAGAAATGAATTGCCATTCAATGACGCGGGTTTTCCAGGTGCCCGAGATTGCCCCGAAAGAGGAGCGCCGCGTACTTCGGTACGCAAGCGACGGTTTGAGGGGCAAGGTCGGGTGCCTGGGAAAGCCGCGCGACGATTGAACGGCAAGGTGCGGAGCCTGGGGAAGCTGCTAATCGAGTCCGGAGAACGAAGGGTAGGCGCTCTCGCCGTGCTGACTCGCATCCAGGCCCAGCGCCTCGTCGGCCTCGTCCACACGCAGGCTGCCGTGGAACAGGGCCTTGACCACCGCGGCGATCACCAAGTCGAGCACCAGTACAATAGCGACCGTCACCACAATGCCCAGAATCTGCGAGATGAGCAGCGACACGTCGCCCGTGTAGAACAGACCGCCCTTACCGGTCCACGAAAGCTCCGGCACGCAGAACAGGCCCGTGAGCACGCCGCCCAAGATGCCGCCGATACCGTGGCAACCGAACGCGTCGAGCGCATCGTCGTAGCCGAACTTGGTCTTAAGATGACTGATGGCCAAGTAGCAGACGGGCGAGACGATCAGGCCCATGACCAGCGCCGCCCACGGCTCGACAAAGCCCGCGCCCGGCGTGACCACCACGAGGCCCGCGACCAGACCGGTGCTAGCGCCCACCAGCGTGGGTCGACCGGTGTGCACGCGCTCAACGGCGAGCCACGAGACCATACCCGCCGCGCTGGCCGTCACAGTGTTGAGGATGGCAAGCGCGGCCACGGCATCGGCCTTGAACTCACTGCCGCCGTTAAAGCCAAACCAGCCAAACCAAAGCAGGCCGGCGCCCAGCGCCACAAACGGCACGTTATGCGGGCGATAGCTCACCATGCCAAAGCCACGACGACGGCCGAGCATTAAGCAGAGAATCAGGCCCGTAAGACCGGACGAAATGTGCACCACGTCGCCGCCGGCAAAGTCGAGCGCGCCGATGATGTCGCCGATAAAGGAGCCCTCGCCGCCCCAAACCATGTGGGCGAGCGGCGCATAGACCACGAGCAGCCAAATGCCCAGGAAAGCCGTCATGGCACCAAACTTAACGCGGCCGGCCAGGCTGCCCGTGACGATAGCAGCAGTGATCATGGCAAATGCCATCTGAAAGGCGATGTTGATGATCTGAGGGTAGACGGCACCGTCCGCGGCATTGCCCTCGGCCGTCTGCAGCACCTGGCCGAGCACCGGCAGGCACAGCAGCTGGTCAAGGCCTCCAATAAACGGGTTGGAACCGTCGCCGCCGTAAGCCAGCGACCAGCCGGCAACAATCCACAGCACACCAACCAGGCCAATGGCGCCAAAGCACATGAGCATGGTGTTGATGACATTTTTGCGCCTGGACAGGCCGCCATAGAAAAACGCCAGACCCGGTGTCATTAAAAACACGAGCATGGTGCAGATGAGCATAAACGTTGTCGATCCCGTATCGAACATTCGCTCCCCCTTGATCGCATGAACGTTGTCGGCGCCCATAATGCGGCCGAGGGGCAACTGGTGTAGACCAGATACGGCGTTGTTAAACGCTGCGTTGTCGAATGGAAACGGTGCCGCAATCTTGGAAACGGCACGGCAACGGACGCGAAACGGACGGGAAATACGCGAACAAGGGAGCCGTGAGCGCGCCCGTCCCGGCTAGCGCCGAAACAGCTCGTGGGCGCGGTCGCGGAGATTAGTTGCTCGAATGACACCTTCGTAGCGATTGATGCGCAGGCGTGGGAAGGCGTTAAAGAAGCGTAGGTCGCGGCGGCTGAGTGACACGCTCGGCACCGGACGGCTCATGCGCTTGCCGGCAAGGCGGCGACTGAGCGACGGACGCGGCATGCTCGGCGCGGCATCGGCCACGCGGCGGGCGGCAAGTGCCAGGCCGCGAGCACCATCCGCGATAAACGTCGGCATCGAAGCCTTCTCGCGCAGGGCATCGAGCGCCGCGTCGCCCAGCTCGGCCAGCCACGCGTTAACGGCACGGCTACGGATGTGCGTCTGTGCCACCGAATCAATCGTAGAATCGGGAATACGTTCGAGCATTGAGTCCGAGGCATCGGCAAGCGACTCATTGATGCGGTCGGCAAGGTCGGCCCGGACGCGCTCCAGCTGATCGGACAGGCGGCGCCAGCTCGCCAACGAGCACACCGCGTCGACCATCATCGCGACCGCGACGATAAAGGCGGACAGCCGCACAATCAGCACCGGCAGATGGCCAAGCAGCCCCAGCAATGCCGGCTCCACTAAACGGCAAATACACAACGCACCCAAGCCAAACGCGCAAGCCCAGTACAGACAGATACGTCCATGCAAGTTAAACGGCAGGTGCGAGTAATCCCAAAAGCGAGCGCCCGTTGTTTTTTCCAACAGCACGCCTACGCTGTACTCAATCACGCTGCATACGAGCGCTGCAGCGATAAACTGGCTCGAGGCATCCGGAATCCCACGCAACAGCAGCCAGCAGGCAATGCCGCCCGCGCCATAGATGGGGCAGCACGGCCCCAGCAAAAAGCCACTGTTGGCGAAGCGTCCGTGATTGAGCATGGCGCATACTGTCGACTCCCATGCCCAACCGCAAAACCCGTAAAAAGCAAACGAGAGCACCAGTGCCGAGAGTGGGCAGGCGGCAAGCGTCGCGCCGTCAAATGCCATGTCGATCGCGGTCCCCACCGTCTACCCTCTCCTCTTCTCGCTCGAATCTTTGCTCGAGCCGTCACTCGAGCCCTCGTTCGAATCGTTCGCGCCGCCTTTGCGCCGCAGACGACCGGAGACTGTCTCGCGCAGAGCGCACCATTTATCTGCCAGGCATACAATCCAAGCCTCACGACACGTCGGCGGCACCGGCACCAGCGGAAACATATGCCGCACGATAATATTCCGTTCGCGCGGCGTCAGCTCAAAATCTTCCTCCGCACGTGCCAGGGCAAAAAACGGGTGGCGAAAGCCATGCAGCCGATGGCTTGGGTCGGGATCGTGCCAGTCATAGAGAAAGTAATCGTGCAGCAGGGCTCCGCGCAGCAACGAGGCGCGATCGACCGAGACACCGACGCGGCCCAGGTGCTCGGCAAAGGACAAACTTGCCCGCGCCACCGAGGTCACATGCGCATACACCGTCACGTCGCCATGCTGGATAAACTCGTGGGTCAGGTCCAAGCGGCCCGCCTGGGCCAGCTGGCGGGCGGCATAGTCGACCTCGTGCGCGATTTTTTCGGCACGAACGGCATCGGACATGCTGCCTCCTTCCAGCGACTCACGGCGACAAGCCACGGCCTGTGCACAATCGATAAAAACATCATGGAACATATCAGTATGGCATCGGACAAAACGTTTTGCCCCACCAGTTGGCGAATTACCGCGCCGCCGTCACATATCAAACGCCAAAATGTGCGAGACTGTCTTGTGCAATTGTGCCGGCCGAGGGAGTGCCGGCGCACGATTCGCATGGAGTAACCCACAACGATGCTGCTTACGCAAACGACAACGCCCGAGGACGTCAAGGCTCTCGACCGCGCCGAGCTTCCGCTGCTCTGCGGCGAGATCCGTCAGGCAATCCTCGAAAGCTCCGCCGCCGTCGGCGGGCACGTTGCCCCCAACCTGGGCGTCGTTGAGCTTACGGTCGCGCTTCATCGCGTGTTTAACTCCCCCATCGACAAGATTGTCTTTGACGTTTCGCACCAGACCTACGCCCACAAGGCGCTGACCGGGCGCGCGTACACTTATATCGATCCGGAGCGTTATGGTGAGGCTTCTGGCTTTGCCAATCCCGACGAGTCCGAGCACGACCTGTTCGCCATGGGTCACACCTCGACCTCGGTGAGCTTGGGCTGCGGCCTGGCGCACGCTCGTGACCTGGCGGGCGATGCGTACAACGTCATCACCATCATTGGCGACGGCTCGCTTTCGGGCGGCCTGGCGTTTGAGGGCTTTAACAATGCCGCCGAACTCGATAGCAACCTGATCATCATCGTCAACGATAACGACCAGTCCATTGCCGAGAACCATGGCGGCCTGTATCGCAATCTGGCCGAGCTGCGCGTCAGCAACGGCACCTGTGAGCGCAACGTTTTCCGCGCGATGGGGCTCGACTACCGCTACCTGGACGCCGGTAACGATGTGTTGGCCCTCGTCGACGTGCTGCAGGAACTGCGCAATATTGATCATCCCATCGTGCTGCACGTCTCCACCGCCAAGGGCAAGGGCTTTGAGCCAGCCCAGAGCGACCCCGAGCGCTGGCACCACGTGGGCCCGTTTGACATGGCGACTGGGCGCAAGCTCTGCCCGGGCCATCCGAGCGAGCCTGCGCCGCGCACCTATGCCGTCATTACGGGCGAGGCGCTCAGCGCCGCCATCGAGCGCGATCCGCAGGTCGTGGGCATCACGGCCGCCACGCCCTACATCATGGGCTTTACACCCGAGCTTCGCGCTGCCGCCGGCAAACAGTTCGTCGATGTGGGCATTGCCGAGGAGCACGCCGTGACCTTTGCCACCGCGCTTGCGCGCTCGGGCGCCAAGCCGGTCTTTGGCGTGTACGGTACGTTTTTGCAGCGTGCCTACGACGAGCTGTGGCACGACCTGTGTCTCAACGATGCCCCGGCGACGATCCTGGTGTTTGGCGCATCGATCTTTGGCACCACATCCGAGACACACCTCTCGTTCTTTGATATTTCCATGCTGGGCGGACTTCCCAACATGCGCTATCTGGCACCGGCCTGCATGGAGGAATACCTGTCCATGCTGAGCTGGTCGCTCGACCACCGCGAGCATCCCGTGGCGATCCGCGTTCCGGGCATTGGCCTGGTAAGCCGCCCCGATCTGGTGTCCGCCGAGGGCACCGATTACGGCGTTGCGCACTACAACGTGGTGCGCCAGGGTCGCGACGTTGCCGTGCTCGCGCTTGGCGATTTCTTTGAGCTGGGCGAGCGCGTGGCAAACCGCCTGGCTGCCGAGTACGGCATCGGGGCCACGCTCGTCAACCCGCGCTATGCAACCGAGCTTGACCGTGAGTTCCTCGACAGCCTTGCCGCCGAGCATCGCGTTGTCGTCACCCTCGAGGACGGCATCTTGGACGGCGGCTGGGGCGAGAGCGTGGCGTGCTACCTGGCCTGCACGCCGTTGCGCACGCGCACCTTCGGCATCGCCAAGGGCTTCCCCGACCGCTACGACCCCAACGAGCTGCTCGCTCAGAACGGCATGACGGTCGAGAACATGGCCGCCGAAGCCGTACGCTTGCTGAACGAGTAAGAAAACCTCCGCAAGGAAAGCACCCCTGCGGAGGTTTTTGTTTTCAAGACGCGATTATCTCAATCTGTAACATCTAGGGTCCGAATTCCCGTCTAACTGTTACAGATCGAGATAAGACGTCGTAGTCCCAGACCTTTGTCTCAATCTGTAACAGATAGGGACCTTTTGACCGTCTAACTGTTACAGATCGAGACATTCGAATTCCCCTGAAGAGAAAATCTCGATCTGTAACAGTCACTCGGCAAAAACGGCTGCAGATGTTACAGATCGAGAAAAAGCAGCAAGGCATGCCGCTGCACCGGCCAGAACCACCACAAAGGTGCCCGTCCCTTTTTGGTAGGTAGAATTACCCATAAGGTAAGTATGTTTCTGAGTTATTTCGTGTTGACCCGTCTGAGCGCAATAGGGTATAACTCTACTCAACCGCTAGGGATTTTATTGAGAAAGGTGTTCTACCATGAGCAAGAACCTCTCCCAGCAGGTCGTTCTCGACCGCCGCGGCTTCGTTGCCGCCACCTTCGCAACCGTCGCCGGCCTTGGTCTTGCCGGCTGCTCCGACACCAGCGCCGAGGCCGACAAGGGTTCCGCCGCCGGCTCCTCAAAGGGCTCCGAGGATACCGAGGCTTCCACCACGCTCGATGCCAAGGCATTCGACAAGCTCGTCAACGACGGCCCCAAGGCCGATGACGACGCCATCGCCGCCAGCACCTGGGCGACGGCCGTCAAGGACGCCGGCGTCTTTAAGATCGGTGGCGTTCAGACCTCCACGCTCTTCTCCCTCCTCAACGAAAAAGACGGTCAGACCCGCGGCTTCGATGCCGGTATCGCACAGCTCCTGTCCAACTACATTCTGGGCGAGAACAAGGTCGAGATCACCCAGGTGACCTCGGACACGCGCGAGTCCGTCCTGCAGAACGGCCAGGTCGACGCCGTCTTTGCCACCTACACCATCACTGACGAGCGCAAGAAGCTCGTCTCCTTTGCCGGTCCCTATTACTACACGCAGCAGGCCATCCTGGTGCTCGCCGATAACGACGACATTAAGAGCGTCGACGACCTGGCCGACAAGAACGTCGCCGTCCAGTCTGGCTCCAACGGCCCCGCCATCCTGGAGGAGTTCGCTCCCAAGGCCAGCCAGCAGGAGTTCAAGACCGACGAGGAGGCCCGTCAGGCACTCCAGCAGGGTCGCGTTGACGCCTATGTCATCGATAACAACATGCAGCAGAGCGCCCTGGTCCGCGAGCCCGGCAAGTACAAGATTGCCGGCAAGCCCTTCGGCAGCAAGGAGCCCTATGGCATCGGTCTGCCGCTCGATTCCGACGGTGTCGCCTTCGTTAACGACTTCCTTAAGAAGATCGAGGACGACGGCACCTGGACCGAGCTGTGGCAGATCTGCATCGGCGACCGTACGGGCGACACTAATGTTCCCGAGCTGCCCGAAATCGGCGCCTAGGCAGCGAGCCTGGTAACGACCGCAACGAAACCATACGGAAACGCATGATGCGCTTTATTGCGGTAAACTGTTTCCTCACTGAGTTGTCGGGGCTTCCGTACACACGGGAGCCCCTTTCCTTATCGGCGGGAGGTCCGCATGAGTCTCTCCGAGCTCTGGTCGCTCTATGGCCAGAACTATATCGACGCCCTGCTAGCAACCTGGGGCATGACACTTGAGTCGTTTGCCATCGCCATGGTGCTGGCCGTTGCCGTCACTGTGATGCGCGTGTCGCCGCTCAAGCCGCTGCGCGTCTTTGGCGACCTGTATGTCCAGGTCTTCCGTAACATCCCAGGCATCGCACTGCTCATCATCGTCGTCTATGCGCTGCCGCCGCTCAAGGTCGTCCTGCCCTACCGTACCTGCGTTATCGTCGCCACGGTCCTTTTGGGCTCGGCCTTTGGCTCCGAGAACTTTATGAGCGGCATCAACACCGTTGGCGTCGGCCAGGTGGAAGCCGCCCGCTCGCTCGGCATGAGCTTCAGCCGTATCCTCGCCAAGATCGTGATTCCGCAGGCACTGCGCTCAAGCGTGCTGCCCATGACGAACCTCTTTATCGCCGTCATGCTCACCACCGCGCTCGGCAGCCAGGTGCCGCTTAAACCGCAGGAGCTCACCGGCGTGGTGAGCTATATCAACACGCGCTCACTTGGCGGCGTCGCCGCGTTCTTTATCTCGGCGCTCGGCTACCTGGGCACGGCCTTTGTGGTGAGCCACATTGGCAACTACATCGATAAGAAGGTGAGGATCCTCCGATGAGCAAGCATTCCTCCCCTGCACTTACCATGCGCGATGCGCTCTACGAGGCTCCCGGCCCCAAGATGCGCGCCAAGATCCGCATCGGCACCGCCATTTCGCTCGTTGCCGTGGCCGCGCTCATCGCTCTGGTCCTGCAGCGCTTTTATGTGACCGGTCAGCTTTCAGTCCACTACTGGTATTTCTTTACGCACCTCACCACCTGGAAGTTCCTGCTTGCCGGCTTTGAGGGCACCGTTAAAGTTGCACTCACCGCCGGCGTCATTGCACTGGTACTGGGCTTAGCCCTTATGCTCGGCCGTACCAGCGGCATCAAGCCGTTACAGCTGGTCTGCCGTGTGCTCACCGATTTCTTCCGCGGCGTGCCGAGCCTGCTGTTCATATACTTCTTCTTTTTGGTGCTGCCCCAGTACAAGATCGCGCTACCGTCATTTTGGATGCTCACACTGCCTGTCGCGCTCGCTGCGGCCGGCGTGCTGGCCGAGATTTTCCGCGCCGGCGTCAATGCCGTGCCGCGCGGTCAGGTCGAGGCAGCCCAGGCGCTCGGTCTCTCCAAGGCCAAAATCACCTTTAAAATCGTGTTGCCGCAGGCTATTCGGTTCATCATTCCGTCGTTGATTTCGCAGCTTGTGGTCGTAGTCAAAGACACCACCGTCGCCTATGTGGTGAGCTACCCCGACCTCATGCAAAATGCCCGTGTGCTCATTACCAACTACGACGCCCTCGTGTCGGTCTACCTGGTAATCGCGGTCATCTACATCCTCATCAACGTCGCGATCAACAAGGCCGCCATCTACGTTTCGCACAAGACCGGCGCGACCATCATCCGCTAACGCTTTACCATTTCGAGTCATATAGGAGCCGAGCACCATGGCACAGAGTACCTCTTCCACCGGCAATCAGCCGCTGATCGAGCTCAGACACGTCGATAAGCACTATGGCGATCTACACGTCCTCAACGACATCAATCTCTCGGTCGACCGCGGCGAGGTCGTCGTTGTGATCGGGCCCTCGGGCTCGGGCAAGTCGACCATGTGCCGCACTATCAACCGTCTGGAAACCATCGACTCGGGCGAGATTCTCATCGAGGGCGAGCCCCTGCCGCAAGAAGGCAAGGATCTTGCCCGCATGCGTGCCGAGCTGGGCATGGTGTTTCAGCAGTTCAACCTGTTCGCACATATGACCGTACTGCAGAACGTCATGCTGGGACCGGTCGATGTGCTGGGCGTCTCCAAGGACGAGGCCCGCGAGCGCGCCATGGACCTGCTGGGCCGCGTGGGCGTTGCCGAGCAGGCCGATAAGGTGCCCGCGCAGCTCTCGGGCGGCCAGCAGCAGCGCGTAGCCATCGCCCGCTCGCTTGCCATGCAACCCAAGGCCATGCTTTTTGACGAGCCCACGAGCGCCCTTGACCCCGAAATGATCAACGAGGTGCTCGAGGTCATGGTCCGTCTGGCCCAGCAGGGCATGACGATGATCGTCATTACGCACGAGATGAACTTCGCCCGCCGCGTGGCCGATCGCATCGTGTTTATGGCCGACGGCCAGATCGTGGAAACCGGCACACCCGACGAGTTCTTCGACCATCCCCAGACCAAGCGCGCCCAGGACTTCCTCAACTCCATCAAGGGCCACTAACCCAATTGCCACGCGGGCAAATTCATCAGTAACGTTTGCCCCGCGCCACCCCTGTGCCATGTCCACCCGGATTCGAAAGCCGCAACCATGATCGGAACCCGCACCTCATCGTCCTACACCCCGCACGTCGACGTCGCCCCCGCCGACCGCCCACTCATCCTCGTCGCGCCGCGCTGGGAAGAGGCGAAGCCGTTTTTGAGCGAAACGCTCTCCCCCAACGAGGAGATCGCAAGTGTCTTTGTCGATGCCATCCTTGCCGCCGGCGGTCTGCCGCTGCAGATGTCCATCACCGAGGACATTGAGGTTATCCGTCATTACGTCGATATCGCTGACGGCATCGCCATTCCCGGCGGCCCGGACGTCAACCCCAAGCGCTGGGGCGATGATCGACCCTACGACCCCACCCTCTGCTGCGAGATTCGCGATAGCTTTGAGTTTAAGCTGGTCGGCGAGGTGCTCCGTGCAAAAAAGCCGCTCTTTACCACCTGCCGCGGCACGCAGTTGCTCAATGTCGCCACTGGCGGCACCCTGTGCATGGACGTACCGAGCCTGGGCGCTCGCGAGGGGCGCACGCAGTGGCGCCATACCCACGTGCTCAACGACCCTGTACATCCCGTCGAGGTCGTGCCGGGCTCGCTTCTGGAGCGCGCGGTTGGCGGGCACAGACTTATCCAGACCAACTCCGCACACCACTGCTGCGTCGACCGTCTGGGTAAAAGCACGCGCTTGGTCGCCAAGGCAACCGACGGCGTTCCCGAGTGCATCGAGGTCGAAGGCCAGCCTTTCTGCCTGGGCGTGCAATGGCATCCCGAGTACACCTGGCAGACGCTCGAGACCGACTTTAACCTGTGGAAGTCGTTTGTCGAGGCAGCGGCAAAGGTTAAGCTGGCCCGCTAGCTCGCGAATCACACAGACCTAAACCTTCCATGCCAGGGGGGGGCGGACACCAGCCACGGTGCCCGCCCCCCCCTGTATTTGGTATGCTCGGTATGATTTTCCCTCACAAACAATCAAAGAAATCTCGACCGCAATCGGTCGACGGTAAAGCAAATGGCAAAAACGCTTGCTACGTTTATTAGGCAGTCAATTAGAATCGAAATGCATTGACTATTCCCCAACGGGGTCACGCCACAAATCCACATGAGCATCGAGGCTGGAAGCGGAAGCATGGAATTGGTCCCGAGCTGTATGTAGATCGCTACGACGTTGACAAGCAACAGCATGCCAATCGGACCGAAGCCGGACCCAAAATAGGAAACAACGATCACGCAAGAGACCACGTATGCAAGGCAGACGACACTCGCCAGAAGAAGTCGATAGCAAAATACATGCAGGTCGAAATACTGCCGAGCATCCAGAACGATTGCGCAGTTAAGACAGTACAAAACGACACTCGACAGGATAAACGCGCCCAAAAGGGCAAAAGAAGACAGCACCGCTCGCGCAACGATAGCGCACACACGCTTCCCACCCCGAGCCTCCGACAACCCCCACGGTTCCTCAATAAAGCCCGAACTGACAAAGCGCGGCACAATACAAGCCGCGATGAACGGAAAGAACAATGCATGAGCCAACGGGGCTACGTTGAACAGCAGCCCACGAAAAACCTCTGCATTACCAAATAGAAGGACATCCTCTGCCGACAGCCGGAGCGTCGGGTCTGGGAAAAAGCCCAAGAAACTGTTCTCACGGAGGCTACAGAACCACATCGGGAAAGAATTAAGCTGCAATACCACCATGCACGCATAAATTACCAAGATTAAGGCGTACGCCCATTTGCTCACATGCTTCAATTCTGACTGGAGAAGTCTTTTAATCTGACGAGCCATTGAGCACACCCCCAGCACGAAAGCTCACGAGAGCGTAAATCAATACCGATAGACAGCTGGCTGCCGCGCCATATCCCAGAAGTGTCAGCTGCCCCATATCGCTATACCCAAGGGCACATCCGACTCCAAGGTACGGCCCCGGAAGAAAGAAGATCCATCGCAAGGACGGTATGGGCGTCTGAAGGTAAGTTCCGTAGAGCGTCAAGCTCATGACAAATCCGATTATTACCACAGCCCCGCTAAATACGGCGCTGCTTGTAATCCGATAGATGGTCGTCGTCTCCAACGCAACCGATATCACCAATACGGCGTTGACTATCATTGCAGGCAAAAATACAGTTAGCATGTCGTGCGAGTAGTTATGCCCTCCACGCAGTATGGCTATTGCAAAAAGAAGAAGGCAAAGCGCACTATATGCTGCGCCAATTATTAAAGCAGACGAAAATGCATGGGCTAGAGCCCCATAAAAGCGGTTGAGACCTCTTGCCAAAGAAATTCGGCAGCCCTCTTCATAGCCACGCTCCTGTAGAATTACCAGGCAAACGATGAGCGGCACAAGCAGAGATGTGCCGGCAAAGGCGCTACGCACAAGGGACTCATCGGGTGCAGAAGGATCGATTACATTCCAGCAGAAGCCAATATCCTCCCCAAAAACGCTATTACCAAAGGCGAGCAACTTTGTTCCGTTTTTTAGAAAGATGCCAAAGAGAAGGCCGAACGCCAGCATAAGCGCAAGACCAAACTTCGCCGGAAATATCCTGTGCAAACGCATCATATCTGCCTTTATGGGATGGATCGCCCGCTTCATAGCGAGACCGCCTTCATCAAGCGCCTGTAATACTCTTTTAGGGACGATGCCTCATCCCTTATGACGTCCATCGGTTCCATTTTCAGCAGTTCGCCGTCATGAATAAACACGCAACTTGTTGCAACTGATGCCAACTCATCCAAATCATGGCTAGAGATGAGCATGGTCTTACCCTGTTCTCGATTCAATCGACCGATAAGAGCCCATATGCTCTCGATGCCCAGCGGGTCCAACCCATTTGCTGGCTCATCAAAAATAAGCAGATCAGTGTCACCCAACAAAGCCGTAGCTATATCAAGTCGCCGCTTCATTCCCAGAGAAAAACTGCTCACGCTCCTTTTCTCATCGACGTCCAGCCCAACTAGGCCCAAGACGCGAGGAACCTCACGTTTCTCATCAAGCCCCCATTCCGCACATCGGATTTGAAGATTCTCAACCGCGCTGAGAGATTGATATGCTCCGCTGGAATCTGGCACATAGCCGACACGCGTCCGCATCAGGCCAAGCTCTCTTTTTGATTTGCCTCCAAAGAGCTCCACGCTCCCCGAAGATGGCTCGCAGAGGCCCAAGACGATTTTAATAAGCGTGCTTTTGCCCGCACCGTTTGCACCGACAAGGGCACAGAGCTCAGACTGATGCACCTCGAAGGAAACGTCATGCAAAACGTGCCGTTTTCCGTAGCGTTTTGAAACTTTTGATAGCTTTATCGCTGATGCGTTCATTGGACCCCCGTTCTGCTTGATAGAAAAACCGCTCATATCGTTCCTTCTTTCCTTTATCGTTTTCCATTGTTGTTATTGTTTTTCGATAACTCATATTTGTCAAGATAATCTAAAAGAAGGGACCCGTGTTAGACACGGGTCCCTTCACGCTGATACTTCGTTTTAGTTGTTTGCCTTAAGCTACTCGTCACTCAAATCGACAGCGAAGACTGACGTCGGAAGCGATACCTCATTGCCTCCGCCGTCCCGCATCTGTCTCACGACATTTTTTGCGCGCTCGACAATAAGCTCCTCAAGCTCTTTCTCGCTCACGCGCTGAATAATATCTCCCGGTTGACAATCAAGCTCATCACAGATATCAAGAAGCGTCTTTAGGCGAATAGCTTTTATCTTTCCGTTTCTAAGCTTTGAAATATTAGCCGGAGTATGCCCCGTCGCCCGAATCAGATCAGCGCTGGTCTTTCCGGTCTTAAGCAGCTGCGTCTCAAGCTCGATGATGAGATAGCTCATGTTTCCTCCTACACAAGCTCGTCAGACTGCTCTTGGAGCAGCGAGGCATAACTCCAGATCGCCGAGATAAACAAGCAGACAACTGCGCCGATAAACGACCCCGCATCAAAGGTAGCGCCTTGGCAAATCTCAATAACGAAGGAATGAGGCACGATGTAAAGCTCCAGTCCGCCAATGGTGAGATTGACCGATCCATAGGCACCAACAAACGAAACCGCAGTGTTAACAGCAAAGGCAAGTGCAAGAACACGGATAAGCCGCACATGTGCCCTGGTAAAGGGCGAGACGCCCCGCGAGATGTTACGGCTGATCCCGCACAAAACGACAAGCGAAATACCCACAACGAGTGCCAGGCACAGTCCGCTTGGGATAACGATGCACCCGCCATTGAGAAGCGTCACGACACCAAAAGAATCGACAGAAGCAACGTTTTCAACCGCATACCAAATCACGTAAACAACCAACGCGGCAAAAGCGACGAGCATCCCTGCAAAAACGGCTGCCATGCAAAAACCAAGCTTCCTGATATTTTCGCCCGCCTTGGCCATACGCTGAACGCTGTTGGACATACACTCACCCTCATCGACTCTATCGTTATTCGAACAGTTTATCGAACAACGATATAGATTGCATACGGAAAGCCCCGCCAGTGCGCATAGGCCATTCACTAATCGGAAGGGGTGAGAGTGGATTTTTGGACACGTATCGAACGAGAGTGGATAATCTCCCACTTCGAGGCCACCACCGGGCCTAAAACGGGAGATTATCCACTCTCATAGTCATCAAGGCCCACAAGCTCTTATTCGGCCGCCTCGCGCAGGGCCGACATCGTAGCCGCATATTGCTGCTGCAGCGCATGCATCCCCTCGCGAGCGCCGTCAACGGCATCGGCACCACGCAGTGCCTCGGTCACCACGACCGCCGGCTCGTACAGATTATCGAATCCCAGGTTCTGGCTCACGCCCTTGAGCGTGTGCACTGCCATAAACGCTTCCTCGGCGTCTCCCGCCGCCATGGCAGCCTCCAGCTTGTCCATGCTCTCGTCATCCAAAAACTTGAGGGCAAAGCGGGCGAGCATTTCCTCGCCCATCAGCCGAGCGCACGCGTCACCATAATTGGCGCCGATCTTCTCATACGCCTCACGCATGGAAATCATGGATTAAAAACTCCTTTGGTCAAACTAAATCGTGGGAAACGCAACGACGTCAGCGGGGCGTGCTAACGTCTCGGCAATTTGGTCTTGCACCTCGAGCAGACAATCGAGCAGCAGCGGGTTAAAGGTGCCGCACTTACCGTCCAGGATCATCTGAATTGCCTCCTTGTGCGGGATAGCGTCCTTGTACACGCGCACGCTCGTCAGCGCATCGTACACGTCGGCCACCGAAACCACCTGTGCGGCAATGGGGATTTCGTCGCCCTTAAGGCCATCGGGATAACCCTTGCCGTCCCAGCGCTCGTGGTGCCAACGCGCAATCTGGTACGCATATTCCATAAGCGCATTGCCGGCGTGATGGCTACCCAGCTCAAGCAGCATGTCGGCGCCGATCGTGGTATGCGTCTTCATAATCTCGAACTCCTCGGGCGTAAGGCGCCCGGGTTTGTTGAGAATCGCATCGTCAATCGACATCTTGCCGATATCGTGCAGCGCCGAAGCCAGGGCAATCGTGGAGCGCTCCTCATTGTCAAGGGAAATGGTGTCGCTACGCTGGACCAGACAGCCAAGCAGCAGCTCGGTCAGCTTCTCGATGTTCGTAACGTGCCTGCCGCTCTCGCCGTTGCGAAGCTCCATGACGCCGGCCATGATGTCGATGAGCATGCGACTGTTCTTGACGCGCTCGTTGTACTGCTGGGACAGCAGGTTCGTCAGGCGGCGCTGTTTGGCGTATAGGCGGATGGTGTTGCTTACGCGGCGGCGCACGACACGGGAGTCAAACGGGCGGTTGATATAGTCTGAGGCGCCCAGCTCGTACGCGCGCAGAACCATATCATCGGAGTCTTCGCTCGAAATCATGATGACAGGCAGATTGTCACCAACCGATCGGCGCGACAGACCGGCCAGCACCTCAAAGCCGCTTATGCCCGGCATGACAATATCCAGCAGCACGAGCGACAGCTCATCGCCATAGCGGTCGACCATGTCGAGCGCCGTACGACCGTTGGCGGCCTCGAGGATGCAGTACTCGTCCTTGAGCATCTCGTTGAGAATGGCTCGGTTCATCTCGGAGTCATCGACAATAAGCACCAAAGGCTTTTCGCTTTGGAAGGCTTCGATGGAATCGGCATCGGTCACGACCGTACCGGCTTTTGCCTTAGCGCGGCTCAATAACTGGACAGCGCGGCCAACTCCCTCATCGACCGTCTCGCCATGAATGCGAACGCCACCAACACATGCCGTCAAGCTCACGTACTCATGGCCCGGAACAATCGTGGCATGAACGGCATCGGACACCTGATGCAGGCGACGGGTGAAGTCATCGGAGGGAATATTGGGCATGACGACCACAAACTTGTCGCAGCCATAGCGTACGAGCTCGTCAGTCGAACGAATTCCGCTGCGTATGGCCGTCGCCACAGCACCGAGCGCAAGGTCGCCGGCATGACGGCCACACGTATCGTTGAAGACCCTAAAATCATCAAGGTCGATCACCGCAACGCCGGCCTTCATGCGGGCACTACGGAGCTTTTCCTCGTAATATCGGCGATTGCGCACACTCGTCAGCACGTCGGTGTAGACGAGGTCCTCTTCTGCAGCCTCTTGCTCATCAATCGGACGCACCATCAGCAAGACGTGAGGCTCGCCCTCGACCTTCAGAGGGCGTAGGCGAGCGCGGTACTCGGTACCATCATTGAGCAGCTGCTCCGACACCTCATCGGAATCTGCCAAGGCCTCAAGACTCGACTGACGCAGACAAGGGCACCGATTGCCGGCGAGCAGGCAGTTAGGCTCGCTCTTAATCTGATCGGCCGACAGCAAACGCACCACGGGGTAGGTCTTCGCGACGCGGGCGACCTCGGCGGCAGCCTCCTCGTCGGTTAGATTGACCTCGTGATTATTGAGCATATGGGGCCCTTCCTATCGTTACGCACGGCAACGGTGCATATCAATTGGTACAAGGGTAACATCTAACAGCTGAAGGCAAACGCGCGATTATCGTTACATTTTTATGACCTGGCAAACGGCGGTAATGGAGCCGCGGGCGCGCGGTTATGGGCGCATTCGTTAACAATGACGAAACGCTAACAGCCCCTCTCCCCGCAGGTCATCGAGCGTGCTAACGCTCCAAGACGTCGCGAACGGCGTTTGCCGCCGTAACGGGGCGATCGCGCAAACCGTTATGCGCGCCCGGGATCGTCACAAGGGGGCAATCGAGATATTCGGCAGCCGCTCGCGTGCCAGCCTCGCGAGGTGTATCGACCGAAAGCTCGCCCAAAAACACGGCCGACACCGCCTTTGACGCGCGGGCGCGCTCCCAGTCGGGAGCATATGTCATATTTGTTCCGTATTCATTGGCCATAAAGCAACGACCATTGCGCAGGGCATGTTTGACTTCCGCTTCGGTCGTCCCAGGAGCCTCGGGGTCCAAGTCGCCGAGAGCTCCCAAGAAAAGCCGGAGCGCCCTTGAAACCTTTCCAGCTGCAATCATATCGAGCAAAACCGGAGCTGCGCCCATACCGACGCCTTCGGCCGACACAGCCGGCTCATGCAGAATCGCACGGGCGACGAGATGAGGTTCGGTGCGAAGAAGCTCCAGCGCCACCAACGTACCGGCGCTATGCGCAAGCACATTTGCCGAAGCGCCAACGTGTTCGATCACGGCTTGCAGATCGGCGGCCTGAGCGGCAAGATCATAGCTGCCGTCTGCCGCATCGCTGCTGCCACCGCAGCCGCGGCGGTCGTAGGCAATTACGCGGTAGTTGCGGCTGAGCTCACAAGCGATACCGTCGAAAAATGTGCCGTCGACACAAGCGCCGTGCACGCACACCAAGGCAGGAGCATCAGGCGACACATCTGGGCCGGCATATTCGCGACAGGCAATCGTGGTGCCCGCATTCTCGACCGTAAAATCCATGTTGTGCCCCCATCATCAATGCTCATCCGGTTGCACGTCAGTGCGGTTGGACGGACCCGTATTGCCTTACGCCTTGTTAACAGATTAACTGTACCCGACCCGAGGCTTTTCATGGCACGGCATAATGAGCGACGTGAAAAAACGAAACTTGTAAAGCAAGAGCCCACACCTTGCTTTGGAGCCGATGCTATGCTTAGGCACAATTGTCTTGAGGAGCATATGCCTATGTCTACGTTTTTGAATGCCAGCCCCATCTTTGGGCCCGTTCGCAGCCGTCGCCTTGGCCTCTCGCTCGGCGTCAACATGATGCCGGCCAGCGGCAAAATCTGCACGTTCGACTGCATTTACTGCGAAAACGGCCTCAACGCCGAGCGCCCCTGCCATGAGCCGCACAACACAGCTGCCGTGGTACTCGACGCGCTCGAGGCAAAGCTGCGCGAGATGGCAGCCGAGGGCGAGCTCCCCGATGTGATCACCTTCGCAGGCAACGGCGAGCCCACCGCCGCACCGGAGTTTCCGCAGGCCATCGCCGGCGCCGTCGCGCTGCGCGACGAGCTTGTCCCAAACTCCAAGATCGCCGTGCTCTCCAACGGCACGCGCGCCGACCGCCCCGAGGTGCACGACGCGCTCATGATGGTCGATGACAACATTCTTAAGCTCGATACCGCCGACTCGGCGTTTATCCAGCTGCTCGACCAGCCCGTTGGCCCCTACGACGTTGAGCACCAGATTGAGACGTTCGCAAGCTTTGACGGTCGCGTTATTATCCAGACGATCTTTTTGACCGGTGAGTATCTGGGCAAGCCCATCGACAACACCGGCGAGGAGTACGTTGCCCCCTGGCTCGCGGCGCTTGAGCGCATTCGCCCACAAGAAGCGACCATCTACACGGTGGCGCGCGAGACACCAATCGCCGGCCTTGCCAAAGCAGCACCCGAGGCCCTCGACGCCATTGCCGCGCGCGCGCGTGCCCTCGGCATCCCCTGCCAGGTGAGCTACTAGCAAAACCACGCAGCAGCCAGTGTCCGCCATCCCACTCCATCAGTTGCGGTGATATAGTTCCTGTTTATGCTGTTAAACCGCTTAAATCGGAACTATATCACCGCAACTTTAATGGACGCGTGGGTGGGCTATACTAGCTGCGGATGAAAGGAAGTTAGCCATGTATGACAAAGGACCCGTTCCTGGCCGCAACGACGCTTGCTGGTGCGGCAGCGGCAAAAAATATAAGAAATGCCATAGCGCCTTCGACGAGCGCCTCGAGCGCTTGTGGGAAGAGGGCTGGGAGGTTCTGCCCCGCACGCTCTACAAGACGCCCGCCGATATCGAGGGCATCAAGCGCTCGGCCGCTATCAACGTGGGCGCGCTCGATTACGTAGGCGAACACATCGCCGCAGGCATGACTACCAACCAGATTGACCAGATGATCTATGACTACACCGTCGAGCACGGCGGCACACCGGCAGACCTCAACTACGAGGGCTACCCCAAAAGCGTGTGCACCTCGATCAACGACGTCGTCTGCCACGGTATCCCCTGCGATGCGGATGTGCTGCACGAGGGCGACATCATCAACGTCGACTGCTCCACGATCCTGGACGGTTACTTTAGTGATTCGAGCCGTATGTTCTGCATCGGCGAGGTCTCGGCCGAGCGCCAGTGCCTGGTCGACGTCACTCGTGCCAGCGTGGAGGCGGGTCTGGCCGCCGTCAAGCCGTGGATGGCGGTGGCCGCGCTTCCTTGGTGC
>UQIT01000032.1 GCA_900541175.1 uncultured Collinsella sp.
TGCGGCGCGGGGCGGGGGGGGCCCTGGGTGCGCGAGGGCTACCGTGTGATCGTCGTGGGCGAGCCGGGGCACCCCGAGGTCGAGGGCATTCTAGGCCACGCAGGCGACGATGCGCAGGTCGTGAGCTGTGCCGCTGACGCCAACGCCTTGTCGCTCAAGGGCAAGGTAGGCCTCGTCGTGCAGACCACCCAGACCGCGCAGAACCTCGCCGAGGTCGTGGCGGCTATCACCCCGCGCGTGCAGGAGCTGCGTGTGATCAACACCATCTGCGCCGCCACGAGTGAGCGTCAACAGGCAGCAGCCACACTTGCCAACCGCTGCGACTGCATGGTCGTCGTGGGCGGCAAGAACTCGGGCAACACCCGCCGCCTGGCTCAAATTTGCGCAGACGCCTGCGAGCACACGCATCACATCGAGGAAGCTTCCGAGCTCCAGGGCGCGTGGTTTACCGACGCTCACCACATCGGCATCACCGCCGGAGCCTCCACCCCGCAAGAACACATCGAGCGCGCCGTCGAGCGCATCAAGGAGCTTTACCGCTAACCATGGACCAGACCGTACCCGCATACGCCGCCGAGGTGGCCGATTACGGGCGCAGCCGCGACCCCGAGCCGGGTGAGGGCGCGCTCGTAAAGAACGTGCGTCCCGAATCGCCCGCATGGGATGTGGGTATCGAGCCGGGCATGCGCGTGCTCACGGTCAACGGCGAGCAGCTCACCGACATGATCGTGTGGCTCTGGGAGGCAGACGACGACACCGTCGACCTCGAGGTTTTCGACCCGCGCGACAACAGCGTCACCCCAGTCGAGCTCGACCGCTTCCCGGGAGAGGACTGGGGCCTTGAGTTCGATGGCCCCATCTTCGACGGCATGCGCACCTGTGTAAACGCCTGCGTGTTCTGTTTTATGACGATGCTGCCCAAGGGCGGCCGCTCCACGCTCTACATTCGCGACGACGACTACCGCCTGAGCTTTTTGCAGGGCAACTTTGTCACGCTCACGAACCTTACCGACGAGGACGTGCAAAACGTCATCCAACGCAACATGAGCCCCATGAACGTGTCGGTCCACGCCGTGAGCCCCGATGTCCGCCGACGCATAATGGGCCGCAACGCCCAGCGCGGCATGGATGTGCTCGAGGCCATCATGGCCGCCGGCATCGAGATTCACGCGCAGATCGTGTTGTGCCCCGGCATGAACGACGGCGAGGAGCTGGAAAAGACCCTGCGCTTTTGCGAGGAGCACGAGCAAATCACAAGCCTGGGCATTGTGCCGCTCGGTTTTACCAAGCATCAGAACCGTTTTAGCTGGTCCTACAGCGACAAGCCCGAGCTAGCACGCGAGACCATTGCCATGATCCGTCCCTACCAGGATCGTGCCTACGAACGCTTTGGCCGCCACACCTTCCAGATGAGCGACGAGTTCTATCTGGACGCCGGCATCGATCCTCCCGAGGCAGACTTTTACGACGGTTACCCGCAGTACTACGACGGCATCGGCATGATCCGCTCGTATCTGGACGAGACCGACGACGTGCTGACTACCGACGCCGAGCGTCTGGCCCGCGTCCGCGAGGCCGTCGCCGCCCGCAACCAGCGGCTTCTATGTCTCTCAGGCGCCAGCGCACGCGACACCGTGGCGCGCTTTGTGGAGTCGCCGTATGGTCTCGCCGGCACCGTCACAGCCATCAAGAACCGCTACTTTGGCGGCAATGTGGACGTGACCGGCCTCATCGTCGCGTGTGACATCTTGGAGCAGCTGCCCCAAGACCTGTCGGGGGTTATGCTCTTTGTGCCTAAGCTCATGTTCAACGCTGACGGCATGACGCTTGACGAGTATCATCGTGACGATTTACTCGCAAGCCTTACCAGTCGCGGCGCCGAGGTTCATGTGGTGTCGACCATGCCGCATGAGCTGCTCGATACCCTGGAACACATCCTTGGCATTGTGCCCGCAGACTCTAACACTTCCACTGACCCTACCCATTAAAGGAGAGCAGATGAAACCTATCGTCGCCGTCGTCGGACGCCCCAACGTGGGCAAGTCCACGCTCGTTAACCGCCTGGCCCAGACCTCGGACGCCATCGTCCACGAGTCCCGCGGCGTCACGCGCGACCGCTCGTATCACACGGCCGATTGGAACGGCCGCGAGTTCACCATCGTCGACACGGGCGGTATCGAGCCGCTCAAGAGCGATGACGTCTTCGCCACGTCCATTCGCGACCAGGCCCTCGCCGCCGCCGAGGAAGCCGCCGTCATCCTGTTTGTGGTCGACGGCCGCACCGGCGTTACCGAGGAGGACGAGTCGGTCGCTCGCATGCTCAAGCGCTGCGACAAGCCGGTCTTTCTGCTGGTGAACAAGCTCGACAACCCCGATCGCGAGAACGACAGCATCTGGGAGTTCTATTCGCTCGGCATCGGCGAGCCCACGCCGCTCTCGGCCCTGCACGGCCACGGCACGGGCGACCTGCTCGACGACATCGTGGCCCTGCTTCCCGAGGAAGAGGACGAAGTCGCCGACGAGTTCCCCGATGCGCTGAATGTCGCCATCATCGGCCGTCCCAACGCCGGTAAGTCGTCGCTGTTCAACCGCATCCTGGGCGCCGACCGCTCTATCGTGTCCAACATTGCCGGCACGACGCGCGACGCCATCGACACGGTCGTCGAGCGTAACGGCAAGCACTACCGCATGGTCGACACCGCGGGCATTCGCAAGAAGAGCACCGTTTACGAGAACATCGAGTACTACTCCATGGTCCGCGGCCTGCGCGCCATCGACCGCGCCGACGTGGCGCTGCTCGTCGTCGACGCCTCCGTGGGCGTTACCGAGCAGGACCAGAAGGTCATGGGCTTGGCCATCGAGCGCGGCTGCGCCATCGTTGTGCTGCTCAACAAATGGGATCTTCTCGACGACGACCGTAAGCGCGAGGCCTGCATGGAGACTATCGACCGCCGTCTGGGCGTTATGGCTCCCTGGGCCCAGTACCTGCGCATCTCTGCCCTGACCGGCCGCAGCGTCGAGAAGATCTGGGCAATGGTCGACGCCGCCGAAAAGACGCGCTCGCAAAAGATCAGCACCTCGCGCCTCAACACGTTCCTCACCGACCTGCGCGAGTTCGGTCATACCGTGGTGGACGGCAAGCGCCGCCTGCGTATGCATTACGTGACTCAGACGGGCGTCAACCCGCCGACGTTCACGTTCTTCGTCAACCATAGCGACCTGGTCAACGACACCTACCAGCGCTACGTGGAGAACCGCATGCGCTCGACCTTCGACTTTGCCGGCACGCCCATTCGACTCTTCTTTAGAAAGAAGGAGCAGAAGGATGCATAATCCGATTCTTCTGACCGCCATCTGCGCCGTGGTCTCGTTCTTTATCGGGGCGATTCCGTTTGGCCTGATCCTGGGCCGCGTGTTCAACCATACGGATATTCGCAAGGCGGGCTCCGGCAACATCGGCACCACCAACGCACTGCGTGTGGCCGGTCCCAAGGTCGCCGCGCTCACCCTGCTGCTCGACTGCCTTAAGGGCGCCATCTGCGTCCTTATCGCGCGTCCGCTCATCGCGAGCGTGGGCTATGGTTTTCCGCCGAGCATTATGGCCCCCGGTGCAGCCGGCGATTGGATGCTCGGCGTCATTTGCCTGGCTGCCGTGTGGGGACACATCTTCTCACCCTACCTCAACTTCCACGGCGGCAAGGGTATCGCCGTGGGCCTGGGCGTTATCCTCGCCTGGTACTGGCCTATTGGCCTGTCGCTGCTGGGCATGTTTATCGTGGCCGTCGCCATCACCAAGTATGTGTCAGTAGGCTCGCTTGCCGCAGCCATCGGACTTCCTATCGCTGCTTGCGCGGTCTTTCCGTACAGCAGCCTGGGCCTCAAGTTCTGCATGGCGATGATCGGCATCACCGTGGTGTGGGCCCATCGCTCGAATATCCAAAAGCTCATGGCCGGTAAGGAGTCCAAGCTCTCGTTTACCAAGCGCGTCACCGAGCCCGACGATAAGTAGGAGAGAGTCATGAATGTTGCGCTGATTGGCTCTGGCTCCTGGGGAACCGCCGTCGCCGGCCTTGCCGCCGCGCGAGCCGAGCGCGTGGCCATGTGGGCCCACAGCGAGCAGACGGCCGCCGGCATCAACGGCGAGCACCGTAACCCCCGGTATCTGGTGGGATATGAGCTGCCCGCCAATGTCGTCGCTACCACGGACCTGGTACAGGCGCTCGACGGCGCCGAGGCCATCATCTTCGCCGTTCCTTCGACGCACCTTCGCAGCGTTTGCCACCAGGCTGCGCCCTTTGTCGCCGCCGATACCCCGGTACTCTGCCTCACCAAGGGCATTGAGCCCGAGTCCGGCCTGCTTATGAGCGAGGTCATTGCCAGCGAGATTGGCAACGAGGCGCGTGTGGCGGCGCTCTCGGGCCCCAACCATGCCGAGGAGATCTGCCGCGGCGGGCTTTCTGCCGCCGTCATCGCCAGCAAAGATCCGCAGATAGGGGAGACCTTTAAGGACCTGCTCCTGTCCACGGCCTTCCGCATCTATCTGTCGCAAGACATGACCGGTGTCGAGGTCTGCGGCGCTATGAAAAATGTCATCGCCATCGTGTGCGGCATCTCCGCCGGCACCGGCGCAGGCGACAACACACTCGCCCTCATCATGACGCGCGGCCTGGCCGAGATCAGCCGTCTGGTGCACGCTCGCGGCGGTCAAGCTATGACCTGCATGGGACTTGCCGGCATGGGCGACCTCATTGCCACCTGTACCTCGGAGCATTCGCGCAACCGCACTTTTGGCTACGAGTTTGCCCACGGCGTGTCGCTCGACGAGTACCAGACGCGCACGCATATGGTTGTCGAGGGCGCCGTCGCGGCCCGCAGCGTCAGCGAACTTGCCCGTTCACTGGGTGTAGACATTCCGCTCACCTTTGCCGTGGAGCAAACGCTCTACAACGGTGTTACTTTGGATAGGGCGCTCGAGATTCTTACCGACCGCGTACCCTCCCAAGAGTTCTACGGACTCACCGACTAGCGCAGAAAGGCTTCTACCATGGGTTCCATCAAAATCGCTCCGTCCGTCCTCTCGGCCGATATGGCCAACCTCAAGGGCGAGCTCGACAAGATCGCCGGTGCCGACTACGTGCACTTCGACGTTATGGACGGTCACTTTACCGGCAACCTCACCTTTGGCGTTGACATCCTCAAGGCCGTCAAGCGCTCCACCGACGTGCCGGTCGACGCGCACCTGATGGTATCGAACCCCGATGAGACGGTCGATTGGTACGCCGACGCCGGTGCCGACATGATCACCGTGCACTATGAGGCCTCCACGCACCTGCACCGCACGCTCACGCATCTTCAGCAGCGCGGCGTCAAGGCCGGCGTGGTGCTCAACCCCGCCACCCCCGTGTGCGTACTCGAGAGCATCATCGACGTCGTCGATATGGTGCTGCTGATGAGCGTGAACCCCGGCTTTGGCGGCCAGAGCTTTATCCCGGGCACCATCGCCAAGCTCCACGAGCTCAAAGCCATGTGCGAGCGCCACGGCGTGTCGCCCATGATCGAGGTCGACGGCGGCATCTCTTCCAAAAACATCGCCGAGGTCGTCAAGGCCGGTGCCGATGTCCTGGTGGCCGGCTCCGCCGTATTTAAGTCCGAAGATCCCGCTGCCGAGGTTGCGCTGCTGCAGAAGCTGGGCAACGAAGCCGCACAGGAGGCATAAACCCTTATGACCGCAGGTCAAAACCGCATACCCGTAAATCTTGACTATGCCGCCTCGACGCCCATGCGCGCCGAGGCGCTCCTTGCGCAGCGCGAGTACGACGACAGCGAGCTTGCCGGCGTCAACCCCAACTCGCTGCATTCGCTCGGCCGCAAGGCCGCTGCACGCCTGGAAGTGGCGCGTCGCGAGATTGCCCGCAGCTTTGGCGCGCGCGTCCGCCCGTCCGAGATTGTTCTGACCAACGGCGGCACCGAAGCCAACCAGCTGGCGCTGCTCGGTCTTGCCGAGGGCGCTCGTCAGCGCGATCGCAAGCGTAACCGCGTGATCGTATCTGCCATCGAGCACGATTCGATTCTAGACAACCTGCCGCTGCTGCGTGCCGCCGGTTTTACCGTCGACCTGGCGACGCCTTGCCGCGCGGGCTACATTGAGCCTGCCGCGCTTATCGAGCTGCTCGGCGACGACGTGGCGCTCGTGAGCATCATGGTTGCCAACAACGAGACCGGCGTGGTGCAGCCCATCCGCGAGCTGGCCGCCGCTGCACATGCTGTCGGCGCCCTGTTCCACACCGATGCCATCCAGGGTTATCTGCATATTCCGCTCGATGCCGCCCAGCTGGGCGTCGACGCCATGTCCGTCGCCGCCCACAAAATTGGCGGCCCCGTGGCATCCGGCGCACTCTACCTTAAGAGCCGCACGCCGCTGCGTCCGCGCATCTTTGGTGGTGGACAGGAAGCCGGCCGTCGCGCCGGCACGCAGGATCTGCGCACGCAGCTGGCCTTTGCCGCTGCCGCCCGCACGCTGGCTCCCCATGTGGCCCAGGAGCGTGCGACGCTGCAGGCCTTATCCGATAGGCTCTACGCCACGCTTACGGCCCATCCTCGCATTCACGCCACGATGGGCGACTACGCCCAGGCAGATCGTCTGCCAGGTATGGTTTCGATCTACGTCGACGGCATGGACTCCGAGGAGCTCATCGTCAAGCTCGACGCCGCCGGCTTTGAGGTATCGGCAGGCTCGGCATGCTCGAGCGGCAGTATGGACCCCAGCCACGTTTTGAGCGCGATGGGCATCGGACGCGAGCAGGCATTGGGCGCACTGCGCATTTCCTTTGATGACCGCGTGAATCCGAGCGATCTGGACGAGTTCGGCCAGACGCTGCTCTCGATCGTGGGTGCCGCATGATCGTCGCCGAGCTTGAGCGCGCGCTGCTGGCACGCTATCCCAAGGCGGACGCCGAGGGCTGGGATCACGTAGGACTCTCCGTTGGCGATCCGGCCGCGGAGATCACCGGCGTTGCCTGCGCACTCGATGCGACCGAGGCTAATGTTCGCCGCGCCCAAGAAGCCGGCGCCAACGTGCTGCTGGCGCATCATCCCGTCTATATCAAGGCGCCCGAGGCCTTTTGCCCGGCGGATGCCACACGACCCCAGTGCAGCGCGGCCCTCTACGAGGCTGCCCGCTGCGGCGTGAGCATTATCTCGCTCCACACCAACCTAGACCGCTCGCACGAAGCCCGTGTCTGCCTGAGCAAGCTGCTGGGTGCCGCACCCGTGAGCTCACTGGAGCACGTGGACGACCCCGAGGCCACCGGCCTGGGCGCACTTGCAACGCTCAACGACCCGTGCACGCTGCGTGATCTTGCCACCCGTGCTGCCACGGCCTTTGGCAGCGACCCGCGTGTGTGGGGCGAAGCCGATCGCCCGTGCCGCACCGTCGCCGTTTTGGGCGGCTCCCTGGGCGACTTTGGAGAGCTCGCCATCGCCGCAGGCGCAGATGTTGTCGTGACGGGCGAGGCAGGCTACCACGTGACGCAAGACCTTACCTTGCGCGGACTGCCGGTGATCTTGCTCGGCCACGACCGCTCCGAGGAGCCGTTCGTTGATATATTGATGAACTCTGCAGTTGACGCCGGGGTCGACCCCCGTCATGCGATTAAAATACTGAACCCTTGCCAATGGTGGACTGTGACAAAAGGAGAGAACTTATGAGCGCCGGCGCTACGCTACTCAAGCTGCAACAGATCGATTTGGAGCTCGCCCGCAACAAGAGCGAACTTGCCAATATGCCGGAGCTCAAGGAGCTCGCTTCCAAGCGCAAGACCTATGTGAAGCTCAAGTCCGAGATGACCAAGCTCTACGCCCAGCGCAAGGATCTGGACATTGAGCTCGACGATCTCAACACCACCGAGATCCAGACGAATAACGCCATCGAGGCTGCCAAGAAGCGCCACGTCGACGGCTCCGACTACCGCGAGGTTCAGGACCTGGAGAATGAACTCGCCACCCTGGCCAAGCGTCTGGACAAGATTGAGCACACCCGCAAGGATGTCGTTGTCGCCCACAAAGAGGCGCTCGACCGCGAGGCCCGCGCGCAGGCAATCATCGCCAAGTTCGAGGAGGGCGTGAAGGCCGATACCAAGGCCGCCCGCGCCAAGGCTGCCGACCTGCAGGCTCAGATTGACGCCGCCACTAAGGAGCGCACCGCGCTTGCCGCCACGCTGCCAGCCGACGTGCTCACCGACTACGAGCGTCTGCTCAAGCAGTTCCGCGGCCTGGCCGTCGAGACCATCCAGGGCAACATCCCCACGGTCTGCCACACCGCGCTGCAGGCATCGTCCATGAGCGACCTCAACCACGACGGCAGCGAGATTACGCACTGCCCGTACTGCCACCGCCTCCTGGTACTCCCGAGCAAGGAAGCCTAGCGATGACGGCGGCATCCAACAATTCAATGCAACTTGAGGGAAAAACGATCCTGCTGGGCATTACCGGCGGGATCGCCGCCCATAAATCGTGCAATATCGTGCGCCTGCTGCAAAAGCGCGGCGCGCGCGTCAAGGTCGTTATGAGCGAGCATGCCATCGAGTTTGTGGGCCCGCTCACCTTCCGTGCGCTCACCAACGAGCCCGTTGCCGTGGGCCTGTTCGACGACCCCTCCGACCCCATCCACCACATTTCGCTGGCGCAGGAGCCCGATCTGGTGGTCGTGGCGCCCGCGACGGCCAATATCATCGCCAAGATGGCCAACGGCATCGCCGACGACCTCATCTCCACCACGCTGCTGGCAACGCCGCGACCCATCGTGATCGCACCCGCTATGAACAACGGCATGTGGAAGGCGCCGGCGACGCAGGCCAACATGGCCACGCTGCGCGACCGCGGCGTGCATGTGGTGGGTCCGGGCAGTGGCTACCTTGCCTGCGGCGACGTGGACACGGGACGCATGAGCGAGCCCGAGGAGATCGTCGAGGCTGTCTGCGAGGCGCTCAACCCAGCGCCTCAGGACCTGGCAGGTAAGCGCATCGTGATTACCGCCGGCCCCACGCACGAGCCGATCGACCCCGTGCGCTTCATTGGTAACCGTTCATCGGGCAAGATGGGTATCGCTCTGGCGGGGGAGGCCGCACGCCGCGGTGCCTCCGTCACGCTCGTACTGGGACCGACATCGCTCGATGTTCCCCGCGGCGTGGAGTGCGTGCGCGTGCAGACCGCCGCAGAGATGCTCCAGGCGGCGCTGAGCGCCTTCCAGGCGGCCGATGCGGCCATTTGCGCGGCCGCCGTCGCCGACTACACACCGGCGGCCCCTGCGGACCATAAGCTCAAAAAGGCCAACGAACGCCTGGATCGAATTGAGCTCGTCGAGACCGTTGACATCTTGGCCGAGCTCTCACGTCAAAAGGGCAATCGCAGCGTGATCGGCTTTGCGGCCGAGACCGATAACGTCGTCGAGTACGCTGAGCGTAAATTGACCCGAAAGGGCTGCGATGCCATTATCGCCAACGATGTATCGCGCGCCGATTCGGGCTTTGGGACTGACACCAACAAGGCCTGGATTGTGAGCACAACGGGCACGCAAGAACTTCCCGTATTAACAAAACCCCAGCTCGCAGATACAATTTTGGACTTGCTTCAAAATTTGTAAAAAAGTTCTTGCACAAGGACAAAGTTTCGGGTTAATATACTCCCTGTTGCGAGCGAGAGCAGAGCAACAAACAAAAGCTTCGGGACGTGGCGCAGCTTGGTAGCGCACTTGACTGGGGGTCAAGGGGTCGCTGGTTCGAATCCAGTCGTCCCGACCAGAAGTTTGCAGGTCAGGCACATAGTGCCTGACCTTTTTTGTTTGAAGCAATTGCTTCATTTTGATTAATCAACAAGATGCCAAAAATCTACCTGCGCGATAATCGCCTTTTGCGGTTACTTGTGCGTTTTGCACGCGCTTGAGCCGATTTATTAACGCGATATGAATCTACATACGCGTAGCTGGTATACAGCCGAGTAAGGGCTGTATTTATCGCGGCGATTTACATAGATATAGCGACTGTAACGAACAAGCGTGTCGCTGTATCTATTCCAGTAGTTCACTTGATCGGTGGACAAGTGGGCTGTTGCAACCAAACGGCAAGCGGGATGAACTCTATACGAGGGCGCAGCAGAGGTAATTGTGGGGGAGTGCGGCAGACGCTCTGAGAGCCGCTTTATGGCCCCATTTTTTTCTCAAACCGACTACCTATGCCACGAACTTCAAATCGTTCGTGCGATAGCCAATAGAAAAGCCCGCGCGGTATGGCGCAGGCTTTTCATCCAGTAAACTAGAAGCACCAGGCGGGACAGACGCAATCCGAGTACGCGGCACCATTGGCGCAGGACGGACTGCCGCGATGATCGACTAAGAGGAAGTACGCAGAGTTGTCAGGTAGCATCGAACGCTCCCACCAAAGGCGGCCAATGGCAATGGCGGAGTTGTACGAATAGTTCTCCGTCACTTTGCCCTCGAATGCCTCGTACTGGGCACCTTCCTTGCCAATCCAAGAGTATTCAGACCAACCGCTATATGGGGTCTCAACAATCTCGGAGTAGCTGAGCAGGAACAGCTTGTCGGTGGTAGCCGTCACGGCGGCATCCTTGTTCGCCCGCTCGCCGTCGACGTTGTTCGTGAGCTTCCTGACCGATTTCACCTTGGTTTGGAAATCGGACGGCATGAGTTTCCAGATCTCGCCGGAATTCATCTTCTGGCGCAAGTCGGATTTCTCCCAGCCGCCTGCATTGGTGTGGCCGGCGTTCATGTTGGACGAAAGCTCTGTCGAGGTGGTGAGGAACGTCAGGCCCGCCTTGCCGGAACCATCGGCCAAATCCTCGTGGTTGATGCCGATGATACGGTAGGTCATGGTTTCGCCGTTCGTCAGCTTGACCGACCAGGTCGTCCCCGCATCCATGGCGGCCTTGGCCTTGGAATATGCCGGCGAGGTCTCGCCTTTCGCGGCGATGTCCTCGGCCACGGCCTTCTGCTCCTCGAGAGTCCAGTCCTTGGCGTCCTTGGCGATAGCCGCCTGGACGGTCGCGGAATCGGCTCCTGTGGAGCCGCCACCGGACGCGCCGCCGCCCTCGACGCCGCCGCAAGTCCCGCTGTTCACCGTGTTGCCGACCAGGTTGAACTGGTTTCGGATGGCACCGGCCACGCCGGGTCCCGCGAACACGATAACCAGACCGATGACCGCGATGATCAGGACGTACTCGATAATCGATTGGCCTCGGAGGCGGGCACCTCTAGGAGATACCCCCCCCCGAAGGTTAATTGCCGCTGCATGCATATGCGACACTCCCTTCGCTCAGGGTTTGCAATACGAGCCGAGCGTAGGGCTATTCCATAATTCTGCTCCGGTCTTGCCGCAGCGGCAACGATGACGGTAGGGGAGAAAACCGAGTGTCTTGGATGCAGTCAATTGCCCTCCCGAAGCCCTCGCACGGCTGCACCTCGTCGATATAGAGGCGATTGTGGGTGCCCCCCTTGTACCGCCCAATGTTTGTCAATCTTGCTCGAGTTCCCTGCGCCGGGTCTGGCAGCTGAACCAAAGGCATAAAGCGCAGAGTATACTGACGTTCGCATGAGAAACAACGCGATTCGAACTGTCTGTTCGCCCACGAGAAAGAATCGTCCATGAGCATATTCGACAAAGGCTTCGACCCGCTGCAGGAGATTCAGAGGGCCACTAAGACTGCCGGCGAGACGGCGACCAAGATTGCCGAGGGGGCATCTGGGATGGCGGTTGCGGCAAGCGCTGCGGTCGTGGGCACGGCGACTACGGCGGGTGCAGCGATTGCAGAAGCGGCGAGCGGCGCGAAGGCCTCCCTCGACGAAAAAGAGGCCGAAAGACTCGATGCGGAGAAGGCGGAGTACGCGCCCAAGGTACAGGAAGCCCTGAGAGCGATTGAGGGCTCCCGCGCACAGGAGCTACTCGGCTCATTCCAGGAGTCTCCGCTTCCGTTGACGGAAGCCAATGCAGCCAAGGTGAAGTCAGCCTTTCCGATACCGAGGGAACAGACCGTCGTCTGGGCCGACGCTGAGTTCGACCTCAGGCCCAGCGGCATCGCCATGACCGAAAAGGGCGTCTACATCAAGGCAGATGCCGACGCGTTCGCCGTCCTGGGGAAGGAAAAGAGGCAGTCTCGGCTCTTCTACTTCGAGTGGGCGTACTTCGAGCCCGGCCCCTTCGCCTCCGACAGTGAAAGCAACCTTGCGCTCACCGTCGACGAAGCGTGCCGGGGCCAATTCGTATCCCGCTGCCGGGCAATCCGCGGCCTTGAGGATGACCGAGCCGCCGGCATCGACAGCGAGCTTGCCACGGTGGACGATCGGGCGGTCAAAGCCGCGGCAGTCGCGGCGGCGGCGACCATCAACAGCAACGGGGAGGTCTTCGTCGAGCAGCGGGCCGCGGTCAACAAACCTGCGGGCCACGGAGAGCTTGCCGAGGAGGCCAACAACATCATCGACAGGCTCCAGGGCCACCAGGCCGAGATTCTGGGGAGGGACAACGCGAAGAACGGCCCCGACCGAAGCGTCGATGGCGTTCTGATCCAGACCAAGTACTACAAGACGGCACGCGGCTCCCTCGAAGCATGCTTCGATCCGAGCAGCCATCAGTATCGCTACCTCACAGAAGACCGCACGCCGATGCAGCTCGAAGTCCCGAAAGACCAGTACCAGCAGGTGCTCCGCAGTTTCGAGAAGAAGATTAGCCAAGGCAAGGTCCCCGGCGTCAGCGACCCCAAGGACGCCGAGAAGATCGTCCGCAAAGGCAAGCTCACATACGACCAGGCGGTGAACCTCGCCAAGCCGGGAACGGCGGAATCGCTGAAGTATGATGCTGCAACCGGCGCGGTCACATGCTCCTGCGCATTCGGCCTGTCGTTTCTAGCGACGACGTTCATGGCGTACAGGGAGACCAGGGACATCACCGGTGCCGTCCAGGCGGGCATCGCCGCCGGCGTCCAGGTGTTCGGCCTGTCCTTCGCCCAGCACATGGTCGTCTCGCAGCTCTCCAGAACGGGGCTTTCCAACGCGTTGATGGCACCCAGCCAGGCGGTGGTCGGCGAGCTCGGATTCAAGACGTCCGCCACAATCGTCAACGGCCTGCGCGCCCTTACGGGCAAGACCGCCATCAGCGGTGCGGCCGCCTCCAAGCAGCTTGCGAAGATGCTAAGGGGCAACGCCGTCTCGGCAGCGGTGACTCTCGCCGTGTTCTCGGTCCCCGAGACCTACAAGCTCTTCCAGGGCAAGGCAAGTGGCGCCCAGTACGCCCAGAACATGGCATGCCTCGCCACCTCGATCGCCGGGGGAATCGCCGGCGCCGCCGCGGCAGGTGTCGCGGCGGCGAAGGTCGGCGCCGTGGCCGGCACGGCGGTGTCGCCCGGCGAGGGGACCATCGTCGGTCTCGCGGGCGGCATGGTCGGCGGAACGGTCGGCACAGTGGCTGCGGGAGTAGTCGGCGGGATACTGTTCGAGGGCGACAGCGCGTCTTTTGGGCGGTACTTCAACGCCATGGTGTCGTGCATGGCGGTCGAGTACCTGCTCGACGGACGAGAGATGGATGAGCTGCTTGCCGTCCTAAACTGCGTAAAGCCGGAAGAGTTCAGGACGCTGATGGAGGAAACACTCTCATCGCGGGACCAAGAGGCGAAGGTCCGGGCGTTCCTTGTTCCGATGTTCGATGAGACTGTGTCGCGCAGAGAGCGCTTCGCGCTTCCCACCAGCAGACAGATATCCGATGCCCTTGTCGAGTTCGAGCAGGATGCCGAGGAGAAACCGACAGCTTAGCACGTTGCGCTCGACGGAATCGAAGAGGTAGGCATTCCTTGTATTCTTCCAGTCCCACGAATCGCTTTCCGGGGAGTCGGACTTGACTGCGATTTCGCACATCGCCATGGTCGCTCCCGTCAACTCCGTCATCGAGGTGAGTCCATTATCCACCCACCGCATACTCCCTGAGCTCGAAACGCCAACCAGGATGGGCTCGTAATGGCGGGGGAGTGCGGCAGACGCTCTGAGAGCCGCTGTATGGCCCCATTTTTTTCCTCAAACTAGCCACCTGTGCCACGAACCTCAAATTGTTCGAATAATCGCCAAAAGAAAAGCCCGCACAGCCTGTGCGGGCTTTCGGTATGAGCACACAGAACTAGAAGCACCAAGCAGGGCAGACGCAAATCGAGGTCGTCGCAAAGTCGCCGTCCAACGGACCGCCGCTGACGTTGACACGGAGGAAGTTCGCAGGGTAGCCCGGACTCACCGAACGCTCCCACCAAACGCTGCCAATGGAGATGGCGGAGTTGCTCGAATAGTTCGATTTCACCTTACCCCTGAAGCCCTCGTACTGGGCGCCCTCGGAGGAAGTCCACGGGAAACTGGAGACCCAATAGGAAATGGGGACGATCTCGGAATCGCTGAGTAGGAACAGCTTGTCCGTTGTCGCCGTCACGGTGTCATCCTTTTCCGTGTACCCGCTGACGTTGTGCGAGAGCTTCCTGACCGGTTTCACCTTGGACTGGAAATCGGAGGGCATCAGGTTCCAGATCTCGCCGGAATTCATTTTCCGGCGCAAGTCCGACTGCTCCCAGCCGCCGGCATTCGTTTTCGTGGCGTTCATGCAGGATCTGATACCCGTCGAGGTGGTGAGGAACGTCAGTCCCGCCTTGCCCGAACCGTCCGTGAGGTCGTCGTGGTTGATGCCGATGATGCGGTACTCGAGCGTCTGCCCATCTGTCAGCTTTATCGAGAACTTGGTGGCGGCATCCATGGCGGCCTTCGCCTTGGCGTAGGCGATAGACGATGTACCGTTCTTGGCAATGTCTCTGGCAACCGCCTCCTGCTCATCGAGCGTCCAATCCTTCGCATCCTTGGCTACCGCCGCTTGGACAGTCGCGGAGTCGGCCCCAGTGGAGCTGTCGCCGGACGCGCCTCCCTCGGTGCCGCCGGTCGCCCCGCTGTTCACCGTGTTGCCGACCAGGTTGAACTGGTTTCGGATGGCACCCGCCACGCCGGGTCCGGCGAACACTATGACCAGGCCGATGATCGCGATGATCAGGACGTACTCGATGATACTTTGACCTCGGAGGCGGGTATTCCTAGGAGATACCCCCCCCCCGAAGGTTCCGCGCCGCTGCATACATATGCGACACTCCCTTCGTATGGGGATTGATATTGCATGCAGAGCGTACGTTAGAGCGAACCAATCAGCCCGTAACGTGCCGATGCGGCAACAAGTGCGGCGGGGAAGGAGTCAGGCGCCCTCAGAGCGGCTATGACGCTCGCTTCGGGCGTTGCCCGCATTCCTATCGAGGCAACCGTTTCACACCTTTAGATAGACGAATGAAAGCCATAGAAAAGCGGGGTCCGGCTACAAGCCGAACCCCGCCCAAGAGAAACATTTAGAGTCGGGGAAGACACTACGTGTATCACTCGGCCTCCGCTGCCATGCGCACGACCTCTTCCATTGGGTAACGTATTCCATCATCCGCGTCCAAGGCCTCGTCGTAGGCCTCGGTGTCCGCCATGTCCTCAGCCTTCTCGAGGGCGGCCCTTTTCACGAACTCAGGAAAGGACATGCCGGCGGTGTCCGCAAGGCTCTGAATCAAGGCCCTTTCGTCCTCGTCGAACTTGACCGCGATCTCGCACATCGCCATGGTTGCTCCCGTCAACGCCGTCATCGAAGTGAATCCATTATCCACCCACCGCATACGCCCTGAACTCCAAATGCCAAGCAAGGGAGAAAACCGAGGACCCGAAGGCATTATCAAATCGGGCGATGAAGGGAGTGAACAGGACGACGTAATCGGAGTCCGTCCCGCCATCTGGGTCAAATTGAATTAGAAGCCGGCTCTCAAAACGGCTGAAACGAAAAGCCGACCTCGATGCGCTTGGGGTCGGCTTCTCGCAGTGAGTTCGGTTCCGGTTACCGCCAGGCCTTGGGGAGAATTACTCCGGGGCCTTGCTATTGAATCCAAAATGATAAGCATCAGCGCGGACATTCCAATTCGAGCAATCGAGATTGAGCTTGTCACAGCACTCGAACATGAGACCGAAATCTGTTGCCTTTTCGGTAATTTCGAGCTGATCGACAGCGGCTTGCATTGCGCCGTCGCTCATTGCGCGGCAATTGTGAAACAGACAGTGGAACGACAGCACATTGGATGTTTCCCATCCGCCCAGATAGGGCGATTTCATCCGTTTGCAGCCGAGAAAGGTACCGTTAAGCCTTATGAGCGACTGAGTGGACCAGTTCGACGCGTCGATAGAAGTCAGGCTACTGCAATCCCCAAAGGTCAAGAAGAAATCTGAACATCTGGACGTATCGAGCTTTTGGACATCGATGCTCGAAAGGTTCTCCATTCTGTAAAACCAGTAGTCGATTGAAGTCGGAGCTATGCCGCTATCGGCGACCTTTACCGTGCGGACCGCAGTTCGAACCGACCACCAAGGAATATTTGGCTCATGCGCGAGCCACTCACCCCGTTTATCCCAATTAAGGTTCACGTCCTTCTCTGACTCGAACCCCGTATAAACATCGGTCACCCTGCGGCAGTTGAACATATCTCCCACTTGCGGAACTCCACGCCTCTTGTAGAACATGAGGCTGTGGTCGTCCTCACTGTAAATCGCGAAGGCCGTGCCGTTCTGCGTGGAACTGATATGCCGCTGCGGCAATCACACTAAGAAGGTAAGGCGTTCGGAGTGACATCCCGTTCCAAAACGTATGGGCTCAATATGCCCATGTCGGGTCGGCGGATGTCTGACGTCCGCTATGCACGCGATCTCCTGTCCGACAGGAACCATGCGCAGAAGCGCAGGACGGGCAGGGCCGGCCCCGGCTGCCGTCCGGCCGCAGGAGATGCCAGGAGCCACAGGGCGAGCGCTGCGGCCTCGGGCGATGCGTGAACCTCCTCCGCGGCCGCTGCGACCTCGTCCTCGAGTTCTTCGGTGGCCCTGAGCCACGAGCGGTTGATCGATAGCCCTATAAGTTCATCAGGTACGCTAGAGCCAGTCGTCATTATAGACGAACCCCCTCGTATACAGCTCATCGACGAAGCGCAGCGCGTCGTGCGCGGACCAGTCCTTCTGGGCCAGGCCTTCTATCGCGATGGCGATGCTCTCGAAGATTCCGACACCATTCCTGAACAGGATCTTCAGCGCCTCGTCCCTCGCGGCCTGGTTGTTGCGGAGGGACGGAAGGAACGCAGCCGGGATAACGGCCTCGTAGAACATGTCCCGATCGAGTACCGCGAAGCGGCCGGGGACCCTGTTCCTGGCGTTCATCTCGTTGACGAGCGCGACGAAGCGGGGCCGGGTCGAGGGTGCTATCCTGCGCGGCGAGAGGAATGTCGTGGCAACGATCCCGCTACTCTCCATGTTGATCGATATCTGGATCGAGGGGACCGAGCTCACGATGAAGTGGGCGGCGTCTGCCCTGAGCTCCACGACGTTGCCGTGCATGACGATGCCGGGGCCGTGTGCGGGCCTGTACCTGCCGTCGGCGCTTGCCTGGTCACGGACGATCTGCCTCAGCAGGTCTTCATTCGAACACTGCCCGCCATTTATGGCCTCCATAGACGACCTCCTTCGGACATAAATCTCAACTGTTCTCACTATACATGTTGCAGTCACTGCGAACAAGAACTATACTTCAAACAGCAAAACGCATGCTACCTATTAAAGGAGATAACAACATGGCGAACCAGACTCCCCCCATGCGCAAAGCAATCCGCACTGCGAACGAGAACGCGTGGCTCCTGTCTGAAGCAACGTCTCGCGTGATTGCAGAAACAGGCAAGCCCGCCCCAACGCCGAGCACGGTGCTCGCATATGCCTTAGACAAGTTGGACGATCAGATGACAATAGCCGCAGCCGCCAAGAAGAGGATCGATTTTGATCAAGTTATGTGCCCGATCGAGGAATTCTGCAAGCTGGCCCAGCTTCCTCCAGCAACGACCAGCAGCCTGAGCGGCCGCTATGTCTTCACGGTAACGGGTCAGAAGGTAATCACTCATCTAATGCAAATGAACGCTCGCCTGACGCTCGACCTTCTGCCCTGCGAAGTTAAAAGTTGCTACACCATCCGTTGCGCTATGCGCGTCTTTCTGCTGGACGCATACGGCACGGTGCCGATGGTGTAGTAGACGCCTGGACACGCAGAAACCGCGCGCCATCCCATCTAGCCGCCCGGCCGGTGGTTTGCCAATTCGTCCCAAAACGTATGCCGTCCGGCACGACCGACGGCCGAGTCTTGCGCCCCGTTCGGGCAGCGCCAGAACCCCGTGCCGGAACCCATGCGGTCGATTGCAGGGGAATTCAGCCGAGGCCATCGAGGAGCCGACCTAGGGACGGTGCCCTCAGTCCTCGAAGGATTTCAACCGCCCCTTAAAGGCTCGGATTGATTTAACGGTTGATTCAATCCGGCAGAATATGCCGGGCATGGACCGGTTGACACAATGTAAGGTAAAAAGCAGATGCGGCCGTACGCCGGTGCGGGGTTCGGGTGATGTGATAGAAAGAAATATACGTATTACATCTAACCAAGAGGTGCGTCATGGCAACCGCCACCGCAGCCCTGAGAATCCCCGAGGACCTTGCGAACAGGTACGACCGCCTGGCGAAGTCGACGGGCCGCACGAAAAACTTCTACATGACGGAGGCGCTTGCCGCAGAGATAGGCAGGCTCGAATACGAGTACGGCCTCATGAATTATCCGGGAAGCGTTTGGTTGCGAGGCACGCCGGTGTGAGGGCCTGAGTCGTCAGGCCCCGCACAGGGGGACCGCGATGGTGGCCACCGCGCCGCCCGAGGGGCTGTTGGCGAGCGAGACGGAGCCCCCGTGGGCGCTTGCGGCCTCGGAGGCGGCGTGGAGGCCGAGCCCGTAGTGGCGGCCTCCGTCGCGCGAGGAGCGGGAGGAGTCGTCTGTGAAGAGGCGCTCGCAGCCGCGTTCGAGGGCGGCGGGAGAGAAGCCCGGTCCGTCGTCGGACACCTCGATGACGAGGTGTCCGTCCGCGACGTCGCAGGAGACCGCCACGCGCGAGCGCGCGTGCTCGGCGGCGTTGGCCACGAGGTTCGCGGCCGCGCGGGCCAGGGCGGTTCGGTCGAGCGGGGCCTCGGGCGCGCCCGCGACAGCGGGGCCCGTGGCCGCGTCGAGCGTCACGCCTCGCGCCCGGGCGAGCTGGGCGGCCTCGGCGAGGACCTGCTCGCAGAGCTCGGCCGGCCGCATGGGGGCCCTCTCCGCCCCGCCGGACCCGCGCGAGGCCTCGATGAGCAGGCGCACGTAGCCGTCGAGCCTTTCGACACTGCCGGCTATATCGCGCGCGGCGGCCGCGAGGTCGGCGTCTTTCTCGTCTTCCAGCTCCTCCGCCACGAAGTCGGCGTTGGCGCGCAGCACGGTGAGCGGCGTCTTGAGGTCGTGGGCGAGCGACGCCACCTGCTCGCGCTGCCCCCGCTCCGCGGCCCAGCGGGCCTCGAGCGACTCGGCGAGGGAGGCCCGCATGGCGTCCATCGCGGCGAGGACGTCGTTCACCTCGCGCACGTTGGTGCTGCCGACCGCGAAGTCGAGATCCCCCGCGCCGACGCGCCCCGCCGCCTCCGCGAGCGGCGCCATCTTGCGCGAGATCACGCGGCTCGCGCGGCGCGCCACGAGCGCGAGCGCGAGCGCGCTTCCCGCAACGGCGCCGACGAGCATGAGGTTCTGCGGGTTGGGAAGCAGGCCGGCGAGGTCGCGCGAGACCCACTGCGGCAGGTACTCGCTGGCGAGTGCGCAGGCCCCGCCGCCCTTGAGCGGGAACGCGGCGTAGGTGAGGCCCGAGCCCCCGCCCTCGATCTCCACTGTGCCCGGATCCGCGGCGAGTGCCGCACGGGCCATTTCCGCCGCGTCCTCGAGCCGCGTGCCCTCGAGGTCTGTCATCAGCACGTGTCCGTCCTTATTCAGGATGAGGTAGCGGTACGCCGTCGGCACGTCCTGCTGCCCGCAGACGCCGTCGCGTGCCAGGCCCTCCGCGACCTCGCGCGCATTGGCCGGCCCCCAGCTTGCCTCGTAGACGAAGCCCGCGTTGATCGCCGCGGAGAGCGCCATGAACGAGGCGAGCCACGCCGTGGCGACCGCCGCGAACGCGTAGGCGAAGTAGCGCGCGATGACGAAGGAGAGCGGCATGCCCCCGCGACCTCGCGCCCCGGTCCTCAGAGCTGCCACTTGTACCCCATCCCCCAGACGGTCGCGATCGGATCGGCGCCGGCCTCGGAGAGTTTCCTCCGGGCGCGGCTGACCTGCATGGATATGGCCGCGTCGTCGGCGTCGCTCTCCCAGCCGAGCACCGCCTCGCGGATCTGCGCGCGGCTCATGACCTGCCCGGGGTGGCGGGCGAGGTACTCGCAGATGGCGTACTCGGTGGGCGTGAGCGGCACGGCCTCTCCGCCCACGGCGAGGCCGCGCGCCCCGAGGTCGATCCGCACCTCCCCGAAGGAGAGGGCGTGCGAGCGCGGCCGGCGCTCACGGCGTAGATGGGCCGCGACCTTGGCGCGCAGCTCCGCGGCCCCGAAGGGCTTGCGGACGTAGTCGTCGGCGCCCAGGCCGTAGCCGGCCACGGCGTCCTCCTCGGCCACGCGCGCGGTCAGGAAGATGATGGGCCCGTCGAAGTCCGGGCGGATCTGCCGCACGAGCTCGAAGCCGTCGAGCCCCGGCATCATGACGTCGCAGAGCACGAGGTCGAAGCGCGAGAGGTCCGTCCCCGGGACCGCCGTCGGGTCCGCCGCCTTGACGACCTCATGGCCGTCGCGGCCGAGGACGCGCGCGAGCGCGTCGAGGATCGCCCGCTCATCATCCACTGCCAGTATCCTCGCCATGTTCGACCTCCTGAAACTCCCGTCGGCATTGTACTTGCGCCGCGCTCAGCGGTCCAGAGCCCCGCGCGCAGCCGCGGGCGCGGGCGCCCACATGGTGATCTCAGGGTTGGGCAGCACGCGGTCGGCGATCGAGCGCAGCGCCGACCCCCAGCCGGCGTCGAGCAGGGCATTCCCGCCCAGGACGAGCGCTGCGGAGAGGAGGGCGAGCACGGCGGCGAGCGGCTTCCTACGCATCTGCCCTCCCGTCCTCGAAGCGGCAGAACCAGGCGATAAGGACGGCGGCGGCTGCCAGGGCGAGCA
>UQIT01000033.1 GCA_900541175.1 uncultured Collinsella sp.
CGGCTCGCCCGCCCGCGGTCCCCCCCCCCTGACGGCCGCCGATGAGGCTGCGCTGGGTAGCGACGTGCTCGGTAGCCGCGCCTATGCCGAGGAACTGGCCGACCGCGAGGCCGAGGAAGCCGCCGCGCAGGCAGCAGAAGCCGAAGCGGCAGAAGCAGAGGCCATGGAAACCCCCGAGCCCGAGCTCGACGAATACGGAATCGCCATTGAGGACAACGACCAACAGGCGACTCCCGCGCAAGATGCCGCCGAGGCCAACGTATCTGCCCCAGCCGAGCCCCGCACTGCTCGCGTTCTCGAGGTCGGCTGCGGCACGGGCTGCATTTCGCTCTCCCTTGCCTGGGAGCGCCGCGGGCACGTTACCTGCACTGCTACCGATATCGAGCCGCGCGCCATCGACCTTGCTACCAAAAACCGCGATGCGCTTGGCCTCACGTCCGACGAGGTCGCCTTCAGCCTCACAAACCTGGTGAGCTCCATTCCCCGCGAAGAGTGGGGCACCTTTGACGTACTCGTCTCCAACCCGCCCTACATCCCCACCGATGTCATGCGCTCGCTGCCGCATGAGGTCAAGGACTTTGAGCCCGATCTGGCGCTCGAGGGCGGTGCCGACGGTCTCGATATCTTCCGCCGCCTGCTCAACGCGGCGCCCTACATGCTGCGTGCCGGCGGCCTGTTTGCCTGCGAGCTCTACGAGGGCGCGCTCGACGCCGCGGCCGAGCTCTGTCGTCAAGCAGGCCTTTCGGACGTGCGTATCGTCCACGACCTCACCGATCGTCCCCGCATCGTTCGAGCCATCGTCACCGAGCCCAAACAGCGTATTTAAGCTGAATAAATAGACATTTGCGCAAGTTTGTCCTTGCAATATACCGTAAAACTTCTACTATAGAAGGAGAAAGGTATGTCAAATCAGCTGCATCGGTACCGTATCGTGCTTGATTACATTGAACCTTGGCTTGATGAGCAGGATGAAGCTACGCTGAAGCAGATTTATGCAGACCTTTTGGTGCTCGAGAAGGAAGGTCCCAGCCTTGGTCGTCCGCTGGTTGACCGCGTAAAGGGCTCGAAGCTTCATCATTTAAAGGAGCTGAGAGTGACGTCGTGTGGTGGGCAGGTGATTCGCATCCTCTTCGCCTTTGACCCCAAGCGCCAGGCGGTATTGCTATTGGCGGGTGATAAGTCGCGAGCGGGATCGTCAAGGGCAAAATGGAACGGTTGGTATGCGATCAACATTCCAAGGGCCGAGCAAATATACCGTCGCCACGTAAGGAGGCTCGATCGAGATGGAACTGCATGAGTATATGGAATCTCGCGGGATAACACGCGACTCCATTACCGCCGAGCAGGAGAGGACTCGCGATCGTATCGAAGCCTATAAGCTTGCTCAGATTCGCAGGTTAAAAGATCTAACACAGGCGTCGGTCGCCCAGTCGATGGGCGTTTCTCAAAAACGTGTATCCGAGCTCGAGCGTGGGGAGTTGGGTTCGATGAGGCTCGACACGCTGAGCAGGTACGCAGAGAGCCTCGGCGGAAAACTGGTTGCAAGCATCGAGTTTCCCGATCGTACCGTTACGCTTGCGCGCTAAAAATCTTCAATTAACCCCCTCACTTTCACCGACTACTAGAGCCGCTCACCAAACCAACATGCGCTCTGGGCAAATAGGTTGAACGTTTCGTGCGAGAATGCCCCACAGTAAACAAACTTGCACCGGAGCGTAAGGGGCTGGCATACACATGCAGACGGTCTATCGGGTATACGAGGGAACGCGCGAGCCGCATCGACTTGCCGTCGAGCGCACGGCCGAGGTGCTCGGCTGCGGCGGCCTGGCCTTGATTCCGACCGAGACCGTCTACGGTGTCGCCGTGGCAGTCAACGCCTTCTCGGACGCCGTGCCCCAAGATACAAGCGAATTCCCATCGTGGCCGCGCGATCCGCAGGCTGCCGTCAACGGTGCCGCAGTCCCTGCGCTTGGCACCGGCTATCGACGTATCTTCACTCTCAAGCAGCGTGAACTCACGCAAACCGTTGCTTGGCTGGTCGATGGCGTCGAAGCACTCGACCGCTATGGCGTGGATATCCCGGAAGATGCCCGCGTGCTCGCGCGACGATGCTGGCCGGGAGCCCTGACTATCGTGATTAAGGCAGCCCCCTGCGTGCCGACCTTTATGCGCGCTGCCGACGACACCGTGGCCCTGCGCGCTTCGGCCTCTCCCGTGGTCCAAGCGCTCATTCGCGCCTGCGGCAGTCCCCTTGCCTGCACGAGCGCCAACACGCACGGCGCGCCCTCGCCGGCAAGCTTTGCCGCCGTCGAGGATCGCATCCTGGAGGGGGTCGATGTTGCCGTCGATGCCGGTGAGACCCCGTGTCGCGATGCCTCGACCATCGTGTCGTTCCAGCACGGCGGGCTCCAGATCCTGCGCCAAGGCGCACTTCCCGCATCAGAGATCGAACGGGTCCTGTCCGACCCGATGCAATAGAAAGGTGTAAGCGATGTCGTTGAATCTGGGCAGCCTGGGCATGGAAGATGCCTCGTTTAACTTTGGCGGTTCCTACATCATGGCGCTCGACTGCGGCACCACTTCGGTACTTGCGACCATCGTCGACGAGTACGGATGCATCGTCGCGCAGGCACGTCGCAGCGTCAAAACCAGCTTCCCGCGTCCCGGCTGGGTGGAGCAAGACCCCATGACGGTCCTTGCCAGCCAGATCGCGGTCATGATGGAAGTCCAGTTTAAGAGCGGTATCCACTCCGACCGCATTGCCGCCATCGGCATCTCCAACCAGCGCGAGACCACGGTGGTCTGGGACCGCGTGAGCGGTCAGCCGATCTATAACGCCATCGTATGGCAGTGCCGCCGTACCGCGCCGGCAATCGACGCGTTGGTTGAACAGGGTTGCGAGGAGCTGGTGCGCTCCCGCACGGGACTCACGCTCGACCCGTATTTCTCGGCCTCTAAGGTGCAGTGGATTCTCGACAACGTCGACGGCGCACGCGAGAGCGCGGCGGCGGGCGACCTCATGTTTGGCACCATCGACACCTGGCTCATCTACAACCTCACCGGCGGCCAGGTCTTTGCCACCGACTACACCAATGCCAGCCGCACGGCACTCTTTAATATCCATACGCTCGATTGGGACGACGACCTGCTGGCGCTCTTTGACGTCCCACGTTCCATGATGCCCGAGGTTCGCTGGAGCTCGGGCGACTACGGCCGCGTCGCGAGCGACATCATGACCAACATGCCGCCCATCATGGGCGTGGCGGGTGACCAACAGGCGTCGCTGTTCGGCCACTGCTGTTTCCGTCCCGGCCAGACCAAAAACACCTATGGCACGGGCTGCTTTATGCTCATGAACACCGGCGACGAGATCGTCGAATCCAAGAATGGCCTGGTCTCCACCATCGGTATCGCTGCGGACGGCAAAGTCAGCTATGCGCTCGAGGGCTCTATTTTTGCCGCCGGCTCAACGATGAACTGGCTTCGCAACAACATGGGCATCATCTCGAGCGTGAGCGAGTCGGCACAACTCGCCGCTTCGATTAGCGACAACGAGGGCTGCTACTTCGTTCCCGCCTTTGCGGGTTTGGGTGCTCCCTGGTGGGACCCGCATGCTCGCGGTATCGTGTGCGGTCTGACCGGCGCCTCGAGCCGTGCGACCATCGTACGTGCCGCCTGCGAATCCATGGCATATCAGAGCTACGACGTGCTGCGCGCCATGGAGCAGGACGTGGGGCTTTCGATTGAGCGCCTGTCTGTCGATGGCGGTGCCTCGCGCAACGAGTTCATCATGCAATTCCAGGCCGACCTGCTGGATATCCCCGTGCTGCAATGCGAGACGGTGGAGACCACGGCAATCGGTGCCGCGTACTTGGCGGGTCTTGCCGTCGGCTATTGGGAAGACCTGGAAGAGCTGGAGCAAAATGCCCAGATCGTTAGGACCTTCCTTCCCCACATGTCCGCCGAGCGCCGCGAGCAAAACCTTGCGGGCTGGCGTGATGCAGTCAGGCGCTCGCTCAGCACCGCACAGTAGGGCTGCGATGGGCTGCTCGATACAACAAACCGCTAAACTAATGCATGGCGTGCGGCGGCAACATTGCTGCGCGCCTTGTCAGCAAGGCCGTTTTGCGGCCGCAACGAAAGGGGCAATCAATCCATGACCGTCACCTACGATGCGTCCCGTGTGACGCTTGTCGATCACCCGCTCGTCCAGCACAAGCTGTCGATCCTGCGCGACAAAAACACCGGCACCAACCAGTTCCGTCAGCTCGTGCGCGAACTCGCACTTTTTGACGGCTACGAGGCCATGCGCGACCTGCCTATGGAAGACGTCGAGGTCGAGACCCCCATCACTACCGCCACGTTCAAACAGCTCGCCGGCAAGAAACTCGCCATCGTGCCCATCCTGCGTGCGGGCCTTGGCATGGTCGACGGCATCCTCGACCTGGTGCCCTCCGCTCGCGTGGGCCACATCGGCATGGAGCGCGACGAGGTCACCCACGAGCCGCACGAGTATTACTGCAAGATGCCCAAGGATATCGACCAGCGCATCTGCCTGGTCGTCGACCCCATGCTCGCCACGGGCGGTTCGGCCGAGATGGCCATTAGCTACCTGCGCGAGCGCGGTGTCAAGGACATCCGCATGCTGTGCATCGTCGCGGCCCCCGAGGGCCTCAAGTCGCTGACTGAGAAGGACCCTGATGTGCATATCTATACCTGCGCCATCGACGACCATCTCAACGAGGCTGCCTACATCGTTCCCGGCCTGGGCGACGCCGGCGACCGCATCTACGGCACGCTCTAGTCGCTGGGCTAAGATGGCCGCGGCTGCAAATACGAAGAAACGGTGCGCGCGGACGAACAAAAGGCGACCGCGCGCACTCCTGTTAACGGACGTTTTGCCCTGCAGGGTTCGAGAAAAACGTATTACCGTACCTGCGGCATAAAGAAGGTCTTAAGAAAACGAACAGGTGCGTATTAACCGATGCTTTTTCGGTTGTACTTTAGCGATTGGCTCGTACAATAGTCACCAATGTTTGGCGGGAACTGTCCTGTGAGGCGATAAAAAAGGAAAGTGAGGACGCCAGTGTTTCAGATAGCCGATCTGCTCGCTATCGTTGCAGGTGCCATCGCGGGCGCGATTGCCTTCCTTCCCTTTGTCTTTACGCTCAAGCCGGTTCTTGACGATAAGCAGAATGCGGACATGCTCAAGGGTATGGTGAGTCTCGCGGTCTCGGCAATCGCGTTGCTTGTCTTTACCTTGGTTGTGTTTGTGTTGTTCGGAGAGGCATTTCGCATGTTCCTCCTGGGCGAGGCGATCGGCTTCGTGGCCTTTATGGCCGCCTGCGCGGTTCGCGTCGCCAAGGCGCTGCGAGATCCTCATGAGGTCGAAAGGTAAGTCGTGGAAATTTTTGAAAAGCTGCCTGATGAGATTAATCATCTGGTCAGCGAGTTCAGCTCCACCCCTGTCGTGGGCGATCTGAGCTGCGGCATCACGCAGTACTCGTTTTGGCTGATCGTCTCCACGATCGTGCTCCTGATCGTCCTAGCCGTGTTCAAGAAGAAGCAGACCCTGGTTCCCAAGGGCTTCTTCGTCAACGGTTTCGAGTACATCATCGAGTACGTCGAGAACGATATCGGCAAGGGTGTCGTGGGTGAGAACTGGAAGAAGCACTTCCCGTTCCTGTGCTCGCTTTTCCTGTTCATCCTGATCAATAACATGATCGGCCTGATCCCGGGAATGAAGCCCGGCACCGGCGCAATCGGCTCCACCGCCGCACTCGCCATCTTCGCCTTCGTGTACTTCATCTACTACGGATGCAAGGCTCACGGCGTGATCGGCTACATCAAGAGCCTCGCCCCGCAGGGCGTGAGCTTCCCGATGAACGTGCTCGTGTGGGTCGTCGAGCTTTTCTCGACCTTCCTGCGCCTCATCACGCTTGCCGTCCGTCTGTTCTGCAACATGTTCGCAGGACACGTGGTCATGGGCTCGTTCGCCATCATGGCGAGCATGTTCATGCAGCCGCTGCTTCAGCAGGTTTCCGCGGCCCACGCCGTCGGCGCCCTGCCTTCGCTGGCCTGGCTTGCCATCCTCATCCTGATCTATGCGATCGAGCTTGTGGTCGGCGCCATCCAGGCTTACGTCTTCACGGTCCTTACCGCCGTGTATGTCTCCGAGGCAGAGGAGGTCGCGGAGGAGGAGTAGTCTTCCGTTCGTGCCTTAAAGGTAAGGCAATTCGTTAAACCGCCGGTGCCCGTACCCATGGAGCCCGGCAGTTATAAAAAGGTTATCCTGCGTGAAATAAGACACGCACGACAAAGGAGGAATCGTGGGAGTTATCGGTTACGGTCTCGGTGTTATCGGCGCTGGTCTTGCTATCGGCCTGTCTGCTCTGGGTGCTACGGGTGCTATGGCCCGTCAGCCTGAGGTCCAGGGCCGCGTGTTCACCGTCTTCATCATGGGCTCCGCTTTCGGCGAGGCTCTGGCTCTGATCGGCTTCGTTGTCGCGCTGATCGTTAAATAGCACGGAGCGTCAAGTATGAATCTTTCATCCCAGAAGAGCGCGATCGCACTCTCCGCGTCCGCGGCCGCGCTGCTCATGCCGGTTTCCGCGTTCGCCGAGGACGGCGCCGCCGGTGCGGACATCCTCATCCCTAAGATGGCGGAGTTCATCCCGGCGCTTATCGCCTTCCTGATTATCTGGATCGTGCTGGCCAAGGTCGCCCTGCCGGGCATCATGAAAACCATGGAGGAGCGCGGCAAGAAGATCGAGGAGAGCCTCGACGAGGCCGAGAAGACCAAGCAGGAGGCTATCGCCAAGCGCGCTGAGTCCGACTCGATCGTCACCGACGCCCGTCGTCAGGCTGCCGACATCGTTCTCGAGGCCCGTAAGGACGCCGAGTCCGAGCGTGCCCGTATCATCGAGGCTGCTCACAAGGAGGCCGAGGAGATCATCGCCAAGGCCCATACGACCGTCGAGGACGAGCGCAAGTCCATCTACGCCGGTGCCGCGAGCTCCATCGCCGACCTGTCCGTTGCCGTCGCCACCAAGATCGTGGGCGAGGCACTCGAGGACGATGCCGAGCAGAAGAAGCTCATCGAGCGCTACATCCAGGAAGCAGGTAGCCTGAATGCCGACTAGCCGCTATCAGGACAAGGTGCTCGAGACCTACGCGCGTTCCCTTTTGGAAGCCGCCAAGGCCGAGAACCATGTGTTCGAGGACCTCGAGATGGTCGAGCGCTTGGCTTCTGCCAGCCCCGAGATCATCGCCGTGCTCGACACCATGTCCAAGCGCGACCAGCTCGACCTTCTTCCCAAGGTGGCAGCTGCCTTTAAGTATGTTGCCGAGGAAGACGAGGATGTAGTGGGCGTGACCGTCACCACGGCGATCCCGCTCGACGACGAGCTGCGTCAAACCATCACTAAGAAATGCGAGCAGGACTTCGGCCGCAAGGTATTCCTTATCGAGCAGGTCGACCCGTCTATCGTGGGCGGCCTGGTGCTCGAGGCCCGCGGCGAGCGTCGTGACATTTCCGTCAAGACGCAGCTGCGCATCGCGCAGGAGACCCTCGCAAACTCTGCTAATTCGTACGGAGGTGAAGCCTAATGTCCGAAACCCTCAATGCCCAGGATATCGCCAAGAAACTGCAGGAGCAGCTCACGAGCCTCTCCGCGACGGTCGATACGCATGAGGTTTCAACGGTCGACGAGGTAGGCGACGGCATCGCGCGCGTCTCCGGCCTCAAGAGCGCCATGGCAGGCGAGCTTCTGGAGTTCAAGAGCTCCGATACCGGTGAGACCGTCTTCGGCCTTGCCCAGAACCTTGACCGTGACGAGGTCGGCGCCGTTCTGTTTGGTGCCGTCGACTCCATCAAGGAAGGCGACGAGTGCCGCACCACTGGCCGCATTATGGATATCCCTGTGAGCCGCGCCATGCTCGGCCGCGTCGTCAATCCGCTCGGCCAGCCCATCGACGGCCTGGGCGACATCGTCGCCACGCACCGTCGCCCCATCGAGTTCAAGGCCCCCGGCGTCATCGACCGTACCCCGGTGTGTGAGCCGGTTCAGACCGGTCTGCTCGCTATCGACTCCATGGTGCCTATTGGCCGCGGTCAGCGTGAGCTCATCATCGGCGACCGTAAGACCGGTAAGACCGCCATCGCCATCGACGCTATCCTCAACCAGCGCGGCAAGGGCATGGTCTGCATCTATGTCGCCATCGGCCAGAAGGCCTCCACGGTTGCCAACATCCGCGAGACCCTCGCTCAGCACGGTGCGCTCGATTACACCATCATCGTTTCGGCCACCGCTGCCGATTCCGCCCCAATGCAGTACATCGCGCCTATGGCCGGTGCCGCTATCGGCGAGTTCTTCATGTACAACGGCGAGGACGGCAAGCCCGCCAGCGAGACCAACCCCGGCGGCCACGTGCTCGTCATCTACGACGACCTGTCCAAGCAGGCTGTGGCTTACCGTCAGATGTCTCTGACGCTGCATCGTCCGCCCGGACGCGAGGCCTATCCTGGCGACATCTTCTACCTGCACTCTCGTCTGCTCGAGCGTGCAGTCAAGATGTCCAAGAAGAACGGTTATGGCTCCATGACGGCTCTTCCGATCATCGAGACCCAGGACGGCGACGTCTCGGCCTACATTCCGACCAACGTCATTTCCATTACCGATGGTCAGATCTACCTGCAGTCCGAGCTCTTCTTCCAGGGCCAGCGCCCGGCAGTCGACGTGGGCATTTCCGTGTCCCGCGTCGGTGGCGACGCGCAGACCAAGGCCATGAAGCAGGTCGCCGGCAACCTCCGTCTGGACCTTGCTTCGTACCAGGAGCTCGCCGGCTTCACGCAGTTCGGCTCCGACCTCGACGAGGCCACGCAAAAGCAGCTTACCCACGGCGCTCGCATGACTGAGCTCCTTAAGCAGCCGCGTTACAAGCCGTTTGAGGTTGGCGAGCAGATCGTTACGCTGTTCGCTGGCAACGAGGGCTTCCTGGATGACCTGGAGATTGCCGACGTGCTGCCTTTCCGTGCCGAGCTCATCGAGTACATGGACAATGGCTTTGGCTCGCTGCTCGACAAGGTTCGCGCCAAGAAGATCGATGATGACACTAAGGCTGAGCTCTTGCGCGTCATCGGCGATTTCAAGCAGCAGTTCATGGCCAAGCACCATTCGGATGTTTCTGGATCAGAGGAGAACTAAGCCCCATGGCCAACCTTCGCGACATTAAGAAGCGAATCTCCTCGGTTACCACGACCAAGCAGATCACGCGCACGATGGAGATGGTCTCTACGGCCAAGATCCGTCGTGCCCTCGATCGCTCCAAGCAGGCCGAGCCCTATAAGGAGGCGCTGACCGACGTCATGTTGACGGTCGCCGGCGACGCCTCCTGTTCGGGCACCGATCCCATGCTGCAGAAGCATGAGAGCGTCAAGCATGGCCTGATTGTCGTTATTGCCTCGGACCGCGGCCTTGCCGGCGGTTTCAATACGACGGTGGAGCGCACGGCCGAAAAGCTCGCCGCTTCTTGGGCGAACGACGGCATCGAGTGCGAGATTATCGCGTGTGGGCGCAAACCGGCCACGTATTTCCGTGACCGCGCAAACGTCGTCATGCACTTTGAGGGCAACTCCTCTGAGCCCGATTTCAATCAGGCCCGCATGATCTCCTCTCATATCTGCGATGCGTATCGTGCCGGTGAGCTTGACCGTGTCGAGCTTGTCTACCACCACGCCAAGAACCGCGTGGATCAGGAGCTTCGCGTCGAGCATCTGTTGCCGCTCGACCCCGAGATGATCGCTATGGCCCACGGTCCGCGTAAGAACGAGACCGACGCCCCTAAGCGCATCTCGTCCACGTTCGAGTTCGTGCCCTCTCCCGAGCATGTTCTCGGCAAGCTTGTGCCGTCTTATATCCTGACGGTCATCTACCAGGCCCTGATCGATTCGGCGGCTGCCGAGCAGGGTGCACGCCGCAAGGCCATGCACTCCGCGACGGAAAACGCCACCGCGATCATCTCGACCCTTACCCGCACGTATAGTCGCGTGCGCCAGGCTTCGATCACGACCGAGATTAACGAGATCGTCGGCGGAGCCTCAGCATTGGAGGAACAGTAATGGCTAATAACACCGTAAAGCTTGCGGTCGAGGAAGCCACCAAGAAGACGACTGCCGGTGATGGTCGCATCGTGCGAATCATCGGCCCTGTCGTCGACGTCAAGTTTGACGGCGCGGTGCCCCCGATCTACAACGCGCTCACGGTCGAGGCCGAGACCCCGATCGGTCACCTGAGCACGATCCTCGAGGTCGAGAGTCAGCTTCCGGGCGGCGTCGTCCGCACGGTCGCCATGTCCTCGACCGACGGCCTGCAGCGCGGCCTCATCGCCACCGATACCGGTGAGCCCATGAAGATGCCGGTCGGCCCCAAGACGCTCGGCCGCATTTGGAACGTCATGGGCAAGCCCGTCGACGGCAAGCCCATGCCCGAGGTGGAGGAGTTCTACCCCATCCACCATGCAGCGCCCCGTTTCGACGAGCTCACCACCAAAACCGAGATCTTCGAGACCGGCATCAAGGCCGTCGACCTGCTCGAGCCCTACATCCGTGGCGGCAAGACAGGCTTGTTCGGCGGCGCCGGCGTCGGCAAGACCGTTCTGATTCAGGAGCTCATCAACAACCTCGCCCAGGAGCACGGCGGCACCTCGGTGTTCACCGGCGTCGGCGAGCGTACCCGTGAGGGCACCGACCTGTTCCTCGAGATGAGCGAGTCTGGCGTTATCGACAAGACCTGCTTGGTCTATGGTCAGATGAACGAGCCGCCCGGAGCGCGTCTGCGCATCGGTCTGGCCGGCCTTACTACCGCTGAGTATTTCCGTGATCGTGGCCAGGACGTTCTGCTGTTCATCGACAACATCTTCCGCTTCTCCCAGGCAGGTTCCGAGGTTTCCGCACTGCTGGGCCGTATGCCGTCCGCCGTTGGCTACCAGCCCACGCTGGCAACCGAGATGGGCGACCTCCAGGAGCGCATTACCTCGACCAAGACGGGCTCCATTACCTCCGTCCAGGCTGTCTACGTCCCCGCAGACGACCTGACCGACCCGGCGCCTGCCACGACGTTTACGCACCTCGACGCCACCACGGTTCTTTCGCGTAGCATTTCGTCGCTCGGCCTGTTCCCGGCTATCGACCCGCTCGCGTCTTCCTCCGACGCTCTCGATCCCTCGATCGTCGGCGAGGAACACTACCGTGTCGCCGTCAAGGTCCAGGAGCTCCTGCAGGAGTACTCCGACCTTCAGGACATCATCGCCATTCTGGGTATGGACGAGCTGTCCGAGGAGCAGCGCCTTACGGTCAACCGTGCCCGTAAGATTCAGCAGTTCCTCTCGCAGTCCTTCCACGTCGCCGAGAAGTTCACCGGCAACCCCGGTGTCTACGTCCGCGTCGAGGATACCGTCCGCTCTTTCGCCGAGATTGTCGACGGCAAGGCCGATGACCTGCCCGAGCAGGCTTTCCGCTATGCTTCCACGATTGAGGACGTGCGCGAGCGCGCCCGCAAGATGGGGGAGAAGTAGGTTATGCGTATCCGCATCGTGTGCCCCGTGAGCTGCGCCTATGAGGGCGACGCTGCGTTTGTGTCGATTCCGTCCACGGATGGCGAGTTTGGCGTTCTGCCTGCTCACTCCAGCGAGATCTGCACGATCGACCGCGGTTACGTTCGCGTTTCCGATAAGGCCATGGGCACTGTCGACCACACGTTTGCCGTGGCCGGCGGCTATGCCCAGGTTGCGGACGATGTCGTGACCGTTCTCGCCGAGCGCGCTTGCGATTTGGCGACCGTCGATGCCGACAAGCTTAAAGCTGATATTCAAGGTTTTGAAGAGAAGCTGGGTAATTTGTCGGAGGATGATGCACGCCGCGCCTACCTCTATAATGAAATCGCATGGTGTAAGCTCAAGCTTGCCCAATAGTCAAACGATTTAGCGTTCGACCATTTGCGAACACATCATGCCCGGGATGGCCCAGCCATCCCGGGCATGCTTTTTGAAAGGGTAGACCTTGGATATTATCCGCGTTGAGGGTGGCCACGCCATCGGAGGCTCCGTGCCCGTCTCGGGTGCCAAGAACTCCGCACTCAAACTCATGGCGGCAACGCTTCTGGCGCCGGGCAAGACGACGCTGCAGAACGTGCCCGATATTTCCGATGTCCACGTGATGGGCAAGGTGCTCAAGGGCATGGGCGCTACGATCGATGTTCTCGACGAGCACACGCTCGAGATTGATACCTCTCAGGTCGATTCTTGGGAGGCCCCCTACGAGCTCGTTGCCAAGATGCGTGCTTCCACCGCCGTGATGGGACCCCTGCTGGGTCGCTTCCATCGCGCCAAGATCGCCATGCCGGGCGGCTGCAACCTGGGTGCTCGCAAGATCGATATGCACATTCTTGGTCTTGAGGCCCTGGGCGTTGAGTTCGATACCGCCCACGGTTACATCAACGCTAATGCGCCCCAAGGTCTGCGCGGTACCACCGTCACGCTCGAGTTCGCCAGTGTCGGTGCGACCGAGAACCTCATTATGGCATCCGTGCGCGCGCAGGGCACCACGGTTATCGACAATGCCGCCCGCGAGCCCGAGATCGTCGATCTCGCCAACATGCTCAACGAGATGGGCGCCAAGATTGTAGGCGCCGGTACGCCCGTCGTGACTATCGAAGGCGTGGAAGAGCTCCATCCCGTTACCCATCGCGTGGTGGGCGACCGCATCGAGGCCGGTACCTTTATCGTTGCCGGTGCGTTGATGGCCGACGATCGCGGTGTCGATGTCACGGGCTTTTGCCCTATTCACTTGGGCATGGTGCTCAAGAAGATGGAGCTCATGGGTATCGACTGCGAGCGCGTCGAGGATGGCGTCCATGTGAACCGTGCCGAGCGTATCAAGCCGGTCGACATCCAGACGCTTCCGTTCCCCGGCTTCCCGACGGACATGCAGGCGCAGATTATGGTGCTCTCCGCTCTCGCCGACGGCAGTTCCGTTATTACCGAGAACATCTTCGAGAATCGCTTTATGTTTGCTTCTGAGCTGGTGCGCATGGGTGCCGACATTCGTATCGAGAGTCATCATGCCATGATTCATGGCGTCAAGGGCTTCTCGGGTGCACAGGTTACCTCGCCCGATCTGCGTGGCGGAGCGGCCCTCGTCGTAGCGGGCTTGATCGCCGACGGGACGACCGAGGTTTCGGCCATCCATCACATCAAGCGCGGCTACGAGCAGTTTGTCGAAAAGCTGCAGGCGCTCGGCGCGCATGTCGAGCATGCTACCGTCCCCGATCCCGTCATCTACTAATACAGGTTGCCTATGTTTAATAAAAAGCCCCTCGCGGATACTAGCACCCGAAGACCCTCAACTGGTGCGCAGGCCAAGATCTACAGTCGCGATAACGTGGCTCGCTATTCCGAGCGCGCTCGTCAACGTCGTCGTAGCCACACGATTCGTCACGTCGCGCTCATTGTCGTGCTTGGCGTGCTACTGAGTGCCACTACCGCTGCCGGCCTGTGGTTTGCCACCATTATGGGCAAGCTCGGCGATTCTAATGTCATTACCGACAATCTGCGTCGGGTTCTGGTTGACACCGATGAGGCAAAGGATCCGTTCTACGTGCTGCTTCTTGGCACCGACGGCCGTCCGGGCGAGGATACGTATCGTGCCGACTCGATTATCTTGGCACGCATCGACCCCACGCAAAAGCAGGCGACGCTCATTTCCGTTCCGCGCGACACCAAGGTCGAGTACAAGGGCGAGACCATGAAGATCAACGCCTGCCATACCGTTGGCGGTGCCGAGGCCATGGTCGAGGCGGTCAACGAGCTGTGCGGTGTTCAGATTTCCCACTATGCCGAGGTCAGCTTCGACGGTATGCAGGCGCTGATTGATTCGGTTGGCGGTATCGACATTAACGCAACCGATGATGTTGACGACCCCGAGCACCTGGATATCAAGATTACCGCTGGCCAGCAGCATATGGACGGTGCCACCGCCCTTACCTATGCCCGCTGCCGCTACACCTATGCCGACGGCGATTACACGCGCATGCGCCACCAGCGTCAGGTGCTTGGCGCCCTTGCCAACCAGATTCTCAATAACTTCGATGCCACGAAGATCTTTGGCCTGGTTAATTCGCTGTCCGATATGCTCGTAACCGATATGAGCGTTCAGGATATCGTGGCTACGGTCAACGCCATGCGCGGTATGGATGTCGACGGTATCTACTCGGCCAACCTGCCCTCGTATGCCGACGACAGCACCATGATCGACGGTGTGAGCTACGTCTTTGTCTACGAGGACGAGCTCAAGGAAATGATGGAGCGCGTCGATGCCGGCAAGGATCCCAAGGGTCCCAACACCATGGGTCTTTCCGACGGTTCCAGCTCTACGATCGGCGACCTGAACAACAACACGTCTGACGACTACGCAAACGGTACCGCAACCTCATCGGTCAGTTCTGACGATTCCGATGACTCAAACGATTCGAGCGATTCGGACTACTACGAAGAGCCCACCGGCGACGGCAACGGCTACGAAGCTAACTACTAAGTTACGGCGTTTTACCAAACGCCGTAACGGCTCGACGCTGCGCGCCGCCCAAGGCGACAATTTGTCATTCAAAAGGCAGGACATGACCAGAAGGTCAATGCCCTGCCTTTTTCATGCCAACTTGTTCGCCTTGGACGTCGCTCGCTGACGTTGGCTCAACCTGCGGTGCTGACTACTCCCCTTGCACCAAAAACCGCCCCGTTCTCGGTTTTGAGGACGGGGCGGTTTTGCTTACCTAGATTGTTCGAGTTCCTTATGCAAAGCGGGCGACGAGCTCCTGGAGCACGTCGGTCATCTTGACGAGCGAACTGACCGGGACGAACTCGTTGACGCCGTGGTAGCAATAGCCGCCGGTGGAAAGGTTGGGGCAGGGCAGACCGCGGAACGACAGCTGGGCGCCGTCGGTGCCGCCGCGAATCGGCAGCACTTGGGGCTCAACGCCGCAGGCAAGGTAGGCTTCCTTGGCAACATCAATAAGCTCGGGATAGTCACGAACGATCTCGGCCATATTTCGATACTGCTGCTTAATCTCGACCGTCACGCGCTCCTCACCCAGACGCTGGTTGAGCATCGAGGCGGCGGCATCAATAAGGTCGAGTTTCTGCTGGAACTTGGCGGCGTCATGGTCGCGGACGATATAGCGCGCTGTGGCGTGATCGACGGTCGCAGATACACCCTCAAGGTGATAAAAGCCCTCGTAGCCTTCCGTATACTCCGGGCGCTGCACGTAGGGGAGCAACGCGTTGAAGTCGCAGAACAGATTGCCTGCGTTGACCATACGGCCCTTAGCGTCGCCCGGGTGGATGGACTGGCCCTCAAAGCGGACGGTCGCCTCGGCGGCGTTAAAGCACTCCCACTCCAGCTCGCCGATGGGGCCGCCGTCGACCGTGTAGGCGTACTTGCAGCCAAAGGCATCGATATCCAACAGCTCGGCTCCGTGGCCGATCTCCTCGTCAGGGCAGAAGCAAATGCCGAGTGCGGGATGGGGCAGAGAGGGGTCCTGAGCGATACGCGCGACAAGCGACATGATCTCGGCGACGCCTGCCTTGTCGTCCGCGCCCAGCAGCGTGGTGCCATCGCTGCAGACCAGGTCCTCACCCGCGAGGTCATTCAGGGCGGGAAGCTTGGCGGTACTCATGGCAACGGGCTTACCGTCAACCGTGCCGCAGACCAGGTCGCCGCCTTCGTAGTGTACGATGTGCGGCTTCACGCCGGCGCCCGGTGCAACTTCGGTGGTGTCGAGATGGGCGATCAGGCCCAGGGCGGGCTTGTCCTCAGCGCCCGCACTTGCGGGGATATGCGCGCAGACATAGGCGTGCTCGGTCACGTGGGCATCTTCCGCACCAAGCTCGCGCAGCTCTTCAGCCAGCACGTTGGCAAGGTCAAACTGAACGGCGCTCGAGGGTGCCTGGTCGCAGTTTGCATCCTCGGACTGCGTGTTGATCTGGACGTAGCGCAAAAAGCGTTCGAGGACATCGGGGCTCGTGGTGGTGTTTTCCATAAAGACCGCTCCAATCTTGGTCGTCGTGTGCAACAAGAACTCTAGCACGGTATGCCACGGCATACCACGACGCTTGGATGGGGTAGAATCAGCCATTGAATGCAGAAGGGACGGAAGATCATGGATACGACAAATAGCTCGCGCGAACTACATCTGACGGTGGCGAACGAAGACTACTTGGAGTGCATGGTTCGCATTGAAAGCGAAGAGGGGGAAACCAACGGCGTGCGATCGGTCGACATCGCGCAGCGCCTTGGCGTCTCCAAGGCATCGGTCAATAAAGCGGTTTCGGCGCTCAAGGCATCCGAGCTTGTCGAGCAATCGCACTACGGCAAGGTGATCCTGACCGATCGCGGCCGCGAGGTTGGTACGGCTATCTGGTACCGTCATCGCCTCATCCGCACGTTTTTGGTTCAGGAGCTCGGTGTCGAATTTGAGCGAGCCGATTCCGAGGCCTGCATGATGGAGCATGCGCTATCCGAGGACACGATGAGCCGCTGGCTCGCCTATCTCGAAAAGCAGGGAATCAGCGTCGAGGAATAGCGGGATATATATGGATACGAGTTATTACAACCGCTTTGGTGCCGAGGAACTTACGCGCCGCTTGTCGAGCGAGACCTTGTTGGCGCAGGGCCCCATGGGCAGTGTTCTGTTGAGTGAGTACGATGCCGCCGACATTCCACCGGCGTTTTGGAATCTGGCAGAGCCGCAGACCGTTTCTCGTATCCATCGCTTGTATGTCGCCGCCGGCGCGCAGGTGCTCATTACCAACACCTTTCAGGCATCAAGCTATGCCCTCAAACACGACCAGATTGCGCCGTCCGTGGCGGAGGTCAATCGCGGGGCCGTCGACGATGCCCGCCAGGCGCACCCTCAGCTGCTGCTGGGCTCGATGGGCCCGATCGGTATTGAGTGGTTTGCCGAGGACTCTGCCGAGTATCGTGAAATCCGAGGCATTGCGCGCGAACAGGCGCACGCCTTGCTCAATGCCGGCGTTGACGGTCTGCTGATCGAGACGGTGACGTCTATCCGTAATTTGCAGCCCATGCTTGCCGGCGCTCGAGATGCCGCCGACGGCATGCCTGTTCTGGTGAGTTTTGTCGTTGACGATAAAGGCGACCTGTTGGGCGATGGCCTCAACATCGAGGCAGCCGTTTTGTACGCCGAAAAACACGGCGCAAACTCGGTTGGTGTTAATTGCTGTTCGCTTGCGGCCGCGAACGCGGCGGTGCCCAGGATGGTTGCATCGGCGACTACTCCCGTCACGGTGCGTCCCAACGTGGGCGATCCGGTCCAGACTCAGGATGGCCCCGTATGGCACGAGAACCCCGAAGCTTTCGCGCGCGCATGCATCGAATGGAGACATGCCGGCGCCGCAATGGTGGGCAGTTGTTGTGGAACCACGGCAATCACTACGGCAGCGATGGCCGAGGCGCTCGATATATAAAGGGCAAAACCGCTCCATACGGGGCAGTTTTTTATTGCCTGCATGTCCTCGGCAGCATTTGCCCAAATGGTGAATGCTGGTGCCGGCAGGTTGCCGAGTGCATGTTGCGGGTATACCCCATGCGTACCATGATCCAAACACTGTGAGGTGTCTGCGCGTGTGCGCGATAATTCATTTTGGAACTGACGGTTGGCGCGCTCGCGTCGATGAGGACTTCACTGCCGATAACGTTGCCCGTATCGCCGATGCCGTCGGCGAGTTGTGGCAAAAGACCAATCCGGGCAAAACGGTATATATAGGGTTCGACACCCGGCCCCTGGCGCGCGAGTTCGCTGAGCTTGCGGCGGGCGTGCTAGCGGCGCACGGGCTAGACGCCGTGCTCGCTTCGCGACCTGTCCCGACCCCTGCCCTTACGTGGGCGGCGGCTTATGACGGTGAGGCGTGCGGCGCGCTCATGGTGACGGGGTCCCATCATCCGCAGGGCTATCTGTGCCTCAAGATTCGCATGGGTGACGGCTCGACCGCCAACCAGGATGTCATCGAAGAGCTCGAAGAGACCATGGCTCTCGAGCCAATGGGGATCGAGGGGCAATATCGCACCGCGGATATCATTCCTGACTATATGCAGGCGGTGGCATCGTTTGTCGATGCCGAAGCCATCCGCGCCGCGCACCTGCGCGTGGTTGTCGATCCCATGGGCGGCGCAGCCCAGGGCTATCTAGCCGACTTGCTGCGCGAGCTTGGCGTTGAGGTGCACGAGATTCACGCCGGGCAGGCGTCTGACCAAGAAGATATCTGCCCCGACCCCGTTGAACCGTGGGTGGACGCTTGCGAGCGCACGGTTATCGAGGACGGAGCTTGCGCTGGCCTGGTGACCGACGGCGACGCCGACCGTATCGGCGCGGTTGACGAGCGCGGCAGATATATACATCCGCATCAGATCATGGCGCTCGTTTTGGGCGACTTGGTTCAATTTCGTAATTTGGAGGGGCGCGTCGTCGTCAATCTTTCATGCTCGACGCTCGTGCGTCGCATTGCCGAGGCGCTTGGCTGCCGCGTGACCGTCAAGCCAGTCGGTTTCAAATATATAGCGGCAGAGATGAAGAAGGGCGGCGTCCTCATGGGCGGCGAAGAAGCCGGTGGTATCGGCATCGCCGCGCATATGCCCGAGCGCGATGGAATCCTCGCCTGTCTGATTCTGTGTGAGCTTATGACTAAGACGGACGCGCCTTTGGGCGTTCTGGTCGACCAACTCGAGGACAGTTTTGGTAAGACGAGTTACGGTCGACGGGATTTGCGCCTTGAGGCCGAAGATGCCGAAACGTTACGAACCCTGCTGCCGGGCGTAAACCCCAAGTCGATTTGTGGCAAGGTGCCGCAAAACGTTAGTCATATGGATGGCTTGCGTTTGGCATTCGAGGATGACACGTGGCTGCTGGTCCGTCCTAGCGGGACCGAACCAGTGGTGCGCGTCTACGCCGAGGGGTTCTCGGTGGAAGAACGTGATGAGTTGCTCGATGCTGGCTGTGCTTTAGCTAGGGGGACGTATCCGCTTTAACCATGAGACTGCCTTATATAAAGAGATGCTCGGCGAGCGGTAGGTAACGGCTGGCAAACGTTAGTCGGATTCCAAACTGTGTAGGAAATGTGTACGACCAGATTCCCGCCCACGGCGCCCCTCCGGTCTGGCAATATATCTCCTTGCCGCGCGGCCCGGTCGGACCG
>UQIT01000034.1 GCA_900541175.1 uncultured Collinsella sp.
TCTGGACGCTCGGCCCCCCTCCCCTTTTGCTGAGAGGCATCCGAGCCGCTAAAGAACGGCAGGCCCGCACCGGGACGACCAGCACCGGCGCCGGCAAGCGGACGCTTCTTGTCCTGGTCCTTGGCGGTGAGTTTCTCGATAGCCTTTTTGATGGAGGCGGACGACACACCCAAGCGCATGAGGATGTCCATGGCCATGCCGTTGCCCTCTTCGACGATGCCGATCAGCAGGTGCTCGGTCGACACGTAGGTCTGGTTGTTCTCGCGTGCCACACGGAAAGAACGCTCCATCACGCTGATGACGAGCGGCGTAAAGGCGAGCTTGGCGGCCTCGGTCTCCTCGCTGGGCTCGGGCACCGTGGTCTGGACCTCCTTGAGGGTATCCATGATGTCATCGTAGGAGATATCGAGCGAGCGCAGTGCCTCGGCGGCAATACCCTCGTCCTCCTTAGCGAGCGCGAGCAGCAGGTGCTCGGTGCCCACCTTATTTGAGTGCAGATCGAGCGCCTCTTGCTTGGCCATGGACATGACCTTGCGCGCGCGATCGGTAAAACGGTCTAACATGCTAGTTCCTCTTAGACGAGCTAGTTTTTCAAACGCAAAGCGCCACTCGTGGCGGCGCTTTGGTCTCTTTACCCATATGGAGTATATGTTAACCGTTGGGACCTTTCCCACCCGTAGCCGCGCGACAACGTCTACAAAAAAGGAATCGCCGGGTGCGGTGGGCGCTCTAGGCTAGAGGCTGTTGCCTAGCAGGCAGGCTCGGCGTCCATGCTCTCGGCAACGTCATTGACGGCATCGGCAACGGGAGCGCCAGGCATACGCACAAGCTCCATATGCTGTTCTTCAAAGACGGTTCCCATGGGGAAGGCGCGGCGGAAGACAAAGCGAGCAACCGGACCAGCCACCAGTAGGTTCCAGGGCAGGGCCATGATAAAGTTGCGCGGAATGTTGACGAGCCACATCATCGGCAGCGCCTGCAAATTGGCAAGCGGGCCGCCGGGCATATGGAACAGGCCTTCACACGCGCCGTAGAGCGACATGATGATAACCATGGGAACGACCATGCAGGAGCTGACGGCGAGCGTCATGGCAAGCGGCGAGCTCTTGCCCGGCGTGACCAGAAATTTAAAGGCGAAACCCTTGGCAAGGGGGCTGGCAACAAACCAGTCGCAGCACATGGCAAAAACGTAGGCAACGGGGAAGCCGAGCCACGCGGCGGCAACAACCTCGCCGTTGATGACCCCATGCTGCAGGGCAACGTTGTAGATGCTCATCCAGAGCACCATGCAAAAGCACATGATAAAGGTGAACAGCAGGCTCTCTCGTTTGTTGATAGGCATAAAGGGCAAAATCCTTTCTGTGTTACGCCGCAACACCACGCAACAAAAACGGGCGGGCGAGATGGAGCTGTTGGGACTTCATCTCGCCCGCCCGTGATACGTGCGTCTGCGACTACTTATGTGGTGGAACTACCCTAACACAAACGGCGCGCGCTTCGTAAGCGTTGAGTTTATGAAAAGATGCAGGGCACCAATAATCCCCCGACCCCATAAGTTGCGGTGGAATACGGACTGTTTTGACCCTTTAAGCAGCAATTCAGTCTCTATTTCACCGCAACTCATTTGGTGCAAAGTAACCTGTCCCCCTTGTACCAATTAGCTGGTGTGGCGCCAGCGAGGGTCGGTGAGCGTACGCGCCACACCCAGTCCAACGGGCAGAAACGCTACGATGAGCACTGCGCGCACAAACCAGCCGAGCATATTGACCGTGTCGAAGGTGCACATGTAATACATCGAGCGATACAGATACAAGCCCGGCACCATAATGACAATCGAAGGCACCGTGAGGGCGATGCGCGGGTAGGTGAGCTTGACTTCAGCCAAGCTTGCGAGCAGCCCCGATACCAGCGCGCCGATAAACGCTGCTGCCTCGGGAGGCATTCCCGTGCTGAGGCCCAGGAAGGGAATCATCGTCGGCGCATCGACAAGGGTCAGACGCAGGGTATTGGACACGGCGCCGATCAACCCAGCTGCCGCGGCCATCTTTACCGGGCTGTTGAACATCACCGAGAAGCCGAATACGCCAACGAAGCTCATCACCACGCGCAGGAGCGTAAGGGCAAGCGGCGAAAGGCCCAGTGGGGCAAAGTCGTCCGGCGCCAGGCCAACACACTCGGCAACCATCCAACCTACGAGGGTCGCCATCACAATAATCGATACGGCATATGAAAGGCGCTCGATACCGCTTCGCATGTCGAGCTTAGCGATGTCGAGGCCTGCCGTAATGAGTGGAAAGCCGGGAATCACAAAGAGCATGGCGCCGATATAGCCTTCTTGGTGCGACATTGCCCCCGGTATGACCTGGCCAAGGCCGAGCAATGCCAGCAGATACGAAACGCAAGCGAGCGCAACGCCGGTCGTCAGCGCGCTGAACTGACCAAGGCCTTGCTTGAGAATATGGGAGCGGGCAAAGTTGCCGACACCCGCGCCCACGAACGCGCAGGCCATCTCGATAGGGCCGCCGCCGAGCAAAAAGACGAAGGCGCCGCAAGCACAGGCTGCCGCAAGGCCCTGTTGCCAGGGAGAGTAATCAGGCTTTGAGCTCTCAACGGTCCTGAGCATCTCGTGATACTCGTGTACCGTGAAGCGACGACCATAGGTCTCGATTTCCTTGAGGAAACTCTCCATCATCCAAATGCGATGGGTATTGACTCCCGTTGTGGGCAGGCTGACAACCTCGTTAAAGCAGTGGCCATCTTCGATGCAAGTGCACTCAAACGACAGAAGACTCAGGTCGACGTGAATCGTGACGCCGAGTACGGCAGCAACACGATTCATGGTATCGCGCACGCGCCAGGCACCTGTTCCGCTTGCCAGCATAAGCATGCCGGTGCGGCAGATGATGGATGACTTATCGGTGAGTGGCGCATCGACGGCAAGCTCATCGCCTGCCGTCACGATCTGGTGCCAGTCAGTTTTCATATGGAGCGCGCCGGCACGAACGCCGTGGTGCATGGGGGCTCTCGAAAGCAGCGAGTCAAGGCGCGAAGGCTGTGGGGGCTCCGCTGATCCGACCTCGTCCTCGTCGGGCTCTTCATCAATAAGGTCGAAAGTATCGAGCGCCGCCGGCTCGCGACGGTCGATCAATTCCTCGTCCTCATCATCAAAGTAGTTGAACTGATCGAGCATGTCCTCTTCGATTGCACGCTCGCTCGCGTCGTCCATCCCGGTGCTCCCTTCCTGTCGACTAACCCCCATCCTAGGCAGCAACGGCTAAAGGAAACATAAAAGAGACGACTGTCATGCGAGCCATGTGCGCAATATCCGTTGGGTAGTCGTTTAAGAACGTCCCCAATGACTACATCGATGTATTGGCAACGTCAGCGAGCGGGCCGCATTTGAGACAAGGTGACGTGAAACGAAAGGGCGCTGACCTTCTGGTCGCGCCCTTGAAGTTGAACGTCAGATTGTCCAAATGCGGCCCGCGCAGCGTCGAGCCGTTACGCGGTTCGTAGAACCGCGTAACAAGTTAGTACATCTTTGCGCCGGCGGGGATGGAGGCGTCGAGCTGGATCAGGTTGAGGCGCTCCTCGCCCTCCTCCTCGTGGACAGCGCTGATCAGCATGCCGCAGCTGGGAATACCCATCATCTTGCGCGGAGGCAGGTTGGTGATGGCGAGCAAGGTCTTGCCAACCAGGTCCTCGGGCTCGTAATAAGCGTGAATACCGGAGAGGATGGTGCGGTCGGTGCCGGTGCCGTCGTCGAGCGTAAAGTTCAGCAGCTTCTTGGACTTCTTGACGGCCTCGCATGCCTTGACCTTCACAGCGCGGAAGTCGCTCTTGGAGAAGGTATCAAAGTCGACGAACTCCTCAAACAGCGGCTCAACGGCGATCTTGGAGTAATCGAGCGTGGGCTTAAGCGACTTAACGAATGGGCTCGCGGCGTTGCCGGCCTCGGCAGCCTTGGCGGCAGCGGCACCGGACTGGAAACCCTTCTCGGGCTTCATGTGCGGGAACAGCAGCACGTCGCGGATAGAAGCCTGGTTGGTAAGCAGCATGACCACGCGGTCGATACCAATGCCAATACCGCCCGCGGGAGGCATACCGTACTCGAGGGCGCGCACGTAGTCCTCGTCATACTCCATGGCCTCATCGTCGCCGCCGGCCTTCTCGGCCATCTGGGCGGCAAAGCGCTCGGCCTGGTCGACCGGGTCGTTGAGCTCGGAGAACGCGTTGGCGTACTCGTGGCCGGCAATAACCAGCTCAAAGCGGTGCGTCAGGCGCGGGTCGTCCTCAAAACGCTTGGCAAGCGGGCTGACCTCGATGGGGTAATCGCACACGAAGGTCGGGTTGACGATGGTGTCCTCGCCCAGCTCATCGTAGATCTCGGCGATAATCTTGCCGGCGGTCCACTCGGGCTTAATCTCCAGGCCCTTCTCGCGCGCGGCGGAAGCAAGCTCCTCGACCGGCGTGTCGATGGTGACCTGCTTGCCGAGCACATCGGAGACGATGTCGGTCATGGGACGGCTGGCCCACTCACCAGAAAGGTCGATGGTCTGGCCCTGGTACTCGATGACCTCGGGGTTGCCGATGGCCTTGTTAGCCGCCTTAATGACGCCCTGGGCGAGCGCCTTCATGCCCTCGAGGTCGGAGAAGGCACGGTAGGCCTCCATCGTGGTGAACTCGGGGTTGTGGGTGAGGTCCATGCCCTCGTTACGGAAGATGCGGCCGATCTCGAACACGCGCTCAAAACCACCGACGATGCAGCGCTTGAGGTGCAGCTCGGTGGCAATACGCAGGTAGCACTCCTGATCGAGCGCGTTGAAGTGGGTAATGAACGGCTTGGCAGTAGCGCCGCCCTGGATGGTCTGCAGGATGGGGGTCTCGACCTCCATGTAGCCGTCGGACTCCATAAAGCGACGGAAGGTGGAGAGAATCTGCGAACGCTTACGGAAGGTCTCGCGAACGTCGTCGTTGGCGATCAGGTCAACATAGCGCTGGCGATAGCGGGTCTCCTTGTCGGAAAGACCGTGGAACTTCTCGGGCAGTGGACGAACGGCCTTGGAAAGCAGGGTCGCGCTCTTAGGGGCAACGGAAAGCTGGCCGCGCTGGGTGCGCACGACCACGCCGGTCACGCCCAGGATGTCGCCCAGGTCGAGGGCCTTGAGCGTATTCCAGGCAGCCTCGTCCATGTCGTTGATGCGGCAGAACAGCTGAATCTCGGCAGTCGCATCGCGCACGACGATGAACATTATCTTGCCCTGGCCGCGCTTGGCGACCACGCGGCCGGCGATCTTCACGACGTCCTCGGTGTCCTCGCCATCGGCAAGCTCGGCGTACTTAGTCTCGATATCGGCGACGTAGTCCTCAAGCTCAGAGTGCTCGGGATAGGGGTTCTGGCCCGCCTCGAACAGGGCGGCGCGCTTGGCCAGGCGGGTGGCGCGCTCGTCGTTGAGCGTCGATGCCTGATCGGCGGCGTTCTGGTTCTCTGCCATAAGTTAGCTCCTCAAACTAAAACGCTCCCCAGGATTCGGTCCCAGGGAGCGAAAACATACCTTTACGCGGGACCGTGGTCTAGCGTGCGATCTTGGCGATGGTGTAGATGCGGGTCTTGCCGGAAGGCGTAACGACCTCGACGGAGTCGCCCTCGCCATGACCAATGATGGCGTGGCCGACCGGAGACTCGTTGGAGATCTTGTGCTCGAGCGAGTTGGTCTCGGTGGTACCGACAAGCGTGACCTCCATGACCTCACCGTTGGAATCAATCAACGAAACGGTGGAACCGATGGAGACGGTCAGATCACCCGTGGTGGCAGCAACCTGGGCGTTGGCGAGAATAGCCTGAATCTCGGCGATGCGAGCAGCATTCTGGGCCTGCTTGTCCTTGGCGGCATCGTACTCGGAGTTCTCCGAAAGGTCGCCGAACGCGCGGGCTTCCTTGATGTCCTCGACGATCTCCTTGGCGTAATCGCCCTCACGCCAAGCGAGCTCCTCGACGAGCTTCTGGCGGCCCTCAGCGGTCAGTACGATCTGGCTTGCGTCCATACGGATATCTCCCCAACTATGATGTAACGATCAACTGTCAACAAAAACGAAAAAGACCGGCTAGCCTGCGGGCAAGCCGGTCAGGTGCTCACCCCAAAGGGATGGGACTACTCTGCGTCCGCGTCGCTGTCCTCTGCCTTCTTTTGCTTAGCAGCAGCGAGCTTGGCCTCGAGCTCTGCGATTTCCTTGTCCTCCTTGGACTCCTCGACCACAACGTCCTCGGCCTGCTTGGTTTCGCCCTTATCGTCGCCCTCCATACCCTCGCGGATATTCTTGACGGTAGAGCCGAGGGACTTACCGAGCTTCGGCAGGTTCTTAGGCCCAAAGATAATCAGGACAACAACGAGAATAATGATGAGCTCAGGAGCCCTCAGTCCAAACATGTAGACCTCCACAATACAGCGAGACAAGCTCGAATGAGTATACCGCGGGTATCGCGGTATCACAACAATAGCTAAAAAAAGGGACCGCAAGAAGCGGTCCCTCCTCATGCTCTGGTCGGGTTGACTGGATTTGAACCAGCGACCCCTGCGTCCCGAACGCAGTGCTCTACCAAACTGAGCCACAACCCGTTAGCTCGACTATAGTAACAAAGATTTCCGTCGTGTGCCAGAGAAATTTTTACTTCTTTGGCGCTTCAATGCGAACCGTGTCGGAAACGAGCTCCGTTGCATAAGCCCACCAGCCGTTTTGTTGAGCGGCTGCCGCAAGATTGACTGCCGTGGCGGCGGTATCGCAGAGAGCAAACGAGCAGGCACCCGAACCGCACACGTTTACGGCAATGGTACCGTCCTGTGAACGAAGCCAGTCAAGCACCGTTTGAATCCGCGGCTCCATCTGCGCGGAAATGACACCCAGGTTGTTGTGGACGAGCGCGTAGGCCGCCTCTGCATCTCCCGAGTGAAGGGCAGATGCGATCGCTCCGGGCTTGTCCGCAGGCGCCGGGGTCTCGTCAAAACGTCGATAGGCTTCAATTGTTGAAACGCTTGCCTCGCGCGGCTTGACCAGCACGACGGGTGTCGCGGGTAGTGCGGGGTACTCGGTTGCCAGCACGTCTCCCCCACCCACGTAAAATGCAGGGCTGGCATGCAAAAAGAAGGGAACGTCGGCGCCAATGCCGCGCGCGATGTTGTCCAGCGCGGGATCGGCACGGTCGATGCCCCAACTCTCTGCCAAGGCGACAATGACCGCCGCGGCATCCGTCGAAGGACCGCCCAGGCCGGCACACAACGGGATGCGCTTCTCGATCGTGATGCAGACATTGGCTTCGCGACCATAATGCTCGGCCATAGCAGCGGCCGCACGATATGCCGTATTCTTTTGCATGGGAAAATCGGATGCCGGAATCGTCTGGACGGTCAGTGCCTGTGCCGGCGTAACCGTCACGGTATCGACAAGACCGACGGCTGCCATCAGGGAATCGACCTTATGGTAGCCGCGGTCGTCGCGCTCGGTATGAACCCCCAGATAGAGGTTGATCTTTGCCGGCGCGGAAAGGGTCAGGGACCAATCGGTCACCGCTAGTGCTCCTCGAGCTGATTGCCGAGCGGGGTAAAAATGTGCTCGCCGCTCTCGGGGTCGAACAGCTCGACCTGGCCGGTGAGAACATCAATATACTGGTAGGACTGACGCGACTTGCGGCCACGGCGCTCGTCGACCTCGACGATAAAGACTGCCGGATGGACGCTCTTGATGGTGCCCATGCGCTCGACGACGCGGGTGCGGCCCATGTTGGCCTTCACCTTAACGCGATCGCCCACCATATCGGTCAGCTTCTCGTGGATGTCGTCGACGTGATTGACTTCCATCTCTTCCATGAACAGGGCCTCCAGAAGGTGCAATTCAAAAAGGGGATAATACCCCTAAGATAGACAAAACTCTAATACTATAGCACCCTGTTGTGGCCATACGCAAGTAGCTAAATAAGCCCCGTCCCAAATTGACTAACAACCCCACGCAAGTAGCTAATTAGCTACTTACAGAGTATCGGTGTCCAGGACGATGGTGAACGGACCGTCGTTGACCAAGTCGACTTTCATATCGGCGCCGAAGATGCCATGTGCTACGTGCTCGACGTCTTGGCGAACGAGCGTCAGGAAGTACTCGTAGAGCTCGTTGGCGACATCGGGGGCGCCAGCATCCGTAAACGATGGACGGCGGCCGTGACGGCAATCGGCGAACAGCGTGAACTGCGACACCACGAGAACCTCGCCGTCGACATCGGCAAGTGCCAGGTTGGTCTTGCCGTTCTCGTCCTCGTTAATGCGCAAGCCCCGGAGCTTGCCCCACAGCTTATCGGCCTCGGCGCGCGTGTCGCCGTGGCCCACGCCCAGCAGCACCAGATAGCCGCGCCCGATTTTGCCCACGCACTCGCCCTCGACCGTCACGCCGGCGTTGAGCACGCGCTGCACCACCGCACGCACGGCCTACTCCTCGCCCGTCAGTTTGGCGGATAGGTGCTCGAGCGCATGGAATCGATGGCTGATGGCGTTCTTCTCGTCCGCCGTCAGCTCGGCCATGGTCTTGCCCGGCGTGTCGACCGGCAGGAACAGCGGGTCGTAACCAAAGCCGTGATCGCCGCGGCCCTCGCGCGCGATAACGCCCTCGCAGGCGCCCTCACCATAGGTGACCAAACCGTCCGTGTCGATGAGCGCGACGACACTCATAAAGCGCGCAGTGCGGTCCTCGTCGGCCACGCCCTCCAGATTCACGAGCAGCTTGGCATTGTTGGCGGCATCGTCGCCGTGAACGCCCGCGTAGCGCGCGCTATACACACCGGGCTCACCGTCCAGCGCGTCGACGACCAGGCCCGAATCGTCGGCAATGGCCATGAGCCCCGTCTCTTCGACGGCAGCCTGCGCCTTGATGATGGCGTTCTCCAAAAACGTCGTGCCGTTTTCCTCGGGATCCTCAAAATCACCCAGCTGGCCGAGCGCCACAAAGCGAACCTCGGGCATAACCTTGCCCAAAATGGCCTCAATCTCGGTGAGCTTGTGGGCGTTGCCCGTTGCCACGACGATGGTCGCCGCCGGGTCGAGGGTGTCGATGTCGATCTTCTCAAGCGCCATGAATGGTCTCCTTGTTCTTATAACAACGCCACACAAAAGGTAATTAGGCTCTCAAGCCCCTCCCCTCGCGCGGCAGCAGCCTTACAGTTCAGCGTTTCCGCAGATAAAACCTGCCAAAATAAACCTGTCCCTTTTTGGCAGGTTAGGCGAGGGCTTGGTGCTGGAGCTCGATGAGCTCGGCAATGCCCTTGTCGCCCAAATCGAGCAGGGCATTGAGGCGCTTGCGGTCGAAGGGCGCCTGCTCGCCAGTGCCCTGGAGCTCGATCATCTCGCCGGTATCGGTGGCGACAAGGTTCATGTCGACCTCGGCGTGACTGTCCTCGGAATAATCCAGGTCGAGCAGGGTGTTGCCGTCGACAACGCCCATGGAAATCGCGGCGACCTGGCCCGTGAGCGGGATGCGCTCGAGCTTACCCGCCTCGACCCACATGGCAAGGGCGTCGTGCAGTGCCACCCAGGCGCCGGTAATGCTCGTCGTTCGCGTGCCGCCGTCTGCCTGAATCACGTCGCAGTCGACGGTGACGGTGTACTCGCCGAGCGCCTTCATGTTGACGACGGTACGCAGGCTGCGGCCGATGAGGCGCTCGATCTCCATGGAGCGGCCCTTGCGGTTGGCATGCTCGCGCTTGCAGCGCTTGCCGGTCGATGCCGGCAGCATGGCGTACTCCGCCGTTACTCAACCGGCCTTGGCGCCCTTGCGCCAGCCCGGCACGCCCTCCTCGATGGTGGCGGCGCACAGCACGCGCGTATCGCCAAACTCGGCCAGGCACGAACCATGGGCGTGCTTCATGACGCCGCGGGTAAGCTTGACGGGGCGCAGCTCATTGGCGGCACGGCCGTTGGCGCGGTTGACCTGCATGTACTCCATAGAAATATCCTTTCGGCAAAAGAAGGGGGCAAGTCTTTGGACGGTAACCCTACATCTATTTCAGTTCGTCGATATCGATATGTTCGATGCTCTTGAGCGGCTGGCCAAAGATAAAACTGCCCGCCACCGCAAACTCGGCAATGTTATCGGACGTCGTTGCAAAACGATGCTGCGGCTCGGCTGCGTCGCCCGCCAGCTGCTCGCGGCGCGTGAGAATATCGGTCAACTCACGCGTGGTCTCCTCGGCGGAGCTCACCACGCGCACTCCGGGACCCAGCGCATGGCGAATAGGCCCCACGAGCAGCGGAAAATGCGTGCAGCCGAGCACCACGGTATCAATGCCGTGGTCGCGCAGCGGTTCAACCGTGGCACCGACCAGCGCGCGTACGGCAGGCGTATCAAAGATGTCCTCGTTCTCGAGCCACTGCTCTTGCAGATGCGCGCCCGAGGCGAGCTCGTGCTCAACGACCTCGACAAAGCTCGAGGCAGGGCAGCCGTATACGTCGACGCCGGCATCCAGGTCCTGGATGGCACGCGTGTAAGCGCCTGAGCGAATGGTGAGGTTGGTGGCGAGCACGCCCACCCGGCGCGTGCGGGTGCTGTTGATTGCCGCGCGTGCGCCCGGTGCGATCACACCGATGACGGGGACGTCGAGCACCTGCTGGGCCAAACGCAAGGCCGCAGCGGTCGCCGTATTGCAGGCGATGACCATGATCTTGACGTCGTGCTTCGACAGCCAACGGCCCGCCTGCAGTGCAAACGAGCGCACCTCGTCCTCGGTGCGGGTGCCGTAGGGGCAGCGCTTGGTGTCGCCAAAGTAGTAGACGGACTCGTGCGGCAACGCCGTTGCGATGGCGCGTGCAACCGTCAGACCGCCCAGACCAGAATCGAACACGCCAATCGGGCGCGTGTCGCCTGCCGGATTCTCGATATCGGACATTACCTCACCAGATTCTCTCTCGAAAAGATATGGCTCAGCGCGATAGGACCGCACTACGAACGGGCCGCGACGAGCAGCTCTGCCGTTGCCGCCCAGCCATCGACAATCTTGCCGCGCGTGACGTAGGCGTTATCGCAAGCATCCAGGAACTCGGGCGCGCCGGCGCTGGTCAAACCGTTCTCGACCAGGCAGAACGTGCCCACGTGGTCAGCCATGTAGAAGTCGGACTCGGAATCGCCGAGCGCCAGCGTCTCCTCGCGCTCGATACCCAGGTGCTCACAGAAACGTGCGATGGCAACGCCCTTGTTGAGGCCGGCGGGATTGATGTTAAACGCGCGGCCATCCTCGACGCGTTCGAGCTCGAGCGTCGTCGGTTTGGACAGATGGGTCAGATGGCCGTTGCAGGCCCAGACCAGGCCGCAGCCGGCCTCATCAAGAATGGCCTGGACCTCGTCGTCGGGCACATCGCCGCGCATGCCGACGGTGACCTCGCGGTACTTGTAGCCAGTCGACATGTCGTTGTGGTACTCGATCTTATGCGGCCAGCGGGCGAGAATCTTCTCGCACACGCCGGTCTGCTCGATCACCTGATGCGGCGTGAGGTCGCAGGCGGGGTCGTAGGGCATATCGCCGGTCAGATACTCCCAATCGTTGGCCTTTAGATCGTACATGACCAGACCGCCCATCTCGCCGATGTAGGAGTTGAGGCCAAGCACGCGCGCATCCTCGTGGATCATGGTGCGGTTGCGGCCCGAGGTGGGGACCACCTGGATGCCGGCGCGGGCAAGTGCCACGACAGCCTCGACAAGCTTGGTCGAGGGGTTGCCGTCGTTGTCGCGCAGCACGCACGAGCCGGGCGCGAGCATGGTGGCGTCCAGGTCGGTAAAGACGTACTTAACCTTGGCAAGACGCTCGCGCATCTCGCCCGAAAGCTCAGCGACGGTCGGCAGGGTATTGTGGGACATGATCACTCCATTACGTAGAAGGGGCTTCTGGTCTTAGGCATCGTACGCCGCAAGGGCGCGCTTGAGAATCGAACCGTCGCGCTCACAAGGCTCGGGTCCGTTCTTGCGCAGCATACGCTCTTCCTCGCCCTTACCGGTCACGATGACCACGGCAGGACGGACGGTTTCGCGCACGGCAGTCTCGATAGCGGCAACGCGATCAGTCACGATTTGCCAGTTATCATTTCCCTGCGCTTGAACGTTGCGCGCGATCTCGGCGCAGATATCCTCGACATCCTCGGGGCCGGGGTCATCCTCGGTAATCACGATTCGGTCGGCATACTTGCCAGCGGCGATACCCATTGTGGTGCGCCGATCGACACCCTTACCGCCCGTAGCGCCAAATACAACCGCCAGCTCGCGCTCGGGATAGTTCTCGCGCAAGTCACGCAGGAGCGTCTCGAGGCTCATGCCGTTATGTGCAAAATCGACGATTCCCAGGATTTTGCCCGATACGGACGGATAGAGCTCCATGCGGCCGGGAACGAAGACACCCTCAAAGCCGTGGACGATACCCTCTTCGGAAATGCCCAGGGCCTCGGCGCAGGCAATAGCGGCAAGCGCATTGGACACATTGAACTTAACCGGCGTGGGAATCACAATGTCGCGCGTAAAGCGGGGCGTGCGCACCGTTGCCACCACGCCGCAGTCGTCATTACGAATCGCCAGCGCGAGCACGTCGGCACGCTCGTCGGTCAGGGAGAACGTCACCGTACGTTCGCAACGAGATGCCGCCTCGAGCACACGATCGACCTTATCCATATCGAGATTGACCACGGCAAAACGGCTCTGCGAGAAGATTTTGAGCTTGCTGGCAAAGTAATCCTCGAGCGTCGGATGCTCAATCGGCGAAATGTGATCCTCGCCGATATTGGTAAAGGCGCCGACTTCAAAGGCGATATTGCCCGTGCGCTCGTATTTGAGGCCCTGGCTCGATGCCTCCATAACCAGCCACGGGGCACCCGCCTCCGCGGCATGCGCGATGCGAGACTGCAACAGGAAGGATTCGGGGGTCGTCAGTTTGGAAGGGCCTGCCTCGATGCCGTCGTCGAACTCAATGCCCGTATTAAGAGCGGGCCGATGACAGCCCGTAAGCTTGGCCTCGTTGGCGAGAATGCCGCGCAGATAAAAGCTACAGGTCGACTTGCCCTTGGTGCCTGTAAAGGCGCAGACCTTCACCTTACCCGACGGGTGCCCATAAAAGGCATCTGCCACCACGGCGAGCGTGCGACGAATATCACTCACAATCACCGCGGGAAGATCAACATCGTAATCGACCTCGGAAACGTAGGCCACGGCACCATCGGCGATTGCCGAAAGCAGGTACTCGCGCTTAAACGCACGGCCCTTGCAGACGAACAACGTGCCCGGACGCACCTGGCGCGAGTCATCAGTCGCAAACTCAATGCGCTGGTCGCACGAAGCGCTCGGTCTGGAAACAACAAGGTCATCTTCCTCGAGCAACTCTATATAGCGCATCAGAGTTAGCTTCTCTTGTGTCGGACTCGACATACAAAGACCTCTCTCGCTAAATTCAGCCTTAAAGGGCAAAAGACGTCCCGCGGCAGAAACGATGAAACATTCTGTATTATCAACCATCCTAATATGCCACCTGGCCTTGCGCGCACTGCAGCCTTCTAAAAAACTGCATGGACTGTGCTGTGGGCCAATAAATGACAACAGTGTCCACCCCGTGTAAAAACAAGGAAATCTGGGTGCTATTCTTTATCCAAATGTCTTGATGCGCCTCATTGACCCACAATGCCGACCCATCATGCCCAAGCAAAGGATTCCAGATGAAACGACACTTCGAACGTCGCCACTGCTCGGCACATGTCCAGTTGACCCGGCGCATCGTCTGCGCCTTCGCGGCGATCGTTGTGGCCCTTGCCACCACCATCGGCGCGAGCGGCTGTTCGTCCTCCCAGAACGCCTCGAGCACCTACACACTCGTCGAGAATGGCAAGCTCACCGTCGCAAGTGACTTGGCCACACCCCCGTTTGAATACGTCAACGATTCCGGCGAAGACCAGGGCTTTACCTATGAACTCATGGGCATGATCGCGGACGAGCTCGGTCTGGAGCTCAACTACTTGCCGGCGCAAAAGTTCGACGGCATTATCCCCATGGTCAAACAGGGTGTAAAGACTGATGTCGGCGCATGTAACATCACGATTACCGATGAGCGCAAGAAAGAGGTCGACTTCACCGACCCCTATATCGACTCCAACCAGGGCGTCGCAGTTGCAAAGAACACTGGATACGACACGGTCGATAGCCTCAACGCACCGGGCATCAAAATTGCCGTGCAGTCGGGTACCACGTCCGAAGAGTGGGCAATCGAAAACCTGCCGCAGGCAACCACCGTCAACTTTGACGACTGGACGGCAGCCTTCACCGCCGTCATGAGCGGTCAGTGCCAGGCGGTCGTATGCGATCTTCCCGTTGAGCAGTGGATGGTTTCGAATTCCTTTACCGGTATGGAGATCATCAAAGAGGTTCCGACGGGCGAGCAGTTTGGCATTGCCGTCTCTAAAGACAACCCCGAGCTGACACAGGCCATCAACGATGCCCTTGCCAAGATCAAGAGCTCCGGCGCCTATGACAAACTGTACGAGAAGTGGTTTGGCATGGCACCCACGAGCAGGTCCGATAACGAGGATGCCTCGAGCTCAGAGGACGCGACGGGCGCTTCACTCGCCGTCACCTCGGCGACCGCCAAGTCAAACGAAGACGGCGGCAACGGCGTGCTCGGCGGCATCGCAACCCGCCTGACCTGGGAAGCGACAACGGGTAGCGACGAGAGCGACGTTTCGCAAATTGAGCTTGAGCTGCCCGAGGGCGGATCGTTTGAGAGCACCGATGCTAAGGTCACGCTGCTCGACGGACTGAACCAGACGGGTGTCAAGGCATCGTGCTCGCTGGACGGCTCAAAGCTCGTCATCAAGTTCGCCGACCCCGTCGCTGCCGGCTCGCAGATTCGCGTTGTCGTCCCCGACGTCGTATTCCCGAGCAACGCGGGTGCCTATGCCGTCACCGGCAGCTATGTCACCGACGGCGACAAGCGAGATCTTCCCGAGAGCAACACCATCAGCGTCTCGGAGAGCACCATGGTGCAAGAAATCGTCGCCTGGCTCGATGCCCAGCCTTGGGTTGCCGCATGGAACTCCAACCCGTTTTTGGGCATGTTCTGCAAGCCGCAGATTATCGTCACCTCAATCGCCTCGCTCTTTAAGGGCTGGGGCATAGCACTTGCCGTGACCGCCATCGGTTTTCCGCTCGCCATCCCCATCGGCTTGCTGTTTGCCTTTATGAAAATCAGTCATAGTCGTATGCTGCGTGGCATCGCCGTGACATACATCAACGTCCTGCGCGGAACCCCGCTCTTCCTGCAGATCTACATTGCGTTCTTTGGGTTCCCTATGATCGGTCTCAACGTGCCCAATCTGCCGCTCGGCGTTGGCGTGCTCGCTATCAACTGTTCGGCCTATCTTGCCGAGATTTTCCGTGCCGGCATCGAGAGCGTACCGCATGGTCAAGCGGAAGCTGCCTACTCGCTTGGCATGACGTGGTCCCAAGTTATGTCGCGTATCGTGATCCCGCAAGCCGTACGTTACGTTATACCGACTATGACCAGCGAGTTCGTTATGCTGTACAAGGACACGTCGCTGCTTTCGAGCGTTGGCGTCATGGAGCTCATGCTGTTCTCCAAAAACCTCACGGCCACCACGGGCAACATTACGCCCTACATTTGCGCCGCACTTTACTATCTGGTCGTGACGATTCCGCTCATCCACATCGTCACCAAGGTGGAGCACCGTCTCGCCGAGCGCAGCAAGCGCTAACCGCTCATACATAGCGTTCACAACCACGACCCGCCGTTTCGTCTGAAGATCGGGCCGTGGTTTTTTCGGTTCGCTCGGCGCTTATGCCCTATCACGAAACAAAAGATTGGCATGATAGTAAAGATTATTTGACATCAGCTGCCGCGATCCTTGCGGCAGTACACCTGAGCCGTCAGCAGAAAGGATCTTGCATGTGCGGTTTTGTCGGTTTTACCGGTACAGATGAACAGAGTGAGCTGGTTCTCACGGCCATGATGAATCGCATCATCCACCGTGGTCCCGATATGGGCGGCCAGCATATCGTCGACAACGTTGCCCTTGGCTTCCGTCGTCTTTCGATTCTCGATCTTTCCGAAGCTGGAGCTCAGCCCATGTCGAGCGACGACGGCAAGGTCACGATTGTCTTCAACGGAGAGATCTACAACTTCCAGGAGCTTCGCGCCGAGCTGGAGGCAGCCGGCTACGCCTTCCACTGCAACGCCGATACCGAGGTCCTGGTACACGGCTACGAGGAGTGGGGCGAGGACCTGGTCAACCGCCTGCGCGGCATGTACGCGTTCGTGATTCACGACCAGAACAAGAACAAGCTCTTTGGCGCTCGTGACATCTTTGGTATCAAGCCGTTCTATTACTACCAGGCATCCGATGGCTCGCTGCTGTTTGGCTCCGAGATCAAGAGCTTCCTGGACCACCCCAAGTTTGAGAAGGCCGTCAACCACGACGCGCTGCGCCCCTACCTGACGCTGCAATTCCCCGCCACGGAGGAGACCTTCTTTAAGGGCGTGTTCAAGCTTGCCCCGGCGCATTGCTTTACGTATGACCTGACGACCAACACCATGAACATCAAGCGTTACTGGAGCTGTGACTTCACCGACGACAACTCCAAGACCTTCGAGGAGTACGTTGACGAGTGCGACAAGGTCGTGCACGAAAGCGTCGCTGCGCACCGAATCGCCGATGTTAAGGTGGGCTCGTTCCTTTCTGGCGGCGTGGACTCCAGCTACATTGCCGCCTGTCTCATGCCCGACACCACGTATTCTGTCGGCTTCGATTACAAGAACTTCAACGAGACCAACTATGCTGCCGAGCTTTCCGACAAGCTGGGCATCAAGAACGTTCGCAAAATGATTACCGCCGACGAGTTCTTCGATGCACTGCCCGATATCCAGTACCACATGGACGAGCCGCAATCGAACCTGTCCAGCGTGCCGCTGTACTATCTGGCGCAGATGGCTTCCGAGGAGGTCACCGTCGTCCTTTCGGGCGAGGGTGCCGACGAGCTGTTTGCCGGCTATGAGTGGTACGAGGACACCCCCGAGATGCGCTCCTTTAAGAAGCACGTTCCGCTCGGCGTACGTCGCGCCCTGGGCTCACTCGTTCAGCATCTCCCCTACTTTAAGGGCCACAACTTCCTGACAAAATGCGCCGAGGTTCCCGAGCGCTGGTATGTGGGTCAGGCAAAGGTGTTCGACCCGTCCGAGGTCGACGAGGTGCTCAAGCCTGCTTATGACACCGGCAAGAACGCCGCCGAAATGTGCGCCGAGTACTACAAGCAGGTTCCCAACTGCTGCGAGCTTTCCAAGAAACAGTATCTGGATATGAACATGTGGCTGCCGGGCGACATCCTGCTCAAGGCCGATAAGATGTGCATGGCGCATTCTCTGGAGCTTCGCGTCCCGTTCCTGGACAAGAAGGTCATGGAGTTTGCCGAGCACATTCCCGCCAACTACCGTGTTAACGAAGAAGGCTGCAAGCTCGTCCTGCGTCACGCCGCCAACCGCACGCTGCCCGACGAGTGGGCAACGCGCAAGAAGGTGGGCTTCCCCGTACCGGTCAAATTCTGGCTGCGCGAGCAAAAGTACTACGACTACGTAAAGGAATACTTCACCGCACCGTGGGCTGCCGATTTCTTTGACACCGATGCGCTCATGAAACTGCTTGACGATCACTTTGAGGGTCGCGCGCTCAACCAGCGCAAGATCTATACCACGCTGACGTTCCTCATCTGGTACAAGCGCTTCTTTATCGATGAGGACAAGGGCGCCGAAGTCGCCGCGTAAGTTTCGTTATGAATTAGCGGTGAACAGCACGGGGTTTCCGCTATACTCAATCCCTGCGGGCGATTGGCGCAACGGTTAGCGCAGGTGCTTTACACGCACAAGGCTGGGGGTTCGAATCCCTCATCGCCCACCACTGAATTGGAAACGGTCCTCGCAAGGGGACCGTTTTGGTTTGGCCCCATCGCAGAGGGATTCGAACCCGCAAGGGTGCGGAGCTGAGGAAACGCGAAGCGTTTTCCAGCGCAGCACGCGAGGGCCGCAGGCCCGAAGCGAAAGCGGGCGGCGCCAGCCGCACGCGGACATCCCTCATCGCCCACCACTTGATTGAAAAGGCTCCCAGCGATGGGGGCCTTTCTTTTTTGTGCCCAGCGCATGGGATTCGAACCCGCCAGCACGTCTGCCACAAAGGCCGTGGCCAAAAAATGGCAAAAATGAGTACTGCTACTTTGTTTGCAACATATAATAAGATAGTATTTGCCTAAGTTACGCAACATGTGTCCATTATAAGGACTAACAGTTGGATTAAAATCGTGTATTCATCGCCATTTCGTGGTAGCGCACAGAGATGTGGTGTAAGAGGCGGGGCATGCCCCGCCTCCGCCCTTTCTTGAAAGGGAGGGGACACCGCCTAGAATTCGTCGTTGGAGTAATGAAGGTGACGAATGGAAGGAAAGGCGATGCCCCAAGAAGAGAGTGTACTGCGCCTCGGTCGCGACGAGGCCCTCGAGGCGGCGAGGCTTTGGCAGGAGTGCGGCGACGCGCGCGAGTTCGCGTGCAGGGTGCTGGGCGGCGTGATGAACGCACTGATGGACTCCGAGGCCCAGCAGATGTGCGGCGCGAGCCGCAACGAGCGCAGCGACGGCAGGGAGAACAGCCCCAACGGCTACCGCCCCAGGTCGCTCAAGACCGCCGTGGGCGACGTGGAGCTCGA
>UQIT01000035.1 GCA_900541175.1 uncultured Collinsella sp.
CACTTCTTTGTCGACTGGTCCGCCGTTCGTTAGAACGGCGGAACCTGAGACGTAACCCCTACGGCCGCTGGCCCATGCCACCCTCGAGGGTGACGGTCTCGCCGTTCATGTACTTAAAGTCGGGACCGCAGAGCTGAACGACCACGCGGCCGATCTCCTTCTCGACGTCGCCGTAGTGGCCTGCCGGCGGCATGTGGACGTTGGCCTTGAAAGCCTCGGGGTAAGCATCCTGGAAGTTCTCGAGCGCAGCGGTCCAAGCAAGCGGGCAAACGATATTGACGTTGATGCCGTCCTTGCCCCACTCGTTGGCGGCAACGCGGGTCAGGCCGCGGATGCCCTCCTTGGCGGCAGCATAGCTGCACTGGCCATAGTTGCCAAACAGGCCGGCGCCCGAGGCAAAGTTGACCACGGAGCCCTTGGTCTCCTTCAGGTGCGGATAGGCCTTCTGCATGTACAGATAGGTAGCATACAGACCGGAGTAAATGGCCAGGTTAAACTGATCCATGGTGTGATCGGCGATGGTCACACCCGAGGCGCTGGCCTGAGCATTGTTGACGACGGCGTCGATGCGGCCGAACTCCTCAATGGCCTTGTCGATGACGTTCTGGACAACGGCCTCGTTATCCTGGCCAGCCGAGACATCGGCCTGAACAGGCAGAACCTTGACACCGTACTCGGCCTCGAGAGACTCCTTGGCGGCCTCGAGCTTGGCGACGTTGCGGCCGGTGATGACGAGGTTCGCGCCCTCCTTGGCAAATGCGATATCGATGCCGTAGCCGATGGAGCCAGCGGAACCGTCCTTAAGCGTGGCCTTGCCGCCGCCGGTGACGATCACGGTCTTACCAGTGAAAAGTCCCATACAAAGTCCTTTCAAATCGCGACGGGCACGCCCGCCGACTGCGCGTATCCAACTTCACGCGCCAAAAGCTGAGATGCAACTTTAGCGTGTTCAAGCGAAAATAAAAGACCGCGGTAGGCGAACGGCACCACGTCGTTCGGCGAAGGGATTGTCAAGTACAAACTGGATAAAGCGGCCGAGTTATCGTTATCAGATCGAGCCATCGAACACGTTTTGAAACTTTGCTGCAGCGCGTGGGATGTCGGCGCGAGACTTTATCATAGGGTGACAAACAACGATGAGGAGCACATGCCTATGACAGACGAGCTGGACCCCCAGACTCAGCAGCATATTGATCATTCCGAAGACGCCGTCGACGACTGCGATACTCCTACCTGCGTCGACGCCTCCACCGATGCGCCCGCCACCGCAGATGCGCACGCCGGTGCGGATAAGGCAACAGACACAGACGATACTGTCGAGCATGATGAAAGCGAGCAGCCGGAGCCGAGCGATGCCGAACCTGACACGGACCCCGCCCCGCAAGCAGCGGGCCCCATCGAGGTGTCTTCGGAAGAAGAGCTTGATGCCGTCATGGACTCCATGATGGATGCCGTCAAAGCGATGAAAGACGCCGTGGCCGATGCCGATATTGATGCCGAGGAAGAGGAGGCCGCCGAGGCGGCCTCGACCTTTGTACCCGGCGAGACCCCCGTTGCCGACCAGGGCAGCACCATGCCCTCGTTTCTGCAGCTCGAGCACCCCACGATTGGCGCCGATGCGGTCGATCCGCACGCAGCGGGCTTTTCTGTGGTCGAGGGCGGTACCGGCAATATCGCCGCGCCGCAGGCTGCCGATGCGGACGCTGTCGACACCGCTCGCCCGATCGCCCCGCACTCCCCCGACGCGAACCGCGATCTGGGGACCGCTGTCTCGAACACCGCGAACGCCGTGGGCACCTTTATTGCCCAGGGCGCCTCGGCCATGCGCGAGATGAACGCCGCGAAAAAGGCACTTGCCGATGCCCGCGCCCACCTGGCCGAACTTGAGCAGCGCATTGTCGATCAGGCCGAGGAGCTCGAGACGCGCCAGGATATCGCAGGCCGCTACGACCAGATCGTCGCCGACCAGCGTCAGGCGATCGCCACAGCGCAAAAGACCGCTGCGGCAGCCGAGATTGACCGTGATGCCCACGCCGCCAAAGCGACAGAGCTCAAGAGTCAGCTCGAACAAATGAAGACAGAGGATGACGCGACTGAGCTCCGCCTGAAGGCCGCGGTCGACGCCGTGGAGGCCCGCGAGGCAAGCTCGCGCGAGACCGGCAACCGCCTCGTTCGACGTCTTGAGGATTCCAAGCGCATCCGCGACAAGGTGCAGGCCGAGCGAGACGCCGGCATTGCCGCCGCACAACAAACCGTCGACGCCACGCGCGCCCAGCTCGAGACGCTGCGTCATGAGTATGCCGAGCTGCAACGCAATCCCTCGGCAAATCCCGCCAACTATACGGTGCGCACCAGCGAGCTCTCGATGCAGATCTCCGACACGGCAGATGCCCTGCGTAAAGCCGAAGAAGATGTCCCGTGCATCACCGCCGACCTTGAGCACTCGCTTGCCGCAGCCGAGCAGGCCGTCGAGCAGGCTCAAGCCCCTATCGCCGACGCCAAACGCGCGCACCAAGCCGTGACGACTGAGGCCGATGCCGCGCGCGACGAGCTGCAGACGGCGAAAACTGCCGCCACGACGCGCCAGCGCGAACTGCGCGAGAAGATCGCCGCCGAGGACAAGGCACGCCGCGACCAAGAGCAAAGCATCGCCAACGCCCAAGCAGATGCCGCACATGCACAGTCGATCATCGAGCAGGCGACCGAGGTACATGACCATCCAGAGATCACTGAGTCGCTTGCAGGATCCTTGGCCCGAGACAAAGCCGAACACGCCGAGACCGAGCGAGAAGTCGCCCAGCTCGAGGCCACCGAGGACGCGGTGCGCGAGCGCACCCGCGACTCACGCATCAAATTCACCGGCGCCATCGTCTGCATCGTCGCCGCAATCCTGGTGATCATCCTAGTCTGGCTGTTCGCGAGCAAGTAAACCAGCCGCCAAAAAAACGCTCAACGCAGTTGCGGTGAGATAGTTCCTGTTTAGCCCAAAAAGGCCAATTCAAGAACTATCTCACCGCAACTTATTTAGATTGATGCAAGGTAGTCGTTTAAGAACGTCCCCAATGACTACACCGATGTTTTGTTGACAACCAAAGAAATGCCGGTGTTTTGGCAACGACAGCGAGCGGGTCGCATTTGAGGCAAGGTGACGTGAAACGAAAGGGCGCTGACCTTCTGGTCGCGCCCTTGAAGTTGAACGTCAGATTGTCCAAATGCGGCCCGCGCAGCGTCGACCGGTTACGGCGTTTGTAAAACGCCGTAACCTACAAGATGAGCATGGCGTCACCAAAGCTGAAGAAGCGGTAGCGTTCTTCGATAGCAGCGGCGTAGGCATCCATGATCTGGTCGCGGGTGGCAAGTGCGCTTACGAGCATCATGAGCGTGGAGCGCGGCACGTGGAAGTTCGTGATCAGCGCGTCGACCACGTGATAGGTCGAGCCGGGCATAAGGTAGAGCTGCGTTGTCGCGTTCTCGCGCACCACGATGTCGCCGCGGCCGAGCGTGTCGGCCCCGTCCTCGCGGCCCTCAAAATAGCGCGCCGTCACAGCCGGATCGGACACCGGCGCGTCCGCGTCAAACGCGCTCTCGAGCGAGCGCACTGCGGTAGTGCCGACGGCGATCACACGATGGCCCTCGGCCTTCGCCTTATGCACGGCGTCGACAACCTCCTGCGACACGTGGTAGCGCTCGGTGTGCATCACGTGCTGCGCGGGGTCGTCCTCCTCCACCAGACGGAAGGTATCGATACCCACCTCGAGCTCGACGGCGGCAAACTTGGCACCCTTGGCCTCGATGGCAGCCATGAGCTCGGGAGTAAAATGCAGACCCGCCGTGGGAGCAGCGGCCGAGTGCTCCTCCTTCATGGCGTAGACGGTCTGGTACTTCTCGGGATCGCCCTCGTAATCGGTAATGTAGGGCGGCAGCGGCACGTGGCCGGCAGCATGGATGGCCTCGTCGAGCGTGCGCGGCTCGCCGGCGGCATTGCAACCGGCCGGCTCAAAGCGTACCAGGCGGCCGCCGCGGCTATCGGTGACAAAGTCGACAACCTCGGCCGTCAGCACCACGGGAGCCCCCTCGGGCGCATGGGCGCCACCGGCGCGATACTCAATATGAGCACCGGGCTTCAGGCGCTTGCCCGGCTTGACCAAGCACTCCCAAACATGGCCCAGCGGATCCACGTCCTCGCGGCGCTTGAGCAGCAGGGTCTCGACCACGCCGCCCGATCCCGTTTTACGACCGATCAGACGGGCCGGCATCACGCGCGTCTGATTGATGACGAGCACGTCGCCCGGCTCGATATAGTCGATGATGTCGCGGAAGATGCGGTGCTCAACGGTACCGCCGTGCTCCAGCGGCGTTCCCGCCTGGGAGCCCTTGCGATCCACCACCAGCAGGCGGCAGGAGTCGCGCGGCTCGGCTGGAGCCTGGGCGATCAGTTCCTCAGGAAGGTTGTAGTCAAAATCATCGGTACGCATAGACACGTCGGATACTCCTTATATAGCTAAAGTCCGCTCTACATCCTAGCAGGCTGACGTCCCAAATGAACTACTTTTTGGACGCTTTGCGCTCGTCGCGGATGCGGGCGCGGTCCATGGCCGCCTCGACAGCCGAGAAGCGGCAACCACAGTAGTTCTGCCGATACATGCCCAGCTCGCGCGAACGGCGTGTCGCCTCGGGGTAATACGGACGAAAATCGCGAATCACCGGAGTGAGACCGCGGGCGGCAGCCAGACGCTCCAACACATCATTGCAGGTTTCGAACAACTGATACGGCGAGACGGCGAGCGTCGTACCCACAAACTCAAACCCACGCTCCTGGGCCACGCGGCACGCCTCGGCCAAGCGCAGGGCATAGCACGCACGACAGCGACGGGGCCGATCGGCACCCAGCGGTGCCACGCCGGCCTCCCAGCGCTCACGGTCCTCCCCCGCCTCGATAAGCTCGATGTCGCCATCGGCACACCACCGGCGCAGCTCGTCCAAACGCCGCTGCCATTCATCGTGCGGCTGAATATTGGGGTTGGTCCAGCAGATTGTGGGCTCAAACCCTTCCTCGCGCAGCAGGCGGACCGGCTCAAGAGAGCACGGCGCACAGCAGGCGTGCAACAACAACGGCTTCATCGACATCTCCTCACCCGAAAAAGCGCACGCCGAAGGACGTGTCCTCGCAGGCGACAATGCGGCGGTCGCGCAAAATGGTCCGCACGTAATACCAGTCGCCCACACAGCCTGACAAATGCAAGCCGGCCGCCAGATAGCACAGCAGCGGATAGCCCGAAAACGCAAACCCCAGGGCAAGCGTTGTCGTCACAACAGCCGTCGGTGCCAGGCAAACCGCCATGTACCGCCGGCGCGAATACACAACGCCCTCGGCGCAGGCATAGATCATCGCCGTCTCGCGATTCGCCCCAAAGGTCACCTGCGCGCCCGCAGGCGCCAGCAGCTTAAAAAACACACCGTGCACCAGCTCGTGCACGGCAAATGACGCCGCAGAAACCGCAGCCAAGCCGACTATCCAGCCCACGACAGCCATCCAGCCGCCCGCGTCAGCCGCATCCAAGTCTGCAGGCCCGCCCAGCAGCATAAACACCGGCACCAGGCACACGGCAAACACGCCGACTACGACCATCCCCCACACGAAGCAAGCGTGCAGAAATTCCTCGTCTTCAAACGCATGTATGTTGGAAATCTCATTCATAGCATCTTAGGATAGCGCCCCTGCCACGTACCCGTCCGCATGTGCGATAATGTCGAACGATATGCACGAATTGACCACCGCGTCGCCAGGCCTTGCGCCCGGCCGCGCTCTCACCATATGCGAAGGAGTCCCATGGCATCCAAATACTCCATGAACGACCGTCCCAGCTGGCCTCGCCGCGCCATCGTTACCGCCGGCGAGCCCTACGGCAACAAGGGCCTTCACTTTGGCCACGTCGGTGGCGTCTTTGTCCCGGCCGACTTCTTCGCCCGCTTCCTGCGCGACCGTCTGGGCCGCGAGAACGTCATCTTCACCTCGGGCACCGACTGCTATGGCTCGCCCATCATGGAGAGCTACCGCAAGCTCAAGGAGAACGAGGGCTACGACAAGTCCATCGCCGAGTATGTCGAGTCCAATCACTCCCGCCAGGCCGCGACCCTCAACAACTACAACATCAGCTGCGATATCTACGGCGGCTCGGGCCTTGAGCCGGCTGCGCAGATTCACAACGAGGTGACCGCCGAGATTATCGAGCGTCTGCACGAACAGGGCACCATCTCCAAGCGCTCCACGCTGCAGTTCTACGACGCCAAGGCCGGCACGTTCCTCAACGGCCGCCAGGTGATCGGCCGCTGCCCCATCCAGGGCTGCAAGTCCGAGAAGGCTTATGCCGACGAGTGCGACCTGGGTCACCAGTTTGAGCCCGAGGAGCTCATCGCGCCCAAAAGCCAGCTCACCGGCGAGGTGCCCGAGCTGCGCCCGGTCGACAACCTCTACTTCGACCTGCCGGCCTACCTCGACTTTATGAAAACCTATACCGCCAAGCTCGCCCAGAACCCGCAGGTTCGCTCCGTGGTCTCCAAGACCATGGAAGAGTGGGTGCTGCCGGCCCAGCTCTACATCCAGAACAAGTTCCGCGAGTCCTTCGATGCCGTCGAGGATCAGCTTCCCGAGCACACCGTGCTGGAGCCCGAGGGCAACAAGAGCAGCTTTACCGTCACCTTCCCCAGCTGGAAGGAGCGCGACGATGCCCACGCGGTGCTCGCCAACGGCGGCGTGCGCTTCCGCAGCGGCAAGGCGCTCGTACCCTTCCGCATCACCGGCAACATCGACTGGGGCGTTCCGGTGCCCGAGGTCGATGGCGTCTCCGACGTCACCTGCTGGTGCTGGCCCGAGAGCCTGTGGGCTCCCATCAGCTATACGCGCACCGTGCTCGCACGCGATGCCAAGGCCGCCGGCGTGACCGAGGGCGTCGCCGCCCAGGATGCCGCCCTCATGGGCGAGCCCGCCGCCGATTCCACGCAGGTCCCCGCGCCCACCTACCAGCACAGCTCGCTCGACTGGCGCGACTGGTGGTGCTCGGATGACGCACAGATCTACCAGTTCATTGGCCAGGACAACATCTACTTCTATTGCATCGCGCAGACCGCCATGTGGGAGGCCCTGGGTTGGAACCTCACGCAGAGCACCGTCAGCGCCTGCTACCACCTGCTCTACATGGGCAAAAAGGCAAGCTCGTCCTCGCAGACTCCTCCCCCGCCGGCAGACGACCTGCTCAACCACTACACCTGCGAGCAGATGCGCGCGCATTGGCTGTCGCTCGGCCTGTCCGAGAAGCCGGTGAGCTTTAGCCCCAAGGCATACGACACGCGCGTGACCGGCAAGGACAAGGACGGCAACGAGGTGCGCGCCTGCGACGACAAGCGCGTTATCGACCCCGCCCTTAAGGAGAGCGCGCTGCTGACCGGCGTGTTCAACCGCCTGGCCCGCAGCTGCTTCTACGGCGTCGCCGTCAAGGAGGGCGACGAGAGTCCCTATCGCAACGGTTGCATCCCCGCCGGTGCCGCTTCTGACACCGTGGTCGAAGCCGCCCAGCAGGCAGCCCTCGCCTTTGAGCAGGCCATGTACAAGTTCGAGACGCACCGAGCGCTCGCTGTGTGCGACGACTACCTGCGCGCCGCCAACAAGCGCTGGAGCGATGCCTCCAAGGCCGCCAACAAGCTCGAGGGCGAGCCGGCCAACGCCGCCATGACGCAGGCCCTCGTCGACGCCTTTACCGAGCTGCGCGTAGCGACCGTGCTCATGCACGGCATCGTGCCGGCCGGCTGCGAGCTCATCTGCGAGTACTTCGACGTTGACCCGGTCGCCTTCTTTAGCTGGGATAACATCTTTGCCTCCACGGATGAGTTTGTGGAGAGCCTGGGCGAGAAGCCCGGCGAGCACCGCGTGAAGCCGCTGCCCCCGCGCTTCGACTTCTTTAGCAAGCACGAGAGCCAGTACTAGGCAATCGCAACGCGCCCGGGAATGATTATTCTGGGACGGGGATTAAAAAATCATTCCCGGGCGCCACAGTACAGTCTTTTTATGACGGGGATCATGGAATGATTTTTTTAATCCCCGTCCCAGAATAATCATTTCGGTGGAAGGAAAGACGGATGTCCAAGCCGCGTCGTCGTAAGCAGAAAAAGCAGGTCAAGGCCGAGCTCAAGCTCAGGCAGTTTGCTGCTACCGAGCTTTCCGACCAGCTTGCCGCCCTTCCCTGCGCCGCCGACCTGCCGCGCTTTATGGTCGACACGGTCGCCGGCGCCTATGCGCCCGCCGATGCCAAGCTCATGATCGAGGGCTTCGGCGCCGCGGCCACACGCCCGGTCACGCTGCGCGCCAACACGCTCAAGGCGACCGCCGAGGACATCGCTGCGGCGCTCGATGCCGCCTGCATCGCCCACCAAACCGTTACCTGGTATCCGGACGCCTTTATCCTGCCCGAGGCCCAGGTTTCAGATCTGTGGGATCTCGACATCTACCGCGACGGCAAAATCTACCTGCAGAGCCTGTCATCCATGATGCCGCCGTTGGTCCTGGGCGCCCAGGCAGGCGAGGACATCCTGGACATGTGCGCAGCCCCCGGCGGCAAGACGACGCAGATCGCCGCCCTCACCCAGGGACAGGCGCACCTCACCGCCTGTGAGATGAGCATTCCCCGCGCCGAAAAGCTCGAGTCGAACCTCCATCGCCAGGGTGCCAAAAACGTGCCCGTCATGCGCATCGACGCACGCGAGCTCGACGAGTTCTTCCGCTTTGACCGCATCCTGCTCGACGCTCCCTGCACCGGCACGGGCACCGTCATCAGTGGCAACGAGAAAAGCCTGCGCGGCCTCACCGAGCAGTTGCTGAGCAAGTGCGCCCGCTCGCAGCGAGCACTTCTGGAACGCGCCATGGGGGCCCTCAAACCGGGCGGCACGCTCGTCTATTCGACTTGTTCGATCTTGCCGCAGGAAAACGAGGACGCCCTGCAAGAGGCCCTCGACAAGCATATGGACTGCGAGCTCATCCCCCTCGACGGCACGCCAAGCGAAAGTGAAGCACGACGCACCCAGGAAGCTGGTGAGGAGCCGCGCATCGAGTCCAACGCTCTGACCGAAGCCATTGCCGCGGGTCAGGTATCGGCCATCGTCAACGGCCTGCCCGGCACGCTCACCATTCCGCCTAGCCGCGACTTTGAGGGCTTCTACATTGCCCTGATCCGAAAACGCAGCTAGCGCACGGATCCAAAACTCAACAAGCTATCTCTGTGCGCGTTTGCCCTGCTGGTCGCGATGCTGTTTAAGCGTCGCGCGCTCCTTGCGTTCGGCCCTTTTGCCCTTAATGGCCGTGACCACAAAGTAGATGACCGCGGCGGCAACGATTGCGGCCACACACAGGCCGATCGAGCCAAACATTGCTGTCAATTCCATACCGCGTCACCTCTCTTTTAAACGGGGCTTTCAAGATAGCACCTCGATACCCGCCACCACAGCTCCTTCACGTTCGCCGGCCCTTCGGTCTAACGGATGGCGCGGCGGGGAAAAATCAACTCGTCAAACGATTTAGCATTCGCAATTCCGGCTGCATCGCGCCGGCCATCATCACATAGAATCGAGCCTCCATGGATACCCTCAACGATCTAAATGAGCGCGTCGACGCCTTCGTCGGCACCAGCTCCTTCGACACGCCTGCGGCGGCAAACGACCAAGCTCCCATCGATGTGCCCGCCGAGGTGCACGAGGACATCGTCGCCTCGGTCGATTTTTCCGAGGTCGAGCTTGCAGACGAGTTCACCGAGCCCCAAATAGCCGTCACGCCCAACGGCCTGCTCCCTATGGAGCCCCTGCCCATCGACGGACGCCTGCGCAAGGCTGCCCTTCGCATGCCCGACGAGATCGAGGAGGCCAGCGGCTTCACGCTCTTTGGCCGACGCATCAAGTCGCTCATTTACACCACCGATGTCGCGGTTATCCGCAACTCCAACGCCGACGCCGTCTTTGCGGTCTACCCTTTCACGCCGCAGCCCGCCATTACGCAAGCGCTGCTGACCGTCGCCGAGTGCCCGGTCTTTGTAGGCGTGGGTGGCGGAACTACGACCGGTAAGCGCTCCGTGCAGATGGCAGCCGTCTCCGAGATGCAGGGCGCGGCGGGCTGCGTGGTCAACTCCCCCGCTACTGCCGAGATGGTCGAGCACATCACCAACATCGCCGACATCCCCGTCATCGCCACGGTCGTTCGCTGCGACGACGATGCCCACGCCAAGGTGCGCGCTGGAGCCAAGATTCTCAACATCGCCGCCGGCAAGAACACGCCCCAGGTCCTACGCGAGCTGCGCGAGCACTATCCCAACCTGCCGCTTATCGCGCCGGGCGGCAAGACGCCCGAGAGCATTCGCGAGACCATCGCCGCCGGCGCCAACGCCATCATCTGGACACCGCCTTCGGCCCAGCAGCTACAGACCGACATGATGCAGCGTTATCGCAAGATGAAGGAAGACGCCACACCTGTCATCTCGCGCGACGACGTGCCCATTATCGACCAGGTCGCCGCCGCCGAGGTCAGCCAAGTCGAGAACATGAATCCCGATGTGCCGATTCCCGACGAAGTCATCGAGCGCGTCGCTTCGATCCACGAGCGCGTCGAGGAGCATCGCGCCAACCGCGGCCTCAAGCCGTCACTGCACGGCTTTTTCTTCCGCGGAAAGAAACGCTAGCAAAACATCTTGGCCCGCCCCACAAACGTGAGGCGGGCCGTTTTCGTTTGAGCAATCATGCAGCGACGTGATGGGGCAAATTAATCCACGCGCTTGTCGCCCATAAAGAAGAGCGCCACCGTACCAGGTCCGGTATGCGAGCCAATCAGAGTACCGATGTCATTGATCTCAATCTTGCCTTTAAGCTGCGGAACCTGTTCCTCAATCAGCGCCGCGACCGCCTCGGCATCCTCGCGGCACGCCGACTGCGACATGATGCACTTACCCGAATAATCTGCACCGTCCTGTACGTGTGCCATCATGGTCTTAGCCATCTCGGAAATCGCGCGCTTCTTAGTGCGAATCTTCTCACGTGGCGACAGCTTACCTTCGCAATCGACCGTCATAAGCGGGCAAATCTTAAGCGCCGTGCCGATGATCGCGCTCGCGGCCGAAATGCGACCGCCGCGCAGGTAGCTCGACAGATCGGTCGAGAAGAACCAGTGGTGCAGGTTGAGCTTGTGCTCCTCGATCCAGGCAGCCGTCTCGTCGAGTGAAGCCCCACTATCGCGCACATCGGCGGCATATTCCAACAACAGGCCAAAGCCCGAAGACGCCGCCAGCGAATCGATGACGCGCACCTTGCCGCCCTCGGGATAGCGATCCGCAAGCAGCTGCGCCGCGACGCAGGCCGATCCATACGTGCCCGAAATACCCGACGACAACGTCAGGTGCAGCACGTCTTTACCCTCGGCAACAAACGGCTCCCAAAACTCCTCGTACTCACCCACGCTCACCTGAGACGTCTTGGGCATGGCGCCCGCGGCAATCTGGGCAAAAAACTCGTCCGGCGTAATCGACTGATACAGATCGTCCGTATAGACAACATCGTCGATCTCGTAATGAAAACACACGACAGGGATATTGCGCGACGCAAAGAACTCACGGGTTCGATCGGCGGCGGATTCACAGGTCAGGACAAAATCACTCATATGAGGCTCCTTACTCATTGCTGCGCAAATTATCGGACAGTGAGCCTACATGCGGTACATATGTCCACTATTTACCAAATCGAACCAAAAATAGTGAACATCTTTACCACCATCGTCTCCACCGACCCGACGCATAAATATCTGAGAAAACACCCTCTGTCGTCTCCACCCGACCAACACATCTACCTTCACTAAATCGATTTACCAAACCGTTCAGCCGACAATTCAGCCGCTGGCGCAAAATCGAAACAAAAGCGGCGCATACTGGTAAACGTTTGACGCTGTTTATCAGTTTTACCAGCCCCATCGGAAGGTGTTTCATGGTCGCATTCGATCGCAACCCGCAAGACTTCAAGTATCTGCGCCTGCTGTCGAGACAGTTCCCCACCGAACAATCCGCATTTACCGAAATTATCAACCTCTCGGCCATCCTCAACCTACCCAAGGGCACCGAGCATTTTATGAGCGACGTGCATGGTGAGTACGAAGCCTTTATGCACATCCTCAACAACTGCTCGGGCGTCGTGCGCGAACATGTCGACGAGATCTTTGGCGACACGCTCTCCTTTGACGAAAAGGGCGAGCTGTGTACGCTCATCTACTACCCGCGCGAGAAGATCGACCTGGTCCGCAGCCGGCGCGAGGACTCGCCAACCTGGTACAAGACGATGCTTGACCAGCTCATCATGGTCGCTCGCTCACTTTCAAGCCGCTACACGCGCTCCAAGGTGCGTAAGGCCATCCCGCGCGACTACGCCTACATCATCGACGAGTTGTTGCACACGCACCCGGACGAGAACAACTATCGCGTGCGCTATCACGAGCGCATCGTGGAGTCCATCCTAGAGACCGCCAGCGCCGACGACTTTATCGAGTCGCTCGCCTCGCTCATCAAGCGCCTGGCCGTCGACCACTTGCACCTGGTGGGCGACATCTTCGACCGCGGCGGCGGCGCGGCCAAAATTATGGACCGTCTGCTCACCTACCATTCACTCGACATCCAGTGGGGCAACCACGACCTGCTGTGGATGGGCGCTGCGGCCGGTGAGCCCGCCTGCATCGCCACGGTGTTGCGCAACAACCTACGCTACGACAACTACGAGATCCTGGAGAACGACTACGGCATCTCGCTGCGTGAGCTTGTCGCCTTTGCCGATGCCACCTACACCGCCGGTGAGTCCATCACCCCGCTGATCAAGGCCATCAACGTGCTGCTCTTTAAGCTCGAGGGCCAGATTATCCAGCGCCACCCCGAGTTCGATATGACCGACCGCCTGTTACTCGACAAGATCGACCACGACACCGGCACGGTCACGCTCGCCGACGGCAGCGTGTGGCCGCTCACGACCAACGACTTCCCCACCGTCGACCCGGCGGACCCCTACACGCTCACGTCTCAGGAGCAGCACATCATCGACAAGCTCGTGTCCGAGTTTGTAACCGCCGATCACCTGCATCGCCATATCGATTTCCTCTACACCCACGGCTCGATGTACAAGGTCGCCAACGGCAACCTGCTCTTCCACGGCTGCGTTCCGCTCAACGAAGACGGCACCTTTAGCAGCATGAACTGCCTGGGCACCTGGCACGCTGGCCGCGATTATCTCGATTTTTGCGACCACATCGCCCGCCGCGCGTGGCGCGTGGGCGACCGCGATGCCCTCGACTGGATGTGGTACCTGTGGATTGGCTTCAATTCACCCGCCAGCGGACGCCTGGTGCGTACCTTTGAGCGCGCCTATATCGCCGATAAGAGCACCTGGGTCGAGCCGATGGACCCGTACTTTACGCTTACCAAGTCGCCCTCGGTCTGCGATGATATCATGCGCGAGTTTGGCGTCGCGCCCATGGCATGCTCGCCGACCGGCCACATCATCAACGGCCACACGCCCGTTAAAACCACCAAGGGCGAGCAGCCCATCCGCGCCGAGGGCAAGCTGCTGGTCATCGATGGCGGCTTCTGCCGCGCTTACCATCCCAAGACGGGCATCGCCGGCTATACGCTCATCTCGAGCTCGCGCGGCTGCCGCCTCAAGTCGCACCGGGCCTTTACGACGGTTGCCGAGGCACTCACGCGCAACGTGGACATCGAAAGCGAGACCAACCGTTTTGACCAAGCAGACCGTCGCCGCATGGTGAGCGACACCGATACTGGCGCCAAGATTCGCAGCCAGATCCAGGATCTGCGCCAGCTGCTCGATGCATATAGAAACGGTGCTATCGAAGAGCGCGTCTAGCCCCACCCGCGGGGATTGGCTAAACTTGCTGAGTTTGTCATCCCCACGGCGTCCCCGCGCCACCCTAAGGCAGGTACCATGCAAAAGCTCCTTGCGCAGATCATGAAATTTGGCGTCGTCGGTGTCATTGCCACGGTTATCGACTTTGGCATTATGAATCTGCTCCACTACGGTCTGGGCCTCAACATCCTAATCGCCAACACCAGCGGCTTTATCATCTCACTCATCTTTAACTACCTCGCAAGCATGAAGTACGTGTTTGCGCACAAGGAAGGCATGAGCCGCCGCCGCGAGTTCATCATCTTTGTCGTGCTGTCCGTGATCGGTTTGGTGCTCAACGACGGCATCGTGCTGGTGCTCAACGCCGGCCTGGGACTCGAGGCCAATATCGCCAAGATCTGCGCCACCGCACTTGTCATGGTCTACAACTTTGTGACCCGAAAAATCTTCCTGGAGGGCGACGAGACCAAGTAGCTCGAAACCCCTGCAGCATTACGGCGCCCACGGACGACGTGCACTCAGCGCAGTATCGTCCGTGGGTGCCGCTCGTTTACGGGCAAATTTTCAACGTTTGCGGATTAGCTCTTGAAAATTTGGCGAGTTCATATAGTTCTTGGCAAAGACCTTACGTTTCCCTTGTAAAAGCTCTAAAGTATCCTTTGCTCGATTCATCAACGCATTGGATGTGATTACGTGCGCAAGGCGCTGGCACAACCTCATACCAAGCAGTTCCTCAAGTTTGCTGTCGTGGGTCTTATCTCCTTTGGCATCGACTGGGGCATGCTCATTGCGCTCGTCGAGCTGTTCCACCTCGACTTTTTGATGAGCACCACGGTTTCGTTTATCACGTCCGTCGTGGTCAACTACTGGCTCAGCATGAAGTACGTGTTCGACCACCGCGAAGGCATGAGCCGCAAGCGCGAGTTCACGATCTTCACCATCCTGTCGGTGATCGGCCTGGGCCTCAACGACCTGTACATGTTTGTGGGCGTCACGTTTTTGAGCATCGGCTACCAGGCCATGAAGGCCATCGCCACGTTCCTCGTCACCTGGTACAACTACTTCAGCCGCCGCTTCTTCCTCGAGGGCGCACGGTCATAGTCGATTCACTATTTGCTTGAATGTATAACCGGTTGGAATTCCCGTTCCAACCGGTTTTTTTGTTTGCAGAGCCTGCCGAGGAAAGCGCACAAGGCGGGCCGCAGCGTCGGAATGGGTAGTAGTTTCCCCATGGTCGCCCCGCGGAAAGCGCGTCCCAGATTGCAGCCTCAGAACGGGACACAGCTTCCGCAACGTGGCTCTAGCGGAAAGCGCATCCCAAAATCGATGCCCAATACGGTCCGCAGCTTCCCAATGGGCGCTGCTTCGGAAAGTCTATCCCGGAATGAGCCCTCAGAGCGGAACACGCTTTCCGAAACCCGCCCCAACGGGAAGCTGCGTCCCGGAATTCGCCTACAGGGCGGGATGCAATTTCCGGTTGAGCCTCGATTGGGAAATGACGTCCCATTCGTATAAAAACGGGCGTCTCGGATGTTTGTCCGAACCGCCCGTTTGATGCGATATGTCGAGGCCCCTAGCCTGTCACGTAATACCAGACCACGTTGTCGCCGTTTGAGAGAACGTAGTTGCTGCAGGCTGTCATGGGCGTTGTGCCGTTGACGGAATAACACCAGCCGCTACCGCTTCCATAGTTTTCATCCTTCTCGGCCAGGCCACCGATGGCGGCAACATAAGTGCCAAACGACGAGCCACGCGCATTTATAGAAATACCCAGCGCGCAGAGAGCGTCGTAGGCAGTTGCTCCCTCATTAAAGGTGTAGGTACCACCAGCGGACACAGGATTGCCCACAGCGCTCGAAGTAACCGAGACAGTCACGGTAACGTAGCTAGACTCCTGAGAGACGCTCTGGTTGCCCGAGGGGGCATTACTGTTATCAGGAACGGCAGAAGGCCCACCGGACGTTGCCGAATTCTGAGAAGCCGACTGACTGTTGTCAGTCTTTTTATTTCCTGCTCCTTTTTCGCCGGACTTCTTGCTATCCGAGTTCTTGTCCGATTCCTTGTCCGAAGACTCGGAATCTTTCTTGGAGTCAGATTTGTCAGAACCCCTAGACCCGTCATTCGTATCATCAGAAGATTTGGAATCCTTGGACCCGGCCTTGCCCGAAGCGACAGTCGAGCCGGACCCATTGCCATCCTTGGCGACGATGCTCTCCCCCGCCACGGTCTGGACGATCCAATCAATGGACCAAGCACCGCTCTCGGAGGGATGAACAAAGCCCAGAGAGACCACGATCAGAACGACGCATGCGGCAGTCAGAACGCCAAGGAGCGCCTTCCGTCGAGGAGCGGACGCCGCCGAAGCGGCGCCCTTTTGCTTTGGATCATCGAGCTGGATAAACGAGGAGTCGGGCTGTTGCCCGTTGGCCTCCTTGGGCTTATCGGGCATTACCGTCACCCTTGCCGCGCTTGGTCAGCACGAAGACGGCGATGAGCGCAAGGCCAATCACGCCGGCGGCGATGCCAACGATGGCGAGCGGGTTGGTGCCCGTCTCCTGCTCGGAAGCACCAGAGGACTTCTTAGCAGTGGTCGTGGAAGCAGCGCCCGTATCGGACTTGGAATCGGACTTCTTGTCGGACTTGCTGTCCTTCTTCTCAGACTTCTTCTCATCCTTCTTGTCGGACTTATCGGAGCCCTTCTTGTCGGACTTGTTTTCCTTGGTCTCGGTCTTGGTCGACACCGTCGTCTTGGTCACCGGCTTCTGACCCGGGGCGATAGCGCCGCCGGCCTGCGGGCCCTTAGAGCCGGAACCAGCGCCGGAACCCGTACCAGTGCCCGTGCCGGTACCAGTACCAGAACCGCTGCCGCCGCTGGAGCCAGAACCGCCATTGTCACCAGAATTGGTGGCATTCTTGGTCCACTTGGCATACAGCGTCAGATCGGCCGTCACCGGCGTACTGAAGTCATACGCTTGCGTGCACGCCTCATCGGTATACCAACCGCCGAAGGTATAGCCCTTGCGACGCGGTTTTACAGCAGGCTCCGTAGCAGTTTTACCAGCCTTAATACGTTGGGAATCGAGCACAATAGAATCTGCACCATTTGCGTCAAACGAGACAGTATAGCGATTGACCTTCTGGCCATTTCCCTTAATCGCGAACAACTTGCCCGAATCGTTAGCGTAGTAGAGTGAACCATCAGAACCGACCGAAATCGACGACATGCAGTACTGCTGGTTCTCGGCCGACGGTCTATAGAGCAGCTCAGCCTCTTCGTCACCTATGCGATAGCGATAAATGCCGCCAGGATTATTGTTGGACGTAAAGTATACATAGGTATGACCATCTTGAATGGAAACCACAGGCTGTGACTTAACATCGCCGCTGCCCGTAAAACCACTTGCAGAAGAATCCTCGCGGATGAAGTTACCGTCTGCCTTATAAATTGAATAATCGACCGTAAGCGTATCGGCGTCGATAATTGCAAGCTGACCATAGTGGCTCGTAAGACTGTTTTGGGGACCGCCCATAAAGGACTCAATCGACGTGCCGCCAACTACAATCTTACCGTTGACAAACACGGGTGTAGAGGTCGAGCTGCTGCCAAACGTAACTTTACCCAGTTCTGAAAGGGCCCCATCATTAGCGATAGCAATTTTATGGAGCGTGCCATCGGCACTCACAACGTAAGCAGTAGCCCCATCAACAAGCACGTTCGCGCGAACGCGATCGGCGATCTTAAGCTTTGCTACGGTCTTTCCAGTCGAAGGATCAACCGTGCTGACAGTGCCTGAATCATCCGCGATAACGCCATAGTCGCCCGAGAACGCCATGCCAGCCCAGTAATAGCCCTTGCTGTTTTCATTCTTGTGCTGCCACATGACTTTACCGTCAGAAATACGAACACAAAGCAGGTAGCCGTCACTCGAGTCAATCCAATCGGCCGAAGCGGTACCAAAATAGGCATAGCCATCGCGAACCGAAACAGAAGCAAGCGACTGCTGCGCGCCATCGGGACCGGCCGGCAACCCATCGGTAACCCAAACCGTCGCAAGCACATCAACCGTTAAGGCCTGAAGACGACCGCCTGAAAGCGGAACAAGCACAACACCATTGGTATATACCATGCGTGAGGTGGAATCAATTGCAGCAGCCAAAGGTGACTCTAGAACGGTCTTGCCCGTCTCGACATCCTTTTTGAGCAATTTAGAACCAACTGCCACATAGAGATAGTCACCGATCAGCAACGCATCGGAAACACCCTTATTGCCGTCCGCACGCGTCTTAAGCTCGCTTACCCATTTCTCATCTGCATCCTTAGTGGGCACAGGTGCGTCGGTAACCTTGTCGGCACTTGTAAAGCCCGACCAGTCGCAATCCCAGTTAGGGCGTGCAGCGCTCGGATTAAGAACAACGTTGTCGACACCGGGCAAAGTATCCCCAGGGGCGTAAGCCCAAACGACCTTATCGCCCGACTTAAGCACGTAGTCGTTATCGAGTTGAGTTCCAGGAACGCCGTTGACAAAGAACGACCAAGCGCCGGACAGCTCGGTACCATCAAGCGGAGAAACGAGGCTATGGACACCCCAATAGCCGAATTGGTCGTACATCTTGGACTCGATGCCAAGGGCGTCGAAATAGGTAGCGGAGGCATCCTTGATCGACGTGCCCTTAACAAACACCTGGGTCGACGGGCTCGTCCAACGCTGAGCCATCCCGGCCTTTTTGCCAATAATCTCCATCGTGACGGAAACCTGCTCGGGCGCGGGGTCGCCGTACTTCGAGTAGCACCAGACGACGGAGTCGCCGTCCTTGA
>UQIT01000036.1 GCA_900541175.1 uncultured Collinsella sp.
AGGGGGTTCCCCCCCCCGCCCCCCTCCGATCCCGCCGGCAGACGCTACCGCTTCGCCGCATCGAGCTCCGGTCATCTGTGCCATTTCGGGTTCGGGCGGTTGCGGCAAGTCGACGATCGTTGCCACCATGGCACACACATCGTCGCTGTTGGGCTTGCGTGCCGCCGTGCTCGACCTGGACCTGATGTTTGGAAACCTTTACGACTTGTTAGGCGTCGATGCTCCGCGCGATATGGCGGCACTTATCGAGCCGTCGGCGGCGGGCGCGCTTGCCGAGCCGGATATCGTGGCCACATCGATGCGCGTGGCGCCGGGCGTTACGCTCTGGGGCCCCGTCGCGGCGCCCGAGCAAGCCGAGCTCATGGCACGTCCGGTGGAGCTACTGCTTGATGTTCTGCGTCGCGAATCCGACGTGGTCTTTATCGATACCTCGGTCTTTTGGGGCGACGCCGTGGCGGCTGCGGTGGCGGCGAGCGACCGTTGCCTGGTCGTTGGCGATGCGGCGGTATCGTCCGCGACATCGGCGTCGCGCGTCATTGAACTGGCAAGTCGAGTAGGTGTGCCGCGCACGCGCATGAGCGCCGTGTTCAACCGGTTCGGTGCGCGCGGGGCAGACGAGGACGTCGCCATGCGCTTTGAGATTGCCTGTGCGTTGAGCTCCAAGATTCGTATCGCCGATGGCGGGCAGGATCTCGCCGCGCTCATGGCGTTTGGGCGCGCTGACGAGGCAGTGGGGCAGACCAGCGCTTTTGCGACCAGCGTGCGCGAGGCCACGCGCGAGATGCTCGTGGAACTGGGGTACGCCGTCGGCCCTTGGAGCGATATGGTCGCCGACCGTGCAACGCGTACCGAGCGCCCGCGTATCCGCCTTCCCTGGTCTCGCGAGGGTGATCAGCGATGAGCCTGCAAACAAGGATTAAGGCTGCCGGCGCTGCAGCGGCGGCAGCGCCTGTAGATGCGGGGCGTCGCCGCGCGGTGAAACGACGCACCAAGCGCGCCGTGATGGACCGCATGGGTTACGACGAAGTGGCGCGTATCAGCGCCTATATCGACCCGGCACTTGCCCGCTCGGAATTGCGTCCCGCGGTGGAGGCGGCGCTCAATGTTGAGGAGCCGACCGATCTCGCGACGCCCGAGCGCGAGACCATCATCGACGAGATTTTGGATGACGTGGTGGGCCTGGGGCCGTTGCAGCCGCTCATCGAGGACGACGCCGTTACCGAGATCATGATCAACGGCTGCCGCTCGGCTTTCTTTGAACGCGGCGGCGTCTTGCACCCCATCGAGCATGCGTTTGAGGATGATGAGCAGATCCGTGTGCTTATCGACCGCATCATCTCGCCACTTGGCCGCCGTATCGACGAGCGCAGCCCCATCGTCAACGCCCGCCTCAAAACGGGCTATCGCGTCAACGCGGTGATTCCGCCTGTGGCGATTGACGGACCGATTCTCACCATCCGAAAGTTCTCGGACCGCATCTGCTCGCTGGACGAGCTTGTGGGGCTGGGGTCGCTGCCGCTTTGGTATGCGCAGCTGCTGTCGTGCGCGGTGTCGCTGCGACAGGACCTGGCGGTTGCGGGAGGCACGGGATCTGGCAAGACCACCCTGCTCAACGCGTTGTCATGCGAGATTTCCACTGGCGAGCGCATCGTGACGATCGAGGACTCTGCCGAGCTCAAGTTTGCGCATCATCCGCACGTGGTGCGCCTGGAGGCGCGCGAGGCTTCAATTGAGGGCGAGGGCGCGGTGACGATCCGCGACCTGGTGACCAATGCCCTGCGCATGCGCCCCGACCGCATCGTGGTGGGCGAGGTGCGCGGTGCCGAGTGCTGCGACATGTTGCAGGCCATGAACACGGGCCACGACGGGTCGCTCACCACACTTCATGCGGGTTCAGAACAGGAGACCGTGGTGCGTCTGACGTTGCTTGCGCGTTATGGCATCGATCTGCCGAGCGAGCTCATCGAGGAGCAGATTGCCATGGCGCTCGACGGCATCGTGATGTCCGAGCGCCACGCCGATGGCAGGCGCTTCGTCTCCTCTTATTCGGGGGTGCGTCGCGCCGCGTCGGGCGGCGTAGAGCTCGAGCGCTATGTGACTTTCGATGCCGCCGAGCGCATCTGGACGCTTGACCGCGAGCCGCCGTTTATCGCAGAAGGCCTGCGGTCGGGGACGCTCACACAAGAGGAGGTGGACGAATGGAGGTCGCTGTGCCCCTCGTCGTAGGGGGTTTGGCAGGGTTTTCTGTTGCGACGGCGTGCGGGGCGGAACCTCGTGTGCCGCAGGTGCCGCCGGCGGAGCTGGCGCGTCAGGCGCTCGAGACGGTGGCAGAGAGGCTGCCGCGTGAGCTGGTGGAAAACGATCTGCTGAAAAAGATCGCCCGTTCGTGGACATCGCTGGCTCCGGCGCATCGCCTTGGCCTCGTGATCGAAGATGCTTCGGGGCGTTTGGCGTTTCTGCTGCTATCGAGCGGTGTCTGCTGCGTTTTACTAACGATGGTGTCGTTATCGCCCCTCGGATTTGCCTTGGGACTTGTTGCTCCGATTGCCGTTGGCGCCGCTCGGGATGGCTTTGAGAGCCGGCGCGAGCAACACGATGCAGAAGAGGCCATGCCTGAGGCGTTTACCGCACTTTCCATGTCGCTTGCCTCGGGACATTCGCTGGCCCAGGGCATGCGCTTTGTGGGCGCTCATGCGCAAGAGCCGGTGCATACCGAGTTTTTGCGGGTGGCGGCGGCGATCGAATGCGGCATCTCGGCGACCGACGCGCTCGATGACTTACTTGTGCGCATCGATGCCCCCGGCCTTTCGCTTGTGACCTTGGCGCTTAAGGTGTCTCAGCGCACTGGCGCTCCGCTTGCCGACTTACTGTCCGAGGCGTCGAGCATGGTAGGGGAGCGCATTGAGCTCAAGCGCCGCCTGGATGTCAAGACGTCGCAGGCTCGCATGTCGGCGCATATGGTCGCGGCGATGCCGGCGGGCATGTGCGCGGTGTTGGCGCTGCTTTCGGCAGATTTTCGTCGCGGTCTTGCGACGCCTGCCGGTGCGGGCGCAGTGGTGTTGGGTTTCGCCCTCAACGCCGTTGCCCTGGTGGTTATCCGGCGCATTATGAGGGTGGAGCTATGAGCGCCCCAGTTGCAGTTGCGGCTTGCCTGTGCGCCCTGAGTGTATTTGTCGCGACGGGTTTGGATCGGGCGGATGCGCGCAAGATCGCAGGGGCCTGCAAGCGCGAGGCGGTGCTGGTCGCTGCCGCGGGTCGCTCGGTGGTCGATGCCCTGACCGCGCGAGTGAAGGGCGCGGTTGGAGCGGGCAGCCCGGCGCGAGTTTCGCTCGGCGAAGTGTCCGAGATGATCGATGTTGTGCGCTTGGGTCTTTCGGCCGGTCTTTCGTTTGATGCGGCGCTTGAGATTTTCTGCGCCAACCGCCGGTCAGTGCTGGCTCTTCGACTTGAGCGGGCCTGCATGGCGTGGCAGGTGGGCGTGGGCACGCGTGAGGACGAGTTGTTGGTCGCCGCGCGCGACCTGGACGTGCGAGCGCTCGAGACCTTTGCCATCACGGTGGGGCAGGCGCTCGCCCTGGGTGCCCCACTTGCCGAGACGCTGGCCGCTCAAAGTCGCGAGATTCGTGCGGCTCATCGCGCTGCGGTCGAGCGCGAGATCGAGCGTGCGCCCGTCAAGCTGCTGATTCCCACCGGCACGCTCATCTTGCCGGCGTTGCTTCTGTCCATATTGGGCCCGCTGCTGGGAGCAGGCGGGATGATGTAGGGAGGAATACATGAACACGATGACTGACGCTGCTGGCAAGGTCCAGGGCTGGGCGTTTTGCCGGGCGGCACATGTTCGTCAGCGCGCCAAGGAGCTACTGCAGGAGGAGAGCGCACAGGGTACCACCGAGTACGCCATTTTGGTGGGCGTGCTTGTGGTGATCGCGATTATTGCCATCGTTGCATTTAAAGGCAAGGTCCAAGATCTATGGAACGCTATCAGCGAGGGCATCAACAGTCTGTAGAGGGCGAGCGCCCCATCGGGGTGCTGCTGGTGTTTGCTTGCCTGACCGTGGCGATAGCGGCGGTGCTTTGGGGGCTTAACGCCGCGCGGCAGCAGCGTCCTGGGGCCGCCTTCGATTCGGGCTCAGATTCGGCGGTGGCGACTCAAAAAGATGAGATGCGAGATGCGGACGATTCGGATGTCGCTGTCACGGCGCAAACCTTTCTGCGGACGCTCGACAAGCGGTCTGGCACTGCGACGGATTCGCCTGAGGACAACGCGATTGCGGTCCGGCTTGCATGGTCCGAGGACCGACCGATGACCGAGGCAGCGGCGGATATGTTACGCGCCTACCGCGAGGTGCCAACGGCCCAGCTCGCCCTGAGCGGCTATCTCGATATTAAGGGCAACGTATGGGGCGCCATCGTGCGTGACGGACGCGGCTGGGTCGATATGGTGACAGTTGCCGCGGATACCGGCGATGCTTCGTGTCGTCTGCGCGCCGTGCGCCTGGTCCCGCAAACAATAAGCTCAAAGGAGGGATCGTGAAATGCATGGCGTTCTGCGTGAAGAGGTTGCCCAAGCGACTGTGGAATACGCCATCGTCACGGTGGCGCTGTTATCGATCGTGCTGGCGATCGCGGGGCTTTGGCGTGCTGGCACCGATGGGCGCTTGGCGGCGCTGGTTGAGCGGGCGGCATCCCATGGCGTTGCCTCGACGTCGGTTATCGACGCCGCTGCGGGCGCTAAGGACATTGCGTTGTATTGATATCGCGCGCGAGGACCGGGCGCAGTCTACGGTCGAGGCCGCTTTTTTGCTGCCGACGTTTCTGACGCTCATCCTTCTCGCACTGCAACCGGTGTGCCTGCTCTATACGCGCGCGGTCATGGAGTCTGCCGCCGCCGAGACCGCGCGGCTCATGACCACGACGACGGCGGAGGACGACGATCTTAAGGAGTTCACCCGCCGCCGGCTTGCCGCGGTGCCCAACGTTTCGATCTTTCATGCCGGCGGGCCGTTGTCGTGGAATATCGAGCTTGGTCGGGCCGGTGCGGGTGGCGTCTCGTCCGTGTCCGTTTCCGGCGAGGTCAGGCCGTTGCCTGTGATCGGTGCGTTTGCGCAGGCTATGGGTGGTACCGCCGAGGGCGGCTACGTTGAGCTCAAGGTCGATGTCTCGTATCAATCACGTCCCGAATGGCTGGAGGGAGATTATGATTCGTGGATTGCTACATGGGATTAAGCGTTTCTGGTCTAGATGCGTTTTGACGCGCCGTCCGAGCTGCCATCGCAAGCGAGGCGGCTTTATGGGCCGCGCCGGTATCGACCTGTTTATCGAAGACGGTGCCTACACCACGCTTTCTTCTGCCGTGGTCATCCTAGTGGTGCTCACGTTGTTGTTTTCGTCGACCGCGGCGATATGGAGCATGTCGCGTGCCGGGGATACCCAGGTGGCGGCCGATAGCGGCGCGCTGGCGGGTGCCAACGTAGTGTCGTCCTATCACACGGCTGCCACGGTGGTTGATGCGAGCATCTTGAGTCTGGGGCTGGCGGGGTTTGCCACAATCGGGACGGGCCTGGTCGCCATCCTCATCCCGGGTGCCGAACCAGTTGCCGGCAATATGGTCGACACCGGGATTGAGATCATTAAAACGCGCAACAAGTTTGCCAAAAGCGCATCGGAAGGCTTACAGAAAATCGAGACGGCTCTGCCGTATCTGATCGCCGCGCGTGCCACGCAGGCGGTGTCGGCGCAGGATACCGATAGTGTGACCTATACCGGTACGGCGCTTGCCGTGCCCAGGACATCCGAATCGGACTTCGCCGCGCTCAAAGGGTCAGAGATCTCGACCGATGCCATCGAGAGCACCTCAAAAGACCTTGACTATGCTGCCAAGGAACTGAAGAAAGCGTCCGAGAAAACGTCAAAGGCCAAGGAACGCGCCTGGCTTGCCGATTGCGGTGGATCGGACAGAGGCGCAGTCGGAAGCTGTTCGTGCATGTGGGAACGCGCGAAGAACTTGGCGAAGCTTTCGGATATTGAGAATCCGCACTATGCCTCGAGTGTCACATGGGAGCCGCAAGTGGCGCTCGATCGCGCGAAGGCCTATTACCGCTTGCGCCTTGCAAACGAGGCACCTCAGGGCTCAAGCGTCGAGACGAAGGCGGAGTCGGCGGCGCGCAAGGCGTTTTACACCTATGCGAGTACAGAGGTCAATCGTGCATATGTAACCGAGGACGGAGATGCAGTCACTTTCCATATCCCGCTGTTGCCGCGCAACGCTGACGAGGTGCGAGCGACGGAACTCTATACCGATGCGGCGTGGCCAACCAGCGCCATCGATGGCAAGACGTATCTGCATTACGGAACGAGTTGCCCCAACTATAAGAAGGGGTCGCCAGGCGGGCTAGCCTCGGTTGCTGATTATGACGGGCAGGACAGATGCAACAGATGCCATTTTGGCGTTTCGTCGCTCGGTGCCGTTGCAGCGCCTTCGACTTCTATCGAAAACGGCTTCGAATACCACTTTGACAAGTTCAAAGACGCCCTGGAAGACTACGTTAAATGCCGCAACAAAGAACTCGAACTTGAGCGTCAGACCGAGGATGAGGCCGACCGTGCGGGCAATGCGTTTGACCAGGCCATTAAAGCGCTTTCGGGCGAGCGCCCGCGTATCGCTCCGCCCGGTCGCAACGGCGTGGTCGCCTTTGCAGTTTCGGGTGACATTACCAGCCCCGATCAACTTAACTCCTCGTTTAACACGGCAGTCAGGCTTGGCGATCGCGGTGCTATCTCTGCTGCGGTGTTGGCACCCGATGACGCGACGGCGCAAAACAACGTGCTTTCGCGATTTTTCTCGACATTGAAGGAACGCTCGGGCGGCGTTGCCGGCGTGCTCGACGGCGTCATGGACGTTTGGGGACGGCTGCTCGTAGGATACGGTGATATTCAAGGTTCGGCCGACGAACTTATGGACGAGATGATTAAAGGCCTAGGAGGGGGCAGCGGCGCGTTGGGCTCCATCGCATCGTGGCTCGGCGATACCGTTTCGGCGTCCGTGGCGGCGCTGGGTTTGGAACCGTGCGACTTGCGCCTGCGAAAGCCGGTGCTGACCGATTCCGCCAATGTCATTAAGAGTCCGGGGTCTGACATTGCGGGTCTCTCTCAAGCGCAAGACAAACTGCGAAGTATTCCGTTGGGCGTGACCGATCCCAAGGCGCTTTGCGAGGCGTTGGAATATCAAGTCGAACGCACCATTAGCGGTACGGTGTTCACGCTTGCGGAGATTCCTCTGCCCGGCGGCGGCTCCATCCCACTCACCGTCGATGTCGCCACGCTGGTTGGCGCTCTGGGCGGTGGGTCGTAATGAGTATCCGCATGCGTCTGCGCGAGGAGCGCGCCCAAGCGACGGTGGAGATGGCGGTGGTTACGCCCGTTTTGCTGGTGCTGGCACTCATCGTGTACAACGTCATGATCTTTGCCAGCGCTGTCGCGCGCTTCGACCGCGTGGTACCCGACATCGTGTTGGCGCACGCCGTGGCGTCGGAGGGGGAGGGCGACGAAAGCTCTGCCGATGCTTCGGCGACGGTTCAGACTCAAATTCTGAATGCCATGGAAGGCTATGACTTGCGGATCGAAGTGTCGAGCGAGCAAGGCGCGGAGGCATTGGATGGTGGCCTGCTCTCCCTATCCGGTACGTTTAGGACCTACACCTGCACCATGCACTATGAGCCGTGGCCGACTTCTCTCAGCATCGCTGGCGTTTCGCTGGGGGCGCCGACAACGTTGTCGCACGAGCGCGCGGTGACGGTCGATCCATGGCGTCCGGGGGTGGTCATGTGACCGCGGTCTCGTCTTACATCGCCTACGCGCGGGCACTCAACAGGCTGGGTTGGACGCCGGCCGAGTTTGTGGTGGCGGAGTCGTTTGCCGTGCGCCTGCGCGGCATGCTGGGACGGCGTCCGGTTGCCGCCAACGGCCTGCCGCTTGTCATGGCGTTTCCGCACTGTTCCTCGGTCCACACGTGTTTTATGGCTTATCCCATCGATATCGCCTTTATCGATGCGCGCGGCTATGTCCTCGCGCGCTACGAAAACGTTTGTCCTTGGCGCATGTGCTCCTGCCCCGGCGCCTGGGCCGTACTAGAGCGTCCTTCAATCATTGTTTCGACCCCTGCCCTCCAACGCGTGCCGGCTTAAGGGACTGAGCGAAAAACTTCTTGCTGCCGGCTGATGCCTCTGACGTGCCGATTTATAGAACCGAGGCTGTGCTCAAAAACTTTTTTAAAATTCTCGGTTGACCGGAACGCGTCCTTGGTTATACTAATCAAGCCTTGAAACAAGGCACACCTCAAATGGCTGGGTAGCTCAGTTGGTAGAGCAGAGGACTGAAAATCCTCGTGTCAGGGGTTCGATTCCCTTCCCCGCCACCTTGAATTGACTAGGACCTCTGCAAAGGGGTCCTTTTCTTTTATGTAGGGTTCTGCGGAAAATGCGCCCCATTATTGAGCGATAGAACGGGACATGCTTTCCGGTGCCTGCCTCCGGCGCGCGTACACACCTCGTCGCACCATTCCGAGCTCGTCTGCTCCCAGACATTCCTCCCCACTTTCGCGTCACTTTACAGACCGTTCGGTCGTCTGTCCGCACACGCGGGTATACTCAAAACGATACTTAACCTACGCAATACGATGCGGGTTCGACCTGCATGATCCGAAGGGGGCAGTGATGGAGAGGATACTCGGCGTTAATCTCTCTGGCTGGTTTATTCCCGAGCCTTGGGTGACCCCGTCGCTGTACGCGGCGACCGGTGCATCCAACGCGGCCGAGCTGCAGGAGGCCATGGGCACCGCCGCCTATAACGAGCGCATGCGCCGTCATTACGAGACGTTTGTGAGCGAGGATGATTTCCGTCGCATGGCGCAGATCGGCCTCAACGCCGTGCGCCTGCCGGTGCCTTGGTATGCCTTTGGCTCACAGGAGTCCGATGCCTCCTACATCTCGGTTGTCGATTACATCGACCGCGCGATTGAGTGGGCTGCCAAGTACAACATTCGCGTGCTGCTTGACCTGGCGACTGTGCCCGGTGGCCAGGGCGATTCCAACGATTCGCCCGCCACGCCGGAGGCTGTTGCCGAGTGGCATTCGTCCACTAACGGCCGCCATGTCGCACTCGACGTGCTCGAGCGCTTGGCCGAGCGTTACGGCGAGGCCGAGAGCCTGCTGGGCATTGAGCTGCTGGATACGCCGCAGATGAGTGTCCGCAAGAGTCTCTTTGCCATGACGGATGGCATTCCGGCTCACTACCTGCGCAATTTCTATCGCGATGCCTACGAGCTCGTCCGTTCGTATATGCCCGAGGATAAGATCGTCGTCTTTTCGTCTTCGGGGCATCCCAGCGAGTGGAAGCATTTTATGCGCGGCGCCAAGTACAAGAACGTCTACATGGACCTTCACCTGTACCATTACCGCGACGAGCATGCGCTCGATATCACGAGCCCCCGCGGGCTGACGACGGCGATTTCGCGTAACAAGCGCGAGCTTAAAGAAGCGATTTCGACTGGGTTCCCCGTGCTGGTGGGCGAATGGTCGGGCGCGGCGATCTTTGCCAACTCGTCGGTTACGCCCGAGGGCCGCAATGCCTACGAGCGCGTATTTATCGCCAATCAGCTGGCTTCGTTTGCGCCGGCTGCAGGTTGGTTCTTCCAAACGTGGAAGACCGAGAAGCGCATTGCAGCATGGGACGCCCGCGCGGCGCTCGGTACACTCGAGCGCGGCATGATTGAATAGGTTGATATGACGCAAAACAGCGCCCATACGGGCAAACTCTATGTGGTCGGCACGCCCATCGGCAACCTGGGCGACCTGTCTCCGCGCGTTGGCGAGGCCTTTGCCGCTGCCGATGCCATTTGCTGCGAAGACACGCGTGTGACGTCAAAGCTGCTGATGCACCTGGGCATTTCCAAGCCGCTTGTCCGTTGCGACGAGAATGTGATCGCCAGCCGCGCCGCCGGCCTGGTCGACCGTCTGCTGGCGGGGGAGACCCTCGCCTTTGCCTCGGACGCCGGCATGCCGAGCGTGTCCGATCCCGGCCAGGCGCTGGTCGAGGCGGCGCGTGAGGCCGATGTGCCCGTCGAAGTTATTCCCGGGCCCTCTGCTTGCGTCACGGCGCTCGTTTCGTCCGGCATTCCCTGCGAGCATTTTTTCTTCGAGGGCTTTTTGGGCCGAAAGCACGGCGACCGCGTGCGCCGTTTGCAGCGCCTTGCCGTGGTGCCCGGCGCGCTCATCTTCTACGAGTCTCCACATCGCATCGTGGCGACGCTCGAGGCCGTGGCGGAGGTCTTTCCCCAACGTGAGGTTGCCGTCTGCCGCGAACTCACCAAGCTGCACGAGGAGGTCTTGCGCGGGCCCGCTGCCCAGCTTGCCGAGGAGCTGCGTGCTCGCGGCGAGGTAAAGGGCGAGATTGCGCTGGTCATCGCACCGCCGAGCGAGGATGAGGAGGCCGGTATCGTGCCGGTTGGCGCCGCGGCAGCGGATCCCGATGAGGCCCTGCGCGAGGATATCCGCGCCGCGCTCGAGGAGGGGGAGCCCGCGTCTGCGGTGGCCAAGCGCCTGTCTCAGAAGTATTCGCGCCGCAAGCGCGATGTCTATGCCATGGTGCTCGATATGCAATAGATGGAGGATATCCAGCCCTTGCGCTAGAATCATCCTCTGTATGCAACGTTTTTCTGGAGGACAAACCCCATGGATCAAAGCAAGCCTTCGTTCTTTATCACGACGCCCATCTACTACGTCAACGCCGATCCGCACCTGGGCACGGCTTATTCCACCATCATCGCCGACGTTCAGGCTCGCTATCGCCGTTCCGCCGGCTATAACGTCAAATTCCTGACCGGCATGGACGAGCACGGCGAGAAGGTCGCCGAGGCCGCAGCCAAGCACAACATGACGCCGCAGGAGTGGACCGATAGCCAGGCTCCGCACTTCAAGGAGCTTTGGAGCAAGCTCGAGATTTCCAATGATGACTTCATTCGCACCACCGAGCCGCGCCAGCACCATGCCGTGCAGTACCTGTGGGAGCGCATGAAGGAGTCCGGCTACCTGTATAAGGGCAGCTACGACGGCTGGTATTGCGTGCCTGACGAGACCTACTTTACCGATACGCAGGTCCAGAAGGGCGACGAGGAGTACGGCAGCGTCGGCCAGCACCTGTGCCCCGACTGCCACCGTCCGCTTGAGCGCGTGCAGGAGGAGTCCTACTTCTTTAAGCTTTCCGCCTTCCAGGACAAGCTGCTTAAGCTCTATGACGAGCATCCCGACTTTGTCGAGCCTGCGTTCCGCATGAACGAGGTTCGCAGCTTTGTCGAGGGCGGCCTTAACGACCTTTCCGTGAGCCGTACGAGCTTTGACTGGGGCATTCAGGTCCCGTTTGACGAGGGTCACGTGACCTACGTGTGGTTCGATGCGCTGCTCAACTATATGACGGCCGTCGGCTACGGTGTCGACACCGACGAGGCGCGTGCCGAGCTGGCCTATCGCTGGCCCGCGCAGTTCCACATCGTGGGCAAGGACATCATCCGCTTCCACTGCGTCATTTGGCCCGCCATGCTCATGGCCATCGGCGAGGCCCTGCCCGAGCACGTCTTTGCCCACGGCTTCCTGACCGTGCGCAATGCCGAGACCGGCAAGGCCGAGAAGATGTCCAAGAGCCGCGGCAACGCCATCGCTCCGCAGGACGTTATCGACATGCTGGGCGTCGAGGGCTATCGCTACTACTTCATGACCGACGTCGTCCCCGGCACCGACGGTGCCATCAGCTTTGACCGCATGGAGCAGGTCTACAACGCCGATCTGGCCAACAGCTGGGGCAACCTCATCTCGCGTTCGCTCAACATGAGCGGCAAGTATTTTGACGGTTGCGCGCCCGCCAAGCCCGCATCGTTCGATGCGTTCGACAACCCGCTGGCAAAGATTGCCGACGGTTTGGTCGAGCGCTACATGGCCAAGATGGACGTGCTCGATTACGGTGGAGCCAAGGACGAGGTCATGGAGCTCATCCACGCCGCCAACCACTACATCGAGGACTCCGAGCCTTGGGCACTTGCCAAGGACGAGGCCAAGGCTGACGAGCTGGCGTTTGTGATCTACAACCTGCTCGAGGCCATCCGCATTGCCGCTCACCTGCTGATGCCGCTCATGCCCCAGACTTCTGCCGAGGCCCTGCGCCGTCTGTCCTGTGAGGGCGAGGCCGCGAGCGACGACCTCAAGGGCATTTGCGCTTGGGGCCTGCTTGCCGGCGGTCAGCCCGTCGAGAAGGGCGATCCGCTGTTCCCGCGTCTGGCGTAGAGACCGCGCGAGCGCCATATCGGCAATTTGCTGTTTAGCTATAAGGGCATGGCCACCACGGTCCATGCCCTTTTGTTTCAAGACGCCGCCATCATGCTAAGGAGGCAACCATGACAACTTCGCCTTTGGCAAACCCCACGGCCACCAGGGAGCTGCTAGAGGAGTTTGGCCTTGCGACCAAGCATCGCTTGGGCCAGAACTTCCTAATTGACAACCATGTGATCGAGCGTATTTGCGAGCTTGCCGAGCTTGCGGGCGATGAGCGCGTGCTCGAGGTTGGCCCAGGTGTTGGCACGCTCACGCTTGCGCTGCTGCAGGAGGCATCGTGCGTCACGTCGATCGAGGCCGATCCCGAGCTCGAGCCGGTGCTCGATGCCCATGCCGCTGACTATGCCAACTTCCGTTTTATCATGGGCGACGCGCTCAAGGTGGGCCCGGAGCAGATTGAGCAGGCTGCGGGCGGTGAGCCGACGGTGTTTGTCGCGAACCTGCCCTATAACGTGGCGGCGACGATCATTTTGCAATTTTTCCAGACGATGCCGGCGCTCAAGCGTGCCGTCGTCATGGTGCAAAAGGAGGTTGCCGATCGCATTGCCGCAGTGTCGGGCAACAAGACCTATGGCGGCTATACGGCAAAGCTCGGCCTGTATGCGCAGGTGACGGGCCGCTTTGAGGTGCCGCCGCGCTGCTTTATGCCGGCGCCGCACGTGGACTCGGCCGTCGTGCGTATCGACCGTGTTGACGGTGTGGTGCCCGAAGGACTCGATCGCGAATTTGTGGCCCGCGTGATTGATGCTGCATTTGCCCAGCGTCGCAAGACCATCCGCAATTCCATGAGCGCCAACGGCTTTGCCAAGGACGTGCTCGATGCTGCCTTTGAGGCTTGCGGTATTGCACCCACCACGCGCGCCGAGACGCTTGATGTTGCTGACTTTGTCCGTCTGGCCCAGGAGCTAATCCATGATGCCTAATGCCGAACGTGTGACGTTTACCAAGAAAAAGAAGACGGTTGCTTGTCCCGTGCCCTTGGCACCGCTTGCCGACACGCATGCGCATCTGCTTTCGTTCTGGGGCAAGGATGTGCCTGAGACGCTCGTGCGTGCCAAGGCGGCGGGCGTCGACCTGTTGGTGACGATGTTCGACCCCATCGCTGATAAACGCAGCGTGACGGACTATAGCGACTGGCTGACGCGCGAGATTCTGCCGATGCAGGATATCCCGCAGATCAAGTATCTTGCCGGCGTGCATCCGTATGGCGCGCCGGACTATGCCGACGACGTTCACGCACAGGTCGTTGCCGCACTCGATGATCCCTTATGCGCCGGTATTGGCGAAATCGGCCTGGACTACCACATGGACTATGACGACGATATCGCGCCGGCACCCCATAACGTGCAGATTGACTGCATGGCGCGCCAGCTCGAGCTTGCCGTGTGCCGTAACGTGCCGGTGGAGCTACATCTGCGTCACGAGGACACGGACCAGGAGCGCACCTCGCACGTGGACGCCTACAACGTGCTTCGTGAGGTGGGCGTGCCCCAGGCCGGTTGTGTGCTGCACTGCTTTGGCGAGGACCGCGCCACGATGGAGCGCTTTGTGGAGCTGGGCTGCTATATCGCCTATGGTGGTGCGGCCACCTTCAAGCGCAACGACGACGTGCGCGAGGCATTTGCGGCAACCCCACTCGATCGAATTTTGTTCGAGACGGATTGCCCGTATATGGCTCCGGAGCCCATCCGCGGTCTTGAATGCGAGCCCGCAATGATCTCCATTACGGCAAACGCGCTGGTTAACGACCGTGTCGATCGCACTGGTGAGGACGCCGAAACAATCGCGCAAGCCGCTTGGGAGAATGCCTGCAAACTTTTTCAAAAATAGTTCTTGCGTTCGTGGTGGCGCTCCGTTATTCTAATTCCTGCACGCGGGTGTGGCGGAATTGGCAGACGCGTACGGTTCAGGTCCGTATGGGGGCAACCCCATGAAGGTTCAAGTCCTTTCGCCCGCACCATTGATTGAAAGAGCTCCCAGCAATGGGAGCTTTTTTGTTATGGGCCGTTTTGGTAGATTTGACATATCGATTTCGCGCGGTAGATGTCCCTGTGGTCAAAAAGTGGCAAATATGAGTACTGACATGAAAATAGAGACATTTCATGAAGCTATTTTTGCTCATTTTGCGCAACAGATGTACGCTAATTTGGCTCAACCTTGAGACAAAATGAAGTAATTTCGATAGACCTCGGGTTCAACGAGGCGATTTTGACCCAAATACGCTGTTACTAAACTGGTAACAGTACTCATATTTGGCCTTTTTTGACCACGGGTCCTCTTGTTGGTGTCACACAGCTGCTTCGTGCGGGTATCCTAATGCCAACGTGTGCCTATCAGAGGAGAGACCATGCTGTTGTCCGGTATCATCGCTGCCCTTACCAGCCTTTTGATTCCCATCATCATTCTGTTGCTGCTGCTTCCCAACGCCTGCTACGTCGTTGAACAGCAGCATGCCGTGATCATCGAGCGTCTGGGCAAGTTTAACCGCATCGTCAACGCGGGCTTCCACATGAAGGTGCCCGTGATCGACCGCAAGGCCGCCACGGTGAGTCTGCGAACCATGAAAAACGGTTTTGGCATCGACGTTAAGACCCAGGACAACGTGACCATCGGCCTTGAGGTCTCTGCTCAGTACCACGTGAGCTATGACATGGGCGCCGGCCCGGCAGATTCGGGCATCTACAAGAGCTACTATATGCTGCAGGAGCCCGTCGACCAGATGCGTGACTTCATCACCGACGCCCTGCGCTCTTCGATTCCCGTCTACACACTCGATGAAGTCTTTGCCAAGAAGGACGACATCGCCAAGGATGTCAACGCTACCGTTTCCGAGCAGATGGCCGCCTACGGCTTCACCCTCGTGTCGACGCTCATCACCAAAATCGCACTGCCGACCGAGGTTGAGAACTCCATGAACGACATCAACGCCGCCCAGCGCAAGCGCGCTGCGGCACAGGAGCTCGCTGAGGCAGACCGCATCAAGCGCGTCACCGAGGCGACCGCCGAGGCTGAGGCTATGGAAAAGGCGGGCGAGGGCATCGCCAACCAGCGCAAGGCCATCGCGCTGGGTATCAAAGATTCGCTCGAGATCATCCAGGAGACGGGTGTCGGCAATGACGAGGCCAACCAACTGTTCATGTTTACGCAGTGGTCCGAGATGATGACGGAGTTCGCTCGCACGGGTAAAACCTCGACGGTCGTGCTGCCGAGCGACTTTTCGCAGTCGGCCTCGATGTTCGAGCAGATGCTGGCCGCCGGCAAAGTTCAAAACGATTCGAAGGAGTAGACGCGCGTGAAATACACCGTCGTTTGCGTCGGTAAGCTCAAGGAGCGCTTTTGGAAGGACGCGTGCGCTGAGTACACCAAGCGCCTAGGTGCCTATGCCAAGGTTGATATCCGCGAGGTGGCCGATATCGACCCGGCTAAGGCGGGCGGCGTGGATGCCGCACGCGACAAGGAGGGGGCGGCAATTCTTGCTGCATTGCCGTCTCGGGCGCATGTGATCCTGCTAGCTATCGAGGGCAAGGAGCGTTCGAGTGAGGAGCTCTCGGCGCGGCTCGACGATCTTATGCTGCGAGGCAGCAGCGACATTGCCTTTGTAATCGGCGGTTCGGACGGCGTGAGTGATGAGGTGCGCGCCCGCGCCGACGAGATGCTCAGCTTTGGACGCATTACCTTGCCGCATAACCTGGCGCGTGTGGTGCTGCTAGAGCAGATTTACCGTGCCTGCAAGATCAGTCGTGGCGAGCCGTATCACAAATAGGTCGGCAATACGAAACAATGGCGTGGGACAATACCTTTCGTTTTGAGGAATGTGTCTGAAAGGACTATGAGATATGAAGATTGGATTTGTCGGTTTTGGCAATATGGCGAGCGCTATGGCCGATGGCTGGATCGCTGCCGGTGTAGCTGCGAGCGACATGTGCGCCTGCGCGGGTCGCTACGACGCACTGGTTGAGCGCTGCGAGGCACGCGGCATGGTCGCCTGCCACGATGCCGCCGAGGTTGTCGCCGCATCCGATATCGTGGTCGCTGCGGTCAAACCGTACATGATCGAGAAGATATTCGCCCCGCTCAAGGATGCTCTTGCCAAAAAGGTCGTTCTGTCGGTTGCCTGGACCTGGGACAGTGCCAAGTGGGAGCAGGTCCTGCCGGGCGTCGCGCATATCTCGACGGTGCCCAACACACCGGTTTCGGTGGGCGAGGGCGTCATCGCTTGTGAGAAGGCTTCCACGCTTAGTGATGAGCAGAGCACAGTGGTGCTTGATCTGCTTGGCAAGCTCGGTGCGGTGGTCGAGCTCGATACGAGCCTGCTGTTTGTGGGCGGCACGGTGGGTGGTTGCGCTCCGGCATTTGTCGCTATGGCAATCGAGGCCCTGAGCGATGCGGCGGTCAAGCACGGTATCCCGCGTGCCGATGCCTATCGCATTGTGAGCCAGATGGTGCTGGGTACGGCAAAGCTGCAGCTTGCAACTGGCCAGCATCCTGCGGCGATGAAGGATGCCGTATGCTCGCCCGGTGGTGCCACCATCAAGGGCGTCGTTGCGCTCGAGGACGCCGGCATGCGCAGCGCCCTGGTCAAGGCAATCGACGCAACTCTCCAGTAAAACCTGCCATTTAGGGACAGGTTTATTTTGGCAGGTTTTTCCTGCGGTTTTGTCCTTTTAGCGAAAAGCGCCCCGCAACTGGCTCAATTCCAGTTGCGGGGCGCTTGCGTTTGCCCAGATAAAACCGATCAAAATAAACCTGTCCCTTTTTGGCAGGTTAGTCCCAGAAGCTGTCTTCCTCATCCTCGGACTTGGGTCCGCGGTCGACGTACATCTTATGGGTACGCTTCTCCATTACAAAGGCAAGAATCGCAAATAACAGGATGCCGCCGGCGAAAAGGATGGCAAAACCGGTGCGGGTGCCAAACAAAAAGGAAAAAACTGCGTCCATTGGGTGCCTTCTTGCGTAGTTGAGTTGGGTCGTAAACGCTCATAAGTATATACTTGCCCATACATGTACAAGGTTGCAACCTAAATGGAATGTATATCGCCGGAGGATCTAATGCTTGATATCAAGTTTGTTCGCGAGAACCCCGATGCCATCGATGTCGCCATGGCTAACCGCCAGACGTCTTGGGATCGCGAGAAGTTCTTTGAGCTCGACGACGAGCGTCGTGCCGTCATCACCGAGGTCGAGGAGCTCCAGGCTACGCGTAATGCCGAGTCCAAGAAGATCGGCGCCCTGATGAAGGAGGGCAAGAAGGACGAGGCCGAGGCCGCCAAGGAGGCCGTGCGCGCCGTCAACGAGAAGATTGACGGTCTGGCCGAGCGCCGTACTGCTCTCGAGCAGGAGCAGTACGACTTCATGGCTCACCTGCCCAACATTCCTTGCGAGGCCACGCCGTACGGCAAGGACGAGGACGAGAATATTGAGCGCCGTCGTTGGGGCACCCCGCGCGAGTTCGACTTCGACTTTAAGCCGCATTGGGATCTGGGCACCGATCTGGACATCCTCGACTTCGAGCGCGGCAACAAGCTCTCCGGCAGCCGTTTTACCGTTCTCGGTGGCGCTGGCGCCCGCCTGGAGCGCGCCCTCATCAACTTCTTCCTCGATACGCACACCAGCCGTGGCTTCAAGGAGTGGTGGCCGCCTATCGTCGTCAAGCGTCAGACCA
>UQIT01000037.1 GCA_900541175.1 uncultured Collinsella sp.
CATGACCAGAAGGTCTATGCCGTCCTCTTTTCATGCCAATTTGTTCGCTCTGGCGACCGCTCGCTGACGTTGTCAGAGCATCGGCGTTGCCTTGGCCGTTGGAAATAATCCCAGATGTAGTCGTTGGGGACGTTCTTAAATGACTAGTCGAAAGGGACGCTCTTGCCGGCACCTGGGGACGGTCCCTAAGTGCCGGCAGATTGGGACACTTCTTTGCAAGATGGCGCTGAAGATTGTCCCCGACGACTAGTCGTTTAATGCATCAGTTTCTGTCGAGTCGGTGCTCTTTGCGGGTTGCCCGTATAATGGTTTGCGTATGAACCGCAACCAAGGAGTTCTAGTTTATGGACCAGAGCCTTTTTAAATTCGACCTGATCGCCGAGGACCCGACCACGCACGCGCGCGCCGGCGTGCTGCATACCCCGCACGGCGAAATCGAGACGCCGATCTTTATGCCCGTGGGCACCAAGGCAAACGTCAAGGGTATTCCCACCGAGACCGTCAAGCAGCTCGGCGCCCAGATCGTGCTTGCCAATACCTATCACCTGTCCATGCGCCCCGGCGAGGACACCATCGCCGAGTTGGGCGGACTGCACAAGTTCATGAACTGGCATGGCCCCATTCTTACCGACTCGGGCGGCTTCCAGGTCTTTAGCCATAACGACGCCGTTAAGCTCACCGATGAGGGCGTGCGCTTTATCGTCAACGATTACGACGGCCGCCACGTGTTCTGGACGCCCGAGGACAACATGGAAATCGCCATGAAACTCGGCTCCGACATCTGCATGCAGCTGGACCAGTGCCCGGGCTATCCCGCCACGCGCGCCTACGTTGAGCGCGCCGTTGAGCTGTCGAGTATGTGGGCCGAGCGCTGCTATAAGGCGCATACCCGCGACGACCAGGCGCTCTTTGGTATCGTCCAGGGCGGCATGCACCTAGATCTGCGCCTGCGCTCGCTGCGCCATCTGGAGGAGTGCGGCGACTTCCCCGGTTACGGCATCGGCGGCTACTCGGTGGGCGAGGACCACGAGACCATGTTCGAGACCCTGGCACCGCTCGTAAGCGAGTACATGCCCAAGCACAAGCCGCGCTACCTGATGGGCGTCGGCAACCCCACCACCCTCGTGCGCGGTGTGGGCGTGGGCATCGATATGTTCGACTGCGTGCTGCCGACGCGCACCGGCCGCATGGGCACGGCATTCTCCAGTGAAGGTCGCCTTAACTTCCGCAACGCCCGCTTTGCGCATGACGACGGCCCCATCGATCCCACCTGCACCTGCCCGGTGTGCACGGGCGGTTACAGCCGTGCGCTCATCCGTCACATGGTCACGCAGAAGGAGATGCTCGGCGGCATTCTGCTGTCGATGCACAACATCTACTACCTGCTCAACCTTATGCAGCGTGTCCGTCAGGCCATTATCGAGGGCCGCTACGGTGCGTTCGTGAGCGACTGGATGAACAGCCCCGCGGCGGTGGATTACTAAGGGCGACAGACACGCTTGCGGAGCGTGGGCAACGGCAAACGCTGAGCGCCAGCCGCTCGTCACATTCTCTGACGCTGGCTGCGCGACCGCTGACCGATAGCTTGCAAGCACTTGATACATCATGGGTACCATACCGAATAGTTGATGTTCGGGCGGGTGTTTGGCGCATGGCGTCGACCCCGCCCGTTTTTCTTTTTCTCGATAGGAGCACCCATGATTAAGAATGAGAACGTCGAGGGCGAGCCTGCCTACGACGAGACGTACCGCCGCGGCCCCGTGGTCATGCGCGGCCCCATGATTCCTAAGGACAACACCTACGCCAACCTGCTGGCGCCCGAAGATTCGACCGACTGGCTGCATGCCGATCCGTGGCGCGTACTGCGCATTCAGGCCGAGTTTGTCGACGGCTTCGGCGCGCTTGCCGAGCTTGGCCCCGCAGTGACCATCTTCGGCAGTGCCCGCACGCCTAAGACCGATCCGCTCTACAAGGCGGCGCGTACCGTCGGGCGCAAGATCGCGCAACGTGGGGTGGCGGTTATCACCGGTGGCGGCCCTGGCGTTATGGAGGCGGCCAACAGGGGAGCGGCGAGTGTCAACGGCAAGTCAGTTGGCCTAGGCATTGAATTGCCGCACGAGCAGGGGCTCAACAAATACGTGAACCTCGGCATGGACTTCCGCTACTTCTTTGTGCGCAAAACCATGTTCGTTAAGTACAGCTCGGGCGCCATCGTATTTCCCGGCGGCTTTGGCACGCTCGACGAGATGTTCGAGGTTCTCACGCTGGTGCAGACGCACAAGGTCAAGCGCATGCCGCTCGTGCTGGTGGGCAGCGAGTACTGGCAGGGCCTGTTCGACTGGCTCAACGGCCCGGTGATGAGCGCCGGTATGATCAGCCCGCTCGATCCGGATCTGGTACACATTACCGACGACCTCAACGAGGCTGTCGACATCGCCCTGAGCGGGCTGATGTAGGGCGCTGTGACTGTTGTTATAGTAATGTGAACGGCATACTGATGCTATTTAACATCAGTATGCCATCAAAACGGGGTATACTGATGCAAAAGACGAGGCGAGGAGGTCGCGTATGTCTACTGCAACGGTTAAGCCTACGACGGTTCGCATCGAAGAGGGGCTCAAGGAACAGGCGACTGAGTTCTTGGATTCGGTCGGCCTCAGCCTCAATTCCTATCTCAATCTTGCCGTTCGGCAGCTTGTAAATCAGCGAAAGATTCCTTTTGAGATTGTAGGAAGGGCGGAGGTGCCCAACGAGGCGACGAGGCGTGCCATGGTGATCGCCGAGGCTCATGAGTTGGGGATTTTGCCGGACGATAGCCCGTCATTCAACAACGCTGATGAGCTTATGTCATTCCTCGATGAGGAATAGCGATGTTCGAGATTAAAGTCGAGGCTCAATTTAGGGCGGACTACAAACGAACGATGCGTATGCATCCGCAGCTAAAGAGTGAGTTTAAGGCGGCAGTCGCAGAGCTTGCAGCTCACGGCTCGCTTCCCGCGGAATATGGCGCCCATGAGCTTTCAAACCCGGGCGGAAACTACAACGGCCACATCGATTTCCACCTATCCGATGGCTTGGTCGACGTGGTCGTTCTCTACTTACCGCATAAGACTAATCCTGTGATCCGGCTGGTCAGAATGGGCTCGCATGAGGAGCTGTTCCAGGGCTCGCAGGGCTGATTGCCGATTTCTAAGTTGCGGTGGAATAGGGATTGATTGACGGCTAATAAGTCAAAAACAGTCCCTATTTCACCGCAACTGCTGGGGGTACCCCGTTCGTCGCCGCGGCCTCCGGTTCCACTTTTCGCTGAATTTCGCTCAAAAGCTCGGCTGCGACTTCGCTGCTTTTGAAACGAATGCTGCAGTCTTCTTTCTTTGGGAAAGCCAGCAACGGAATAGCTCCGTACCAGACAGTTTCCTCGTCAATCACTGATGCGCACAGGCGTCCTTCGGCTTTGATGAGATAGTTGACGTTCATCTCGGCAAAAATCGCTTTCACGTCATCGCGTGGAGTTGAAGCAATAGAAATCTCAAGGGCAATTCCACGGGTAGCGGCATCCGCGAGTGCAGCGGCGAGCTTTTCAAGGCATGCGGCGGACGCGTAGGGTGCGGCAATAAAAATGCTTTTCGATGCGTTCTCGATGTCATTCACTAAAGCCTCCACGGCTCTTGCCGACCTAACGAGGATGTTTCGATCGTCCTGTCTGTTGTCGTTTGCCGCAAAGACTTCATACCCCAGCTTGGCGTAGGTCTTGAGCCTCTTTTGGTACATGCGCGCGAACATGGGTATCGACAGGTCAACATAGTCGAATATCTCAACCCGCTGTTTGCCCTCGTGGCTTCTGTGTAGCCTACCTGCCTGCTGCGTTATGCTGCCGTCCCAAGATATTGGAGTGGCAATGAGCAAAGTGTCAAGGTAAGACAGGTCGAAGCCCTCGCCCAGAAGACTTTCAGTTGCGACGATGATTCGATGATCATGCTCAAAGCTGGGAAGACTCTTCAGTATTGCTTTTCTTTCTTTGGCGTCGATTTCTCCGGTTAAGAGTATGGGTTCGTGTCCACGGCTTTGAAGTAGCCTGCATAGCTCTTCGGCATGCTTTTTTCTTTTAGATAGCACAAGCGGATGCCGGCCGTTTGATGCGGCCTCGAGGGCGTCCTCGATAATTGCTTCGTTTCTCGCGGCGTGTACACACAGGAGATCGAGAATTTGGTTAAAGGATGCTCCTGGTCCGTAGGTGGGTAATCGAATTCCGGTGAAACGCGGTCTAACAATGCGCTGAATCCCCTGTTGGATTGCTTGCGTTTTTGGATCGACGACATAGCGAACCGGGCCGCAGAGCATCGAGAGTGCCCGCGTGAGTCCGTCCGAACGCTCGGGCGTTGCGGAAAGGCCATATACATATTTGGCAGGAGCGGACTTGAGGACAAGCTCAAGCTGTGGCGCGGCCGCATGGTGGCATTCGTCACAGATGATGAGACTGTAATCGCGAACGAACTCCTTGGCTAATGACTCGCCGGTTTGGGGATCCTTGCCGGATAGCGACTGGAATGAAGCAATGTCGATGAGACGGCTTATGGCGGTCTTGCCTCCTCCGATTTGCCCAATGAGCGGAGGCTGTCTTTTGCTGATTCGTCCCTTTGGGGTTCGGACGGGCTCTCTGTTGTCCGTGATGTCGAGAAATCGTTCGAGTTGGGATTTCCATTGGGCAATGAGCGCAGTTTTAGGAACGATGACGAGCGTTGGAAGACCAATGGCAGCAATAAGATAAGCTCCGATGACGGTTTTGCCGAACCCCGTCGGTGCGGACATGATCCCGTCTTCATAGCTGAGCATCTGTTCAGCGACAATTTGCTGTTCAGGGCGAAGAGTCCCTTTAAATGCCATCGCAATTGGATGGCTCGACTTGCGTTTGTCTGAATAGTGGGCAGAAACGCCGGCTTCTTGAAGCAGCCGCTCAAGTTGAACCTTGCAGCCTCTGGGAATCGCGACGTAGCCATCTCTAAGTTCGCTGAGGTCTATGAACCGCGGTTTGCCGAATACCGATTGATGCATAGATTGTGCGCGGAAGAATTCTGGGTTGGCAAATGTTGCAAGCCTGCGGACTTCCATTTGAGCTGCGGGACTCAGAGATTTTTCGGGGATATAGAGCATATCGGTCTGCGTGACGGACAGCGATGACGGGAAGTCCCGCGGTGTGAGCGGAAGCCGCTTTCGCAGTCTCTGGGAATGTGGCACACCGGTGTTTGCCGCCGCAACAGCTGCTATTCCATGTGACCTATTTTCGATGCTCTCGATCAGATTTTGCACCGTCACGCGCGGGATTAACTGGATTTGCGAAAGGTAAAGCCATTGATCGGGAAAGGGCTCAAATTGCTCGTCAACAAATACGCTGTTCCCTTTTCGCTGCGCTTTTCCTTGAAAAGGCAGCGCTATGAGATTTCCAAAGCCGCCCTCAGGAATGGTGGACTGCGCGGGCAGCATTCGGTCAAATGCTTTGAAGGTGATTGTCTTGTTCAGTATCGCCGCTTCGGTGATAAGGCTGCTTCCAAAATCTCGTGCGGTCTTTGCGCTGACGAGCTCTAGGAAGAAAAACCAGACATGTGCGCCGTCGCCCGATCTCGATCGCTCAACTGCGACATCGATTCCGTGGCTTTTTGCGACATGTCGAATGGCTTTCGTCGCTTCTTTCCAATCGGCTCCGTCAAAATCGATGACCAGGACTTTCGTGTTACTGTCTTTATCGAGCACATATTGGCCTATAACGTCTCGAAGCCTATCGTCATTGCCTCTGAAATGGGCGATGATCGCGGCATCGCTCAACTCGGGGAAGACGCGGCTGCTGCATTCCGTGCATTTGACTCTCTGGTGGCTTGCTTTGGGGCAAATGCCTGACTTCCACTCATTTGCGCAGGCGGGCGTATAGCCAATTCCTCCGTCTTTTCTGCGGTACCCATGAGCGTAGACATCTTTGCGACCAGTAAAGAGATTGCGGAAGAGCTCGAGTTTGTCGCGCGCTGGGCTTGCGCTGGTGACGATATCTTCGATCTGCGCCCGTCTATCGAAAGAATCGCCAGCTTTCTCCCATTCTTCCAGCGTTGTATAACGGATGTCTGGACCGCTGCTGCAGATAACGATTTGCTTGCGCGGATCCGAAGCGTGGACGACCGTTTTATTGAATTTGAATAGGGCGCTCCCGAAAAGGGCGTATTGATGCGTGCCGTTGCTCATTTGAAAGCCATTCTTATCAGCGTTCATTGGGATGAGGGTACGTCATTTCAGCTTTATGAGATACGCGACTTCGATTTTGGTTCGGTAATAGTGGGGTACCGATCCGTGAGTGGCAATCAGCCGGTGCCAAAACGTGCGGCGGCTGTTGTTAAAGGTTTTTGACGGCTATGGGGCGGGTTGGCGGCGTGGGGAGGGGTTTTCGAATGACCCCGTGGTCAAATAACGTCAAATGTGAGTACTGCTGTTAATGTAGTCTCATAACATTTGGCAAGAATAGAATACCAATTCGACATTATTCTATATATCTAACCCACCAAACACGGCATTTTGAGCCTTGGCAAGGCGTGAAATTAATCGAAACGATCGATTCCGGCGAGATTTTGCTGCTACTAATTTGGTGGCAGTACTCATATTTGCCATTTTTGTCCAGTGGGTACCGCGAGGGGGTCTGTTCGACTGGCCCAACGGCCCGGTGATGAGCGCCGGTATGATCAGCCCGCTCGATCCGGATCTGGTACACATTACTGACGACCTCAACGAGGCCGTCGACATCGCCCTGAGCGGGCTGATGTAGAGTAGCTAAAATGGGACGGGGCTAAAAAGACTGGTCTGAAACGTTTGATACCAGTCTTTTTAGCCCCGTCCCAAACGAACTGCTTCTAAGTTGCGGTGGAATAGGGATTGATTGGCGGCTAATAAGCCAAAAACAGTCCCTATTTCACCGCAAGTGGTAAAGGTGCCCCTAGTGGATGGGCTGGTAGCGGGGGCAGTAGCTGATGGCGATGGCGTCGACGCCTACATGGGTGGCGATGGTGCAGCCGATGGGGCCGGTGCCGGCGTCTACGTAGTCCTGGCCTGCGAGTGCCTCGTCGACAAGCTCCTGCTCCTCGGCGGCACCGGTCGTGAGCACGCGCACGCTGGAGCCCGGATGCTCGGCCAAAAACGCGAGGCAGTCTGCCATGGTGTTGGCGACGATGCGCCTGGCGCCGCGGCCCTTCTTGATGGCCTTGATCTCGCCCGACTGCCACTCCGGCGAAACGGCCAGGCGAATATTGAGCATCTGCGTGAGCTGGCCGGCGAGCTTGGGCGCGCGGCCGTTCTTGACGAGGTTCTCGAGCGTGCGGGGAATCAGCAGCAGGTGCGCGTCGGGCAGGGTCGCGCGGATCTGTGCCTCGGTCTCGTCCAGGCTGCGACCGTCCTCGCGCATGGCCAGCGCGTACTCCACCAGCAAGCCCTCGGCGCCCGAGCCGGTGCGCGAATCGATGCAGCGCACGTCGAGCTCGTGGGTCTCGGCCACCAAGCATGCGTTGGAATAGCAGGCAGACCACTCGCTGCACAGCGAGATGAAGATGGCGCTATCGTGGCCATCGGCGCGCACACGGTCAAAGAGCGCCTTGAATTCGCCGGCGCTCGGCTGCGAGGTGTGCGGCAGCTGCTCGGAGCCAGCCATGCGGGCGACGTATTCCTCGGCGGTAATCTGTACCTGGTCGAGCAGGTCCTCACCCTCGATAATCACATGCAGCGGAATCACGTAAATGCCGAGCTCTTGGGCGCGGGCAGGGGAGATGTCCGACGTGGAGTCGGTTATGATGGCAAAAGACATAATTGCACCTTTCGTTGGGGCGCTTGCGCGCCGCCTTCTGAGAGCAAAGTGCGACAAGTATAGTAGAGTCGTTCCACATTACTAGGTTCAATTGTTGAATAGTCAACAGTTTGAAGTGTCGGTGTGGAAATCGTCAACTGGGGAAGAGGAATGCCGATGGAGGCGTTGGAGATAGGCAAACGGCCGGTTGTGCTGTTCGATTTTGATGGCACGGTGGCCGATACGGGTCGGGCGGTGATGACCTCGACGCGTAAGACGCTGGCTGCGCGCGGGTTTTCGGAGGCGCAGATGGGTGACTTGCGCCGTATGATCGGGCCCCCGCTATGGAAGAGCTTCCACGACTTTTACGGCTTCTCGCGCGAGGAGTCGCTGGTGGTGGCCGATGAGTACCGCGCCTTTTTTGACGAGCTGGGTCCGGAAGAGTACCCCGTGTTCGATGGGATCCCCGAGCTGCTCGACGGGCTGGCCGCCCAGGGCAAGCGTGTGGCCGTGGCGACGTCGCGCATGGAGGCAAAGTGCATCGACATGGTGCATGAGCTGGGGCTTTCTCAGTTTGAGGCCGTGGTCGGCATGAATCCGCCTCAGGGACGCGAGACCAAGGCGGATTCGGTCCGCGATGCGCTGGCGGCGCTCGGCGCGACTGCTGACGAGGCCGTGATGATCGGCGACCGCTTTAACGACGTGGAGGGCGCGCACGCGATGGGCGTGCCGTGTATTGGCATCTATTCGGGCGCGGCGGCGCCGGGCGAGCACGAGGCAGCGGGCGCCGATGCGGTGGTGCATTCGGTGGCCGAGCTTGCTAAACTTTTCGCTATCTAATGACGTAATGTGAGGGGCGGGCGTACCCGTCGCTCATTGGTAAGGAGGTCGTCCATGAATCAGGTGGAGCAGAGCGTCGCTGAGTATGTCGACGAGGTCTGGGAGGATGTCGTCGCTGATATCGAGCAGCTGGTGAGTTATCCTTCCGTGGCAGTTTCTGCCGATGCGGAGCCCGGCGCGCCGTTTGGCCGCCCGGTCCGTGACGCGCTCGATTGCGCGCTCGGCATCGCGCAGAAGCTCGGCTATCAGACGAGCGACGACGAGGGCTATGTGGGAATCGCCGATATCCCGGGCCGCGGCGACAAGCAGCTCGCGACTATCTGCCACGTGGACGTGGTTCCCGCCGGCCCTGGCTGGAACACCGATCCGTTCGCGATGGAGCGTCGCGAGGGCTGGTTGCTCGGTCGCGGCGTGATCGACGACAAGGGCCCGGCAGTGCTGTCGCTTTATGCCGGCGCGTACCTGCTCAAGCACGGCATTGTTCCGCGCTACACCTTCCGCGCGCTGCTGGGCTGCGATGAGGAAGTGGGCATGTCCGACGTTCACCATTATCTGGAGAACCACGCAGACCCCGACTTTTTGTTTACGCCCGATGCCGAGTTCCCGGTCTGCAATGCCGAGAAGGGCCAGTTTGGGGCGACGTTCGTGAGTCCCAAGATCGACGGCGGGCGCATCGTGTCGTGGAGCGGCGCCGAGGCGAGCAATGCCATTCCGTCGCAGTCCATCTGCGAGCTCGCGATTGCCGCCGATGAGCTGCCGGCGCCGGTCGAGAATGCTGACCGCCTGGAGATCACGGCTCTCGACAATGGTCATGTGCAGATTTTCGCCCACGGTATTGGCGGTCACGCCTCGATGCCCGAGGGGACGATCAATGCCGTCGGCCTGATCGTGTCGTATCTGCGCGAGGCCGAGGACGCGTTTGGTGCCCGCGGCGAGCGCCTGCTGACGCCTGCCGAGCACGAGTTTGTCAAGTTTTTGGCCTTTGTGCATGCGGACGCCTATGGTCGCGGCCTGGGTATCGACGCGACGAGCCCGGCGTTTGGCCCGCTCACCTGCAACCCCGGCGTCATCCGCGTGGTGGATGGCCATATCGAGCAGGTCATCGACGTGCGTTTCCCTGATAGCACGAGCGCCGATACCATCCGCGAGCAGCTCGAGCCGCTCGTGGGGCGCTTTGACGTGACGTGTCGCCTGGGTCATGCAAAGGTGCCGTTCTCGGTGTCTGCCGACGATCCGGCCGTGAAGGCGCTTATCGATACCTATAACGAGTTTACGGGCAAGCACGCCGAGCCTTTTGCCATGGGCGGCGGCACGTACGCGCGCAACTTTGCCCGCGCCGTGTCGTTTGGCCCCGAGGAGACCGGTCTGGAGCTGCCCGCATGGGGCGGCCAGATGCACGGCCCCAACGAGTGCGCCAACGAGGAACAGCTCAAACAAGCGCTCAAGATCTATATTGTTGCGATCCTCCGTTTGAATGAATTGGAGCTTTAAGGTCTCGCGGTTTCCCAATCTAAGTTGCGGTGGAATAGTTTCTAGAATGGGCCATTTGATGGCCAAGCAGGAACTATTTCACCGCAACTTTGTTTTTATTGGTGTAAAAGGCGGGTCATGCTTGGTGGCGGGTTTGTTATCCGTTTGTAAAGGCTGGGCCGGGCTTGCGGTAAGGGTCTATCAAATGCCCGTAAGAAACCGCAGATAACGCGGTTGTCGCCTGATCGGGGTCGTATCTTTCCAAACAGCAAAGCGGGCAGGGTGCCCGCGAGTCGCATGTACGAAAGGAAGATCATGCTCGATCAGGCTTATTCTCGTCGTCAGTTCCTCGGCCTCGCTGGTGGTCTTGCCGGCATCGTCGGTCTCGGTCTCGTTGGTTGCGGCGGCTCCGGCGCATCCGACGCCGCCGACAAGGGTAGCGCCGCTGCTGCCGAGTCCGTCTCCGGCGAGGTGACCTACGACGGTGCCTCTTCGTTCCAGGCTCTTGTCGAGGCCGCTGCCGAGAAGTTCATGGACGCCAACCCCGACGTCTCCGTTTCCGGCTCGGGTAACGGTTCGGGCAAGGGCCTGACCGCTGTCGCCGCAGGCACCGTTACCATCGGCAACTCCGACGTCTTCGCCGAGACCAAGCTCGAGGCCGATCAGGTCAAGAACCTCGTCGACCACGAGGTCGCCGTCGTGGGCATGGGTCCCGTCGTCTCCAAGAACGTTGAGGTCGATGACCTGTCCCTCGAACAGCTCAAGGGCATCTTCTCCGGCCAGATCACCAACTGGAAGGAGGTCGGCGGCGACGACGCCAAGATCGTCGTTCTCAACCGCAAGGCCGGCTCCGGTACCCGCGCCACCTTCGAAGCGGCCGTCTTTGGCGACGAGACTGTCGACTTTAAGGGCGACGCCGAGCTCGACAAGTCCGGCGATGTCCAGACCCAGATGGCCAGCACCGACAACGCCATCTCCTACCTCGATTTCTCGCACTTTGATGACTCCAAGTTCAACGCCGTCAAGGTCGAGGGCGTGGAGCCCAAGAGCAAGAACGTCACCGACGACTCCTTCAAGATTTGGGCTACCGAGCACATGTACTGCTCCAAGGACGCCGACGAGGCTACCAAGGCCTTCCTTGAGTTCATGCTTTCCGACGACGTCCAGGGCAAACTCGTCGAGGAACAGGGCTTTATCCCCGTCTCTGCCATGAAGGTCGTCAAGGACGCCAGCGGCAAGGTCTCTGCTAAATAAGTAATCGCCCCCGGAAAGGTTTGCAATGGCAAAACAGCTGCCAAAGCGCGACCTTGAGAACGTGGGCCTGGGCGTCACGGGCGCGTGCGTAGCGCTCGTGACGCTTGTCGTTGCCGCGCTCATCTCTATGGTCGCCCAAAAGGGCCTCTCGGCTTTTTTCAAGGACGGCGTTTCGGTCGTCGAGTTTTTTACCGGCACCAAGTGGGACCTGGCCAACACAGCCGAAAACGGCCTGCCCTATACCGGCGCCCTGCCCCTGATCGTCACCTCGTTTGCGGTCATGGTGCTCTCCACGCTTATCGCGCTGCCCATCGCTATCGGCTCTGCCATCTTTGCGGTCGAGATCCAGCCTAAGTTTGGTTCCAAGGTCTTTCAGCCGCTTATTGAGCTTTTGACTGGTATTCCCTCGGTCGTCTTTGGTCTGATCGGTTTTCACGTGGTCGTCGGCCTTATGAAGAGCGTTTTCCACGTGAGCACAGGCCTGGGTATCCTGCCCGGTGCCATTGTGCTGGCCGTCATGATCCTGCCGACGATGACCACGCTTTCGGTCGATGGCCTGCGCGCCGTGCCCGATAGCTACCGTCAGGGTTCGCTCGCGCTGGGTTACACCCGCTGGCAGACCATCTGGCACGTGGTGCTCAAGTCCGCCATGCCGTCACTCATGACTGCGGTCATCCTCGGTATGACCCGCGCCTTTGGCGAGACACTCGCCGTGCGCATGGTGATCGGCGGCATCGAGGCCATGCCGACGTCGCTGCTGTCGCCGGCCTCGACCATCACCACCACGCTCACCACGTCCATGGCGGTCTATGCCGAGGGCTCGGCCCAGGACGATGTTCTGTGGGCGCTTGGCCTGCTGTTGATGGGCATGAGCCTCATCTTCATCCTGATCATCCACCTTATAGCCCGCAAGGGGGCGAAGGCTCGTGGCTAGCACGCGCATCCATATCGACGAGGCGAGGCTCGGGCGCGTCCAAAAGCAGGACCGCATTGCCACGGGCGCGCTGACGGCAATCGCTGCCATCGTCATGCTCATCGTCATCTCCATGGTGGCCTATATCCTGTTCGAGGGGGTCTCGACGCTGTTCCAGCCGGGATTTCTCACGCAGCCCGCGCGCGCTAACGGTACCCAGGGCGGCGTGCTCTACCAGCTGTTCGACTCGTTCTACCTGCTGCTGATTACTCTGGTCATCTCGGTGCCCATCAGCCTGGGCGGAGCGGTCTTCCTGGTTGAGTACGCGCCGAACGGCCCTATCCGCGACATCGCCTCCACCGCCATCGAGACGCTGTCCTCGCTGCCTTCCATCGTCGTCGGCATGTTCGGCTTTCTGGTGTTCTCGGTGCAGCTGGGCTGGAAGTACTCCATCATCTCCGGCGCTGTCGCGCTCACCATGTTCAACATCCCCATCCTGGTGCGCGTGATCCAACAGGCACTCGAGGACGTGCCACAGGCCCAGCGCGATGCGTGTCTGGCTATGGGCCTCACCCGCTGGGAGGCCACGCTGCACATCCTGATCCCCGAGGCCATGCCCGCTATCGTGACCGGCATCGTGCTTTCGGCCGGCCGCGTCTTTGGCGAGGCCGCGGCGCTGCTCTTTACCTCGGGCATGAGCTCGCCGGTTCGCCTGAACTTCTTGAGCTTTAACCTGTCGAGCCCTAGCTGCGCCTGGAACGTGTTCCGCCCCGGCGAGTCGCTTGCCGTGCATATCTACAAGATCTATGGCGAGGGCAGCCCCGAGGCCCAGCAGATCGTCTGGGGCACCGCTGCACTGCTGATGATTTGCGTGCTGCTGTTTAACGTAATCGCCCGCATTGTGGGCAAGCAACTGGCAAGGAAGATGACGGCCGAATGAGCGAGATGAATGTAACGCCCGCAACCGAAGCGGCATCGTCCGACGCCCAGGACTTCTTGTCGAGCGTGGGGGAGAGCGAGAAGCGCGTGCGCGTGAGCGTCAAGGCCGTGAGCGACGAGGTCGTGCTCTCCACCAAGGACGTCAACGTGTACTATGGCGACCACCATGCACTGCACAATACGTCGCTCGACTTCCACAAGGGCGAGATCACGGCGCTCATCGGGCCTTCGGGCTGCGGTAAGTCGACCTTCTTGCGTAGCCTCAACCTCATGAATCGCGAGATTCGCGGCTGCCGCGTGGAGGGCGAGATCAACTATCGCGGGCGCAACGTGAACACCAAGACCGAAAACACCTACGAGCTGCGCCGTTCCATTGGCATGGTGTTCCAGCAGCCCAACCCGTTCCGCAAGTCCATTCGCGACAACATCACGTTTGCGCCTAAGCGCCACGGCATCACCGACCGCGACGAGCTCGACCGCATGGTCGAGGAAAGCCTGCGCGGCGCGGCGCTTTGGGACGAGGTCAAGGACAAGCTCGACAAGAGCGCCTATGCGCTTTCGGGTGGTCAACAGCAGCGTCTGTGCATTGCGCGCACGCTGGCGCTCAACCCCGACGTGATCCTGTTTGACGAGCCCTGCTCGGCGCTCGACCCCATCTCGACGCTGGCGATCGAGGACCTTATGTCGTCGATTGTGGCCGAGCGCGCCATCGTCATCGTGACGCACAACATGGAGCAGGCGTCGCGCGTGTCCAACCGCACGGCGTTCTTCTACATGGGCGATATGGTCGAGTACGACGAGACTGACGAGATTTTCCAACGGCCCAAGGATAAGCGGCTGAATGATTACCTCACCGGCATGTTCTCCTAGTCCGGGACATGCTTGAGGCCCGCGGCGGCCACGGTTGCCACGGGACTGATTGGAGAGGCGGGTCATCTCTTTTGGGAGATGGCCCGCCTTTTTGTGTCGTGTGCGGCCCGCCTTTTCGCTGCTATCATGGACAACGTTGAATTTCTACGAAGGAGCAGGGCATATGGCGATTCTTTTGGGATGCGATTCCGTCAGCCTAGAGTTTCCCACCAAGCATATTTTCGATAGCGTGACGCTCGGCGTGGGCGAGGGCGACCGCATTGGTATTGTCGGTAAAAACGGCGACGGCAAGTCGACGCTGCTGAGCGTGCTCGCCGGCACGCTGGAGCCCGACGACGGCCGCGTGACGCACCGCCGCGGCACGACGATTGGATTGCTCGGCCAAAAGGATAACCTGGTCGATACCGACACCGTGCATCATGCCGTCGTCGGTGACACGCCCGAATACGAGTGGGCCTCGAGCCCGCGTACGCGCCAGATTCTGGCCGGCCTTATTAGCGATGTGCCCTGGGAGGGCACGGTGGGCGAGCTTTCGGGCGGTCAGCGCCGCCGCGTGGACCTCGCGCGCCTGCTGATCGGCGACTACGACGTGCTCATGCTCGACGAGCCCACCAACCACCTGGACATGCGCACCATCAACTGGCTTGCGCGTCACTTAAAGGCCCGCTGGCAGCGCGGTCAGGGCGCCATGCTCGTGGTCACGCACGACCGCTGGTTCTTGGACGAGGTCTGCACCAGTATGTGGGAGGTCCACGACGGCCAGGTCGATCCCTTCGAGGGCGGTTACTCCGCATATATCCTGCAACGCGTAGAGCGCGACCGCATGGCCGCCGTCACCGAGGAGCGTCGTCGCAACATGGCGCGCAAGGAGCTCGCGTGGCTGAGCCGCGGTGCTCAGGCGCGCTCCACCAAGCCCAAGTTTCGCGTTGAGGCTGCTCGCGAGCTGATCGCCGACGTGCCGCCCGTGCGTGACGAGCTGGAGCTCAAGCGCCTGGCCGTGAGCCGTCTGGGCAAGCAGGTTATCGACGTGGTCGACGTGGACGCCGGCTATGCCGATACCGACGGCGCGCCCAAGCAGGTGCTCTCCGACGTGACCTGGCTCATTGGTGCGGGCGACCGCTATGGTCTTTTGGGCGAGAACGGCGCCGGTAAGTCGACGCTGCTCGATGTGATCCAGGGCAAGATCGCGCCCCTGCGCGGCCGCGTGAAGATCGGCCAGACGGTGCGCTTTGGCGTGCTGTCACAGCAGCTCGAGGAGCTCGAGCCCTACATGGGCGACACGATTCGCGAGGTGCTCAGCAACTATAAAAAGTATTACGTCATCGATGGCAAGGAGACCTCGCCCGAGAAGCTTTGCGAGCGTCTGGGCTTTACGACGCAGCAGCTCTGGAGCCGCATCGGCGACCTTTCGGGCGGCCAGCGCCGTCGCCTGTCGCTGCTGCTGACGATCCTGGACGAGCCCAACGTGCTCATCCTGGACGAGCCGGGCAACGATCTGGATACCGACATGCTCGCGATTGTCGAGGATCTGCTGGACGGTTGGCCCGGCACGCTGATACTGGTGACGCACGACCGCTTCTTGATGGAGCGCGTGACCGACCAGCAGTGGGCGCTGCTCGACGGTCACCTGACGCATATGCCCGGCGGCGTGGACCAGTACCTGCGCCTGTGCAACGCCACCGCCGAGGGCGAGCCCGTGGGTGCGCCGAGCGCCAAGACCGGCACGTTCGACACCGGTATGGCGGCGGCTGCTGCCCGGCTCGTGGGTAGGGGGGTGCCTCCTGCCGACAAGCCCAAGTCGAGCGGTCAGCCCAACGGCCTGTCCAACGCCGAGCGTCAGAAGCTTCGCCGCGAGGTGAGCTCGCTCGAGCGCAAGATGGAGACGCAGCGCGCCCGCGTTGAGGAAGCCGAGGCAGCAATGGCCCAGGTCGACCCCACCAACTACACGGCGCTGGGCGAACAGCAGGCAAAGATCGACGAGGCTCACGCCGCCATGGACGAGCTGGAGATGGCGTGGCTCGAGGCGAGCGAAAAGCTCGAGGGCGAGGAGTAGGCGAGGATGATCAAAGCCGCGTTTTTCGATATCGACGGCACGCTGCTGAGCTTTAAGACCCACCGGATTCCGGCGTCGGCGCAGCAGGTGCTCGACAGCTTTCGCGAGCAGGGGATTGCGTGCGTGATCGCCACGGGCCGTCCGACCTACCAGATGCCGGACTGGCTGTTCGACCTGGGCTGGGATGCGTACATTACGCTCTCGGGCCAGCACTGCTTTGATGCCGAGGGGGTTTACCGCAGCTGTCCGATCGATCCGGATGACGTTGCGGTGATCGTGGACCAGGTGGCCGACGGGTGCTACGACTCGCTGTGCATGCAGGGCGAGAACTCGTTTGTGAACCGCCTGTCCGAGCGCGTGGTGACGGCCGGCAGCAACGCGGGAATCGTTTACCACGAGGAGCCGTTTGAGCACGCCTTTGACGCGCCGGTCTACCAGTTTTGCGCCTTTGTGGACCCTGCCGACGAGCATATCGTGACCGACGCGGTGTCGCATTCGCTCACTACGCGCTGGTGCGATCTGTTCTGCGACATTATCCCCGCTAACGGCGGTAAAGACCTGGGTGTTGCGGCGACGCTGGAGCGCCTAGGCATCGACGCGAGCGAGGCGATTGCCTTTGGCGATGGCGAGAACGACCTGTCGATGTTTTCCGCCGTGGGCACGAGCGTGGCCATGGGCAATGCGCAGGATACCGTGAAGGCCGCGGCGACCTACGTAACGACCGCCGTGGACGACGACGGCATCTACAACGCCGCGAAGCACTTTGGACTCGTGTAGCTGCGACCCGGCACCTGGCACCTGGGGACACTCCTTGCGGGGCGTCCCCATTTTGTTTTCGTCCCGTGCATTTTGTGAAACACGGTTAACTTTTTAAACAACGTAGTAAGACATGGGCAACTTTTGCGGTAAAGTTAGCCGTGGAAAGTATCCAAAGGCTAACTAGCAATCATCGCGAAAGGCGGCCCATGGCCCTACGTGAATCCGGAGAAGACTATCTCGAATCGATCTACGTTCTGTCGGAACGTCAGGGCATCGTGCGCTCGATCGACGTTGCGGAGTACCTCGGCGTAACCAAGGCGAGCGTTTCCAAGGCCATGGCGACGTTGGAAAGCAACGGCTATGTCGAAATGGGCAAACGAGATGTTCATCTGACAAAGCGGGGGCTGGAGGTCGCTCGTCAAATGTGGGAGCGTCACTGCTTTTTCGTGGGGCTGCTGGAGGATGCGGGTGTTTCGGCTGAGGTCGCGTCGCAAGAGGGCTGCCACATGGAGCATTGCCTGAGCGAGGAGAGCTTTGAGAAGCTGAGGGCAATGTTGGGCCGGGACGCCGACCGGGACCAGTAGTCCCATCAACAAGGTCCAACTTAGACAAGGAACCCCGCCAGCAAGTGATGCCCAAGAACCACCAGCAACGTCACCGCAGGCCGGGACCGGGCTTGGCTTTGAAAACATTCCGCACTGATATCTTCTGTATTGAAGACGTCGATGGTGCACCCGTATACCATTGACGTCGACACCATCAGATGCGGACCGCGCGGTGACCC
>UQIT01000038.1 GCA_900541175.1 uncultured Collinsella sp.
CTGGATGCGCGCGCGAGGGGGCCCCCGCGCGGGTTGCCGCCGGCGCCGCCGTGCCCACCATCTCGCGCGGGCGCGTGACCTTTGTGGACGCTGCCCTGCCGCAGGGCGTGGTGGTGCCCGACGCCAATTTGGCCGTGTTCTCGATCGCCGACCTCAACGCCCGCATGGACGCCAACCGCGCGCGCAGCCGCCGCAAGGTGGATATTACGCAGATCACCTTCCCGTTTAAGCCGGGCGACTACGTGGTGCACGCTACCCACGGCATCGCGCTCTTTAGCGAGATCGCGCGCCAGGAAGTGGGCGGCAAGGAACGCGATTACTTTTTGCTGGAATACGCCGACGGCGACAAGCTCTACGTGCCGCTGGAGCAGGTCGACCGCATTACGCGCTACGTTGGCCCCGACGGCGACAAGCCGCGCCTGACCAGGCTCAACACCGCCGACTGGACGCGGGCCACCAACAAGGCGCGCAAGAACGCCAAAAAGCTGGCGTTTGACCTGGTCGATCTGTATACGCGCCGCTCGTCGATTACCGGTATCGCCTGTCCGCCCGACACGCCCGAGCAGATCGAGATGGAGGAGAGCTTTCCTTACGACGAGACGCGCGACCAGCTGGAGGCCATCGCCGACATTAAGGCCGACATGGAGGCGCCCAAGCCCATGGACCGCCTGCTGTGCGGCGACGTGGGCTTTGGCAAGACCGAGGTCGCCCTGCGCGCGGCGTTTAAATGCGTGGACTCCGGCCGCCAGGTCATGGTGCTCTGCCCCACGACCATTCTGGCCCAGCAGCACTACGAGACGTTCTTTGAGCGCTTTGCCCCGTTTGGCCTTGAGGTCGAGGTGCTCAGCCGCTTCCGTACGCCGGCGCAGCAAAAGCGCGCACTCAAGGCGTTTGCCGAGGGCACAATCGACGTGCTGATCGGCACACATCGCTTACTTTCGGCCGATGTGAACCCCAAGAACCTGGGCCTGGTGATTATCGACGAAGAGCAGCGCTTTGGTGTGCAGCACAAGGAGCAGCTCAAGAACCTGCGCGAGCAGATTGACGTGCTCACGCTTTCGGCAACGCCTATTCCGCGAACCATGCAGATGGCCACGAGCGGCGTGCGCGACATGAGCCTGATCACCACGCCGCCGACCGGGCGCCGTCCCGTGATCGTGCACGTGGGGGAGTACGACCCCGACGTGGTGAGCGCGGCGATTCGCCTGGAGGCGGGTCGTGGCGGCCAGGTGTACTACGTGTCCAACCGCGTCAAGACCATCGACGATGCCGTGGCGCGCGTGCACGAGGCCGCGCCCGAGGCGCGCGTGGGCGTGGCGCACGGCAAGATGAGCCCGCGCGAGGTCGAGGACGTGATGATTGAGTTCGCGACCAAAAAGATCGACGTGCTCATCGCCACGACCATCGTGGAGAGCGGCATCGACAACTCGACCGCCAACACACTGATCATCGAGGACTCGCAGCGCCTGGGTCTGGCACAGCTCTACCAGCTCAAGGGCCGTGTGGGCCGCTCTGCCACGCAGGCCTACGCGTACTTTATGTTCCCGGGCGAGCTGCCGCTCACCGAGGAGGCGACGGCGCGCCTGACCGCACTTTCCGAGTTCCAGGACCTGGGCAGCGGCATGCGCATCGCCATGCGCGACCTGGAGATCCGTGGTGCCGGTTCGCTCATGGGTGCCGAGCAGCACGGTAACCTGTCGAGTGTGGGCTTTGACCTGTTTACGCAGATGCTGGGACAGGCCGTAGCCGAGGCACGCGGCGATGACGATGCCGGCGTGGAGGCGGCGAATGTGGGCATCAACCTGCCGGCCGACTACTTCTTGTCCGAGGAGTACATGCCGGCGGTGGACCTGCGCGTGCTCGTGTACCGCAAGCTCGCGGCGGCTGAGGACCTGGAGAGTATCGACGAGGTGCAGGAGGAGACCGAGGCTGCGCACGGTGAGCTGCCGTTGGCGGGACTCAACCTGTTCAATCGCGCGCGCATCCGCATTCGCGGCGAGCGCCTGGGGCTCGAGAGCGTCACGCTCAGCGGCGGTCGCATCACGTTTTTGGGCGTCGACGTGCCCAAGAAGGTGGCCTTTGAGCTTAAGACCCGCTATGGCGCGGTGAACTTCCCCAAGAGCCGCAAGCTGTCGGTGCCCTACAAGGCGGGCGCCGGTGCGGGCAGCGGCCTGGGTCGCGGCCTCGACGCCAACGACGGCACCGGCCCCGTGGCCGCGGCGCTCATGCTGCTGCAACAGCTGGGCGCTAGCGACGACGACTAACAAGTAGGGGGCGTGGCGGGATGAAGTTGTCTTTGTCCCGCCACGTTGCAGGTTGATTCCAGCCCCATCGAAAGGAAAGCATGTTCGGATACATCTATAAGAAAGATGTCGCCATTATCGCGGTTGTCCTGTGCCTTTGTCTGGGCGTGGGCAGTTTCTTCGATTATCAGATCTCGAGCGCGCTGTTCAATATCGGCAGTATGTACGGTCGCCTTATCGAGGCCGCCGGCGAGCTGCCGTTCGAGCTGACGGCAAGCGTCGCGGGCGTTATGCTCGTACGCGCGGTGCGTCCCGACTCCAGGGGGAGCAAATGGCTCGCCGTGCTCGGCATCCTCGTCAACGTTGGCCTGGCCGGCTACGAGATTGTTTCGTCCCTGCGGGTTGGCGGTAAACTCATTGCCGTTCAGCTGGTGCTGACGTTTGTACTGGTCATCGCCGCCAACCTTATCATCTATCGCCTCACGCGCACGACCGAGCCTGACGAGCTTACGCGCTGGGCGTTGATGGTGTTTGCCGTGTGGGTCGCTCAGGCCATTATCCTCAACGTGATCGTCAAGCCGTTGTGGTCGCGCCCGCGCATGCGCGTGATCGAGGTCACACCGGGGCTCAATTTTCAGCCGTGGTGGGTGATCGGCAATCCCGACAAGTGGACCTATATCGCCGCCGGCGTGATCAAGGACGGCTTTAAGTCATTTGCGAGCGGACACACCGCGCATGCGGCGATCGGCCTTATGCTCGCCGGGCTTCCCGCGGCGGCCTTTACGGAAAAGCCTTCGCGTCGCCGTGTGATCTTTTGGGCGGCGGCTGTGGTCGCGGCGCTCGTCGCCTTTGGCCGCATCGTGATCGGAGCGCACTTTTTGAGTGACGTGAGCTGCGGCTTTGCCCTGGTGTTGGCGCTTGAGTGCCTTGCCGCGCGCATTGCCTATCCCAACGGCGTACAATAGCTCCGTTTGAATCATCTGGCCGATACCCGGTAAGAGAGGATTGCCATGCTCGCGTTTAACAACGATTATTCCCACGGTGCACATCCGGCAGTGCTGCAGGCGCTCGTCGATACCAACATGGAGCCGCAGCCCGGCTACGGTACCGATGCGCACACCGAGCGTGCCAAGCAACTTATTCGCGAGGCCTGTCAGGCGCCTGACGCCGACGTGTTTTTCCTGGTGGGCGGCACGCAGGCTAACGCCACGGTGATCGACATGCTGCTCGCGCCGTACGAGGGCGTCGTTGCTGCCGAGACCGGCCACGTCGCCTGCCACGAGGCGGGCGCCATTGAGTTTGGCGGCCACAAGGTGCTCACCATCCCCGGCTACGAGGGCAAGATGCACGCCGAGGACCTCGAGAACTATATCCAGGTGTTCTACGAAAACGAGAGCTACGAGCATACGGTGTTCCCGGGCGCCGTGTATGTGAGCCTATCGACCGAGTACGGCACGCTGTACTCTAAGGCCGAGCTCGCGGCGATTCATGCGGTATGCCAGAAGCGCGAGATTCCGCTGTTTGTGGACGGTGCTCGCCTGGCCTATGCGCTGGCGGCCGATGAGTGCGACATTACCCTGCCCGGGCTGGCGCAGCTGTGCGACGTGTTCTACATCGGCGGCACCAAGTGCGGCGCGCTCTGCGGCGAGGCTGTGGTGTTCTGCGGCATGCACGCCCCGGCACATCCCATTCCGCGTATTAAGCAGCATGGCGCACTGCTCGCCAAGGGCCGCCTGACGGGCGTGCAGTTTGAGGCACTCTTTACCGACGGCTTGTATTTTGAGATTGGTCGACAGGCGATCGAGACGGCTCAGGCGCTGCGCCGTGTGCTGCACGAGCGCGGTTACCAGTTCTTCTTGGAGACGCCCACAAACCAGCAGTTTGTGATTCTGCCCAACGAGGACATGGCCCGCATTCGCGAGCATGCCTCGATCGAGTACTGGGAAAAGTACGACGAGACCCACACAGTGGTGCGCTTTTGCACCAGCTGGGCTACGACGCAGGAGGACATCGACGCGTTGGCGGCTGTCCTGTAGCCTGATGTAATGACGAGGGGCCGCCTTGCGTTTGGGTTTGGCGCAGGGTGGCCTTTGCTTTTGGGGGAGAAGGGTTGTATGACCGAGATGTCCGAGCCGACGATTCGCCTGGCGACGCCCGATGATGCGCCGGCGTTGCTTGCCATCTATGAGCCATATGTGCGCGAGACGGCGATAACCTGCGAATACGAGGTGCCGAGCGTTGAGGAGTTCGCCGGGCGCATCGAGCGTACGCTCAAGCGCTACCCGTATCTGGTGATGGAGCTGGACGGGCGTCCGGTAGGCTATGCCTATGTGAGTCCGCTCAACAGCCGCGAAGCATACGACTGGTCGGTCGAGACATCGATCTACCTGGCACGCGACGTGCGCCACGGCGGGCTGGGCCGCAAGCTGCACGATGCGCTCAAGCAATGCCTGATTGCGATGGGCATCACCAACATGTGCGCCCTCATCGCCGTGCCGCACGACAAGGACGACGAGTACCTGACGCACAACAGTCAGGACTTCCATGCCCATATGGGATATCGCCTGGTGGGCGCCTTTGACCGCTGCGCCCAAAAGTTCGGCCGCTGGTACGACATGTGCTGGATGGAGCTGGTCCTTGCCGAGCGCACACCCAACCAACCCAAACCAATCTGGTTCCCCGACCTCCCCAAACCTACCATTTAGGGGCAGGTTTATTTTGGCAGGTTAGCCGATGGGCTCGGTGTATTTGGCGCGGTCGGTGCGTTGGATGCGCTTGGAGACATGGAGCGGGCGGCCGTCGGTGTCGTAGACGTAGTCGGTGATCAGGATCAGCGCCTGCCCGCGCTCAACGTTGAGCAAAAACGCCTCGTTTTGCGAGGCATAGCACACCTCAAAGGTCTTATGTCCCTGTGCCGGCGCGCGATGGAATTCTTGGCGCAGCGTGGCGTAGAGCGAACCGTTGATATCGCGATCGATGAGTGCCTCAAAGCTCGGTGGTAGATAGGTGGTTTCCAGGCACAGTGGCGCATCGTCCAGATAACGCAGGCGGACAAGTTTGACGAGCTTGCTGCCCACGGCGGCGTCAAAGAACTTAGCTATGCTGCCGGCCGCCTTGGCAAAGCCTGAGTCCACCGTGCGCGTGGTGGGCTTCATGCCCTGACCCTGGACCTGCGCCGTATAGCTCGAAAACACCAGGTTGTTCTCGTGGAGCGCCGGCGTGTCGGCCACAAAGGCGCCGCGCCCGCGCTCGGTGCGAACCAGGCCCTCATCAGCTAGTACCTTAAGGGCATGGCGCACGGTGCTGCGCGACAGACCCGATTCGTCCATGAGTTCCATCTCGGACGGCAGCTTGTCTCCACGTGCGTAGGTGCCGGAGGCGATGCGGTCGCGCAGTATGCCCGCCAAGCGCTCGTATTGGGTCAGTCTCTTTTTAGATGAAGCGTTCATGCGATCAACCTGTATCTAACTTGTATGCGTATCTAATCAAGCATGTATTCAATACAACAACAAAACCGCTGGTATCCAGTTATCGAAAACCGCATCAGCAAAATTTCTAAGACAAATATAGCATACAACTAGTCGACATAACCAAAACATGTATGTAACTTGTATGCCATCGAGAGCATCAAACGAGAAGAAAGGCTGATGCACGATGACTACTCAGGAACAGGTTAAGGACGTCGTCTCCCAGGTTTTGGCTGACAAGGCAGACAAGGGCGGCATCAAGCGCGTCGTGTGGATTGGCGCCGGCGGATCCAACGGCGGCAACTATCCTGCCCAGTACTTTATGGAGCACGAGGCCACGCAGGTCGTGAGCTCCAGCTACACCAGCAACGAGTTCGTGCACGCCACGCCCGCCTATGTCAACGAGAACACTCTGGCCGTCGTCGTGTCCATGCGCGGCACCAAGGAGACCATCGTCGCCGCCCAGGTCGCCAAGGACCACGGCGCCAGCACCATCGCCATCTATGTTGACGAGTCCGGCCTCACCGAGGTCTGCGACTACAAGATCCAGTACGACAGCCTGGCCGTCGACGAGTCCTGCATGGGCCGTACCAACTCCGCCGTCGTGACCATGATCGCCATGGAGCTCACGCAGCAGACCGAGGGCTATGCCGAGTACGAGACCGCCATGGCCGCCTTCGACTTGGTCGACCCCATCTATCGCAAGGCCGTCGAGTACACCCGTCCGCTCGCTGCCAAGTGGGCCGAACAGAACGCCGACAAGCCCTGCATTAACGTGATGGCTCAGGGTCCGCTTTTTGGTGCCGCTTACGTCTTTAGCATCTGCAACGTGCAGGAGATGCTGCAGATCGACTCCTGCACCATCAACACCTGCGACTTCTTCCACGGTCCCTTCGAGATCCTGGACAAGCGCACCTCGCTGTTCCAGCTCATCAGCGTCGGCCGCAGCCGCTGCAACGACGAGCGCGGCATCCGCTTCGTCAACCAGTACGGTGGCGAGCGCGTCTATCAGCTCGACGCCAAGGAGCTCGGCCTCAACGACATCAAGGATAGCGTGAGCGAGTACTTCAACCACCTGATCTTTGCCCCGATCCTCAACAACGTGTACATGCGTGCGCTTTCTGCCGTCACCCACAAGGACTACATGACGCGCCGCTACATGTGGAAGTTGGACTACTAGGGGATAGAGCGGCCTAACAGCTCGATGTCCTCATAATTTGCGGTGGAATAGTACCTGTTTGGGGGCTTGAAGCCTCCATTTAGGAACTATTTCACCGCAATCGCCAAGTAATCCGCTGGGGACGGAGGAAAACGGATCACTTTTCCGTTCGCCGATTTGTGTCTTGAAAAATGTATATAACGACTATAACGTAGTGTGAAACATATTGGAAACAATACCGAGGGGGCTGCGTTGAAGAAAAGCAATCTGGGCTATGTGCTGGTGCTGGTCGCCGCGCTTATGTGGGGCAGCATCGGAATCTTTGTAAACGGCATCTCGGCCATGGGCGTTTCGTCCCAGAGCATGGCTGCTTTTCGCTTGTTGGTCGGAGCGCTTATCTTGGCGCCGGTCCTGATGTTTATGGGCTGCCGTCCGGGTGAGGGGTCTACCGTGGCTCAGGGTCCCCTGGCCCTGTTCAAGGCAAGCCCTAAAGAGCTTGTTCCCTGCGCACTTGTCGGTATCGTTGGTCTGGCCGCCGCCAACACCTGCTATTACGAGTGCATGGGCGAGGTCGGCATGTCCACGGCCTCGGTGCTGCTCTATACCTCGCCGGTGTTTGGCGTCGTGCTCGGTCGCGTGCTTTATCGCGAGGACGTGACCCCCAACAAGCTCGTTGCCATTGTCTTCAACATCGTTGGCTGCGTGCTTGCAGTGACCAATGGCGACCTTTCCGGTTTTCATTTTTCGGTTTGGGGCGTCACGTCGGGCGTGATTGCGGGCTTTTGTGGTGCGTCGCTCGCGGTGTTTAGCCGGATAGCAACCAAGACGGTCCACCCGCTGGCTGTCACGTTTTGGGGCTTTGTTTTTGGCGGTGCGGTTATGGCAGCTATCGCGGCTCCGTGGCCGGATGTCGCCGCGGCAATGTCGCCACAGCTGCTGCTGTTGTTCCTTGGCTTTGGACTCATCCCCACAGCCGTGGCTTACATCTTATATATGCAGGGTCTGTCCATGGGGCTCGAGACATCGAAAGTTCCCGTCGTAATGTCTTTCGAGACGGTCGTCACCGTACTGGTGGGCATTGGTGTCTATGCCGAGCCCGCCGGCGCGATCAAGGTTCTGGGCATTGTGCTGGTGCTCGCGTCCATCCTGATCATGAACACCGATTTCTCCAAGCTGCGCAACAGCGTGTTTGTCGGTCATGTCGTTGAGAGCATGACCTTTAAGCCCAACGCGTGGTGGACGGAGAAATCGCAGGACATGGATCTGTTTAAGGAACGCACTGGCATCGCGCTGGAGCCCACCGTGCAGGAAAGCCCCTGGTACTTCGTGCGATAGGGGATTGGCGAGGCGTCTGATCGGGCGTCGCCAAGACAGCGCCGACCTACCCTGCACCAAAGTTTCGATTGCGTTAAACCCGTCAACGGTCGATTTTCACCCGCGAACGGTCTTTATACTAATTAGCAATATAAGCAACGTATAAGACGTTATAATGACCATAACGAAAAGGAGGAGGCAAGATGAATCAGATCATTCTCGCATCTCATGGCGGCCTGGCCGCAGGCGCCAAAGACACGCTCGAGATGGTTCTCGGCGACGTGTCGAACGTCCACGTCGTGTCGCTTGCTCGTGACGACAAGGAGCCCATCACCAATAAGGTGGACGCCATGATCGCCACGTTCAACGCGGACGACACCGTCTATGTGCTGACCGATATGCTCGGCAGCTCGGTCAACAACAACATGGTCGAGCTTTCCAAGAACGGCACGAAGTTCACGGTTATCAGCGGTTTCAACATCCCGCTGGCACTGACGCTCGCTATGAGCCCCGTCCCCGTCAAGGGCGCCGAGCTTGCGGCCCTCATCAACGAGGCCCGCACCGGTCTGACCAACCCCAACGCACCGGTCGAGGTCGCCGCGGCTCCCGCCAAGAAGGCCAAGGCGTCCCGTCACAGCTCCGGTCCCGCCAAGATCGTCCTCGCGCGTCTTGACTACCGTCTGCTGCACGGCCAGGTCGTCTTTACTTGGACCACCAAGGTTCAGGCCGAGCGCATCATCGTCGTCGACAACGCTGCCGCCAACGATGACATCAAGAAGGGCGCTCTTAAGCTGGCCAAGCCCCAGGGCGTGCGCCTGAACGTCTTCACCGTCGAGCGTGCCCTCGCCAAGATGGACAAGCTCAACACCCTCGGTGAGCGCGTCATGTTCGTCTTTGGCAACACGGCCGAGATGCTGCAGTTCTGCCAGGGCTACAAGCTCGACGCCATCAACCTGGGCGCCACCGCCAACCACGACGGTGCCGATCAGGTCGGCGGCAAGGACAGCTCCGTCTTCCTCGACGCCAACCAGAAGGCCGACGTCAACCAGCTGCTCGACATGGGCATCAAGCTCTACGTCCAGCAGACCCCTACGTATCAGAGCGTCGACATCGACGCCAAGCTGTAATCAACCAGGCTTTTGCCTGACTGAAAGGAGAAGGGTATGAATACGTTCATCAGTGCGGTGCTCGTCGGCCTCGTCGGCGTGTTCTGCATGTGGGACTCCCGCCTGCTCGGTCGTCTTAACTTCGAGCAGCCCCTCGTTGGCGCTACGCTCGTCGGTCTGCTGCTGGGCGATGTGCCCACCGGCCTTGCCGTCGGTGCCGCTGTCGAGCTCGTGTCCATGGGCCTGGTGCAGGTCGGCGCCGCCGTTCCGCCCGATATGGTCCTGGGCGGCATCGTGGCCGCTGCCTTTGCGTGCCTGACCGATGCTTCCGCCGAGACCGCCATGACGATCGCCATCCCGGTTGCCGTCCTGGGTCAGCTCCTCGGCATCGTGTTCCGTTCCATCATCGCCGCCCTCACCCATGTGGCCGATAGCGCGATCGATAACGGAAAGTTCAAGACCGCCTACCGTATGCACATCTGCGCCGGCTCCGGTCTGTACGCCATCATGTACTTCCTGCCGATCTTCCTCGCCGTCTTTGTTGGCACCGACCTGGTTCAGGCCATCGTCAACATGGTTCCCGAGTGGCTGTCCACTGGTCTTAACGTTTCGACCAAGATCATGACCGCCTACGGCTTGGCCCTGCTGCTCACCATGATGATCAAGAAGGGTATGACTCCGTTCCTGTTCATCGGTTTCCTGCTCGCCGCTTACCTCAACCTGTCCGTCATCGCGGTCGCTCTGATCGGTGTGTGCCTGGCTGTCGTCTTCATGGGCTTCAAGTTCAACGGTTCCCATGCAGCCGCCGGTGTCGATTCCGACTACGATCCGCTCGAAGACGACGAAGACTAAGGAGGAACACACTATGGCAACCGCAACCAAGGACGTGTCCCTGAACAAGAAGGTCAGCCAGTTCTTCTGGCGCTCCTGGGCCATCCAGGCCTCTTGGAACTACGAGCGTCAGATGAACATGGGCTTCCTCTACGGCATGGTTCCCACGCTCGATCGCCTCTATCCGGATGAGTCCGACCCCAAGCAGCTCGCTGCTAAGAAAGAGGCTTACCACCGTCACATGGCGTTCTACAACTGCACCCCGCAGACGAGCGCTTTCATCCTGGGCCTCTCCGCCTCCATGGAGGAGGAGTACGCCAAGGATCCCGAGAACTTCGATCCCGATTCGATCAACGCGGTCAAGACCTCCCTCATGGGTCCGCTTTCCGGTATCGGTGACTCCTTCTTCCAGGGCACCATCCGCGTTATCGCCTTTGGTCTGGGCGTTCAGCTGGCTCAGCAGGGCTCCATCATGGGCCCGATCCTGGCCATGCTCATCTCCATCGTCCCCTCTGTGCTGATCACTTGGTTCGCAGCCAAGATGGGCTATCAGGGCGGCCACGAGTACCTGAGCAAGCTTCAGGGCGGCGACCTCATGGAGAAGCTCATGTATGTCTGCGGCATCGTGGGTCTTATGTCCGTGGGCGGCATGATCGCTACGCTAATCGGCGCCACCACCCCGCTGCAGTTCGCTGAGGGCACCGTCGTTATCCAGGACATCCTGGACGGCATGATGCCCCAGATGATCTCCCTCGGCCTCACCGGCCTTATGTACTGGCTCATCAAGAAGAACGTCAACACCGGTTGGCTTCTCGTGATCGCCATCGTGGGCGGCATCGCCCTCTCCGCGGCCGGCATCCTGGCCTAGTCGCGACCAAGCGTCTAACCGCTTTCCCCCGGGGGCCTGCCTGGCATCCCATACCCCAGGCAGGCTTCCATCCCTATACGTGACAATGGGACAGTCCCTTTGTCACATCCTCAACGGGCCGGCGACTCGGTCCAAACCACGGTAACCCTGCGAGCGCCCGGCAATGTGGCGCCGCAAAAATCGAAAGGAATGTGTCAGATGTACGAGATCGACCTTAACCTCCCTAAGCAGATCGTCGCTGACGTCCTGTCCAACCACGAGATCCACAGCGTCGCTTTCGTCGGCTGCGGTGCCTCCATGTCCGACCTGTACCCCGCCAAGTACTTCCTGGCCAACAACACGGACAAGCTGAACGTTCAGATTTTCACCGCTAACGAGTTCAACTACGACACGCCCTCCTGGGTCAACGAGCACACCTTCGTGATCACCTGCTCCCTCGGTGGCTCCACGCCCGAGACCGTCGAGGCCAACAAGACCGCCAAGAAGCACAACTGCCCGGTCGTCTCCCTCACCAACAAGGCCGGCTCCGCTCTGACCGTCGACGCTGACTACGTCATCGTTCACGGTTTCCATGCCAACTACGCTGCCAAGTGCGAGAAGCCTGGCTACGCCATCGCTCTTGCTCTCGAGATCCTTCAGCAGACCGAGGGCTATGACCACTACGAGGACATGATCACCGGCCTCACCAACGTCTTCGAGCTCTGCGAGAACGCCGCTCAGCACTGCAAGAAGCTCGCCAAGAAGTTCGCCGAGGACTTCAAGGACGACAAGATGATCTACTTCATGGCTTCCGGTGCCTCCGAGAAGATGGCTTATTCTAACGCTGCCTTCCTGTTCACCGAGATGCAGTGGATCGACGCCGCCGCCTACAACACCGGCGAGTACTTCCACGGCCCGTTCGAGGTTTCCACCGAGGGTAAGCCCTACGTCTTCCTCATGTCCGATGGCGCCACCCGTCCGATGGACGCCCGCGCCCTCACCTTCCTTGAGCGCATGGGCGCCAAGGTCGCTCTGATCGACTCCAAGGACTACGGCCTGGCTGACGCCGTGCCCGCGAGCGTCGTCACCTACTTCAACCCGCTGCTGCACCTCGCCGTTATGCGCGAGTACGGCAACCAGATCGCCGAGGCCCGTCAGCACCCGCTGACCATGCGTCGCTACATGTGGAAGCTTTCCTACTAATCACAAGTAAGTAGACCTTACGGGTTGATTGAGAGGGGATGGCGTTTGCGCTCCGTCCCCTTTTTTGCTATCGAAAGGAGATGCGTATGATCAAGGCAGTGCTGTTTGACATGGACGGCGTGCTGGTCGATACCGAGTGGTTCTACAACCGTCGTCGCGTAGCGTTTATGGAGGAGAAGGGGTTCCACTTTGACGAGATTCCCGATCTTTCGGGGTCTAACGAGCCCGCCATTTGGAAGTCGCTGGTACCCGACGATGTTGAGCTGCGCGAGCGCCTGCGCGTGGAGTACAAGCAGGTCTACAGCCCGGACCACCCCGTTCCGTATGCCGAGCTTCTCAACGAGCAGACGGAGCCGGTGATGCGCAAGCTGCACGAGCGCGGCGTGAAGTGTGCCATCGCGAGCTCGTCCTATCGCGAGCTCATTGACGAGCTGGTGGAGATTGCCGGTATCGCCGACGTGCTGGACTACACCATCAGCGGTCACGAGTGCAGTGCGTTTAAGCCCGACCCCGAGATCTACCTGCGTGCCATGGATGCACTGGGGGTGGAGCCTGCCGAGTGCTTGGTTATCGAGGACTCGCCTTTGGGCATCGAGGCCGGCAAGCGCTCCGGCGCCCGCGTCCTGGCGCTGCGTCCGCACGAGGGTGTCAATCTGGATCAATCGCAAGCCGATACCGTTATCGATAATCTGACCGACATTTTGGCCGCTTTGTAATGTCAATCCGCCGCGAGAAGCACGGGTTCAAACGTTTTTTGCGGTGGACTGGCTCAATTTGGTTTCGATTTTGATCCGTTTGGCTTCGATTCGGGCTAAGTGAGTAGACTTTTTGGTGCAGGCCGAGCACAAAACATATCTTCCTCTGTAAAATCGCAGGTCACAGAGGTGGCTATTTTTGGGTGTGCTCGGCAGATCGTAAAAAGTCTACTCACTTGGAATTTCGCCCTTTGGTCGTGGGGGTTGCTGGTCCCGTTTTGGTTGTCGAGGGAGGGTGAATTGAAGCGCCCCCGCACGCTCCATGCTAAAATCGCGGGCATGCCCCACAACTACATCTGCCTTCGAAGGGAGCCTACGTGGCGAACGCCATCGATCAGCTCACGGACCGAGTGCTCGTGCTCGGCCGTCTCACCATCGTCCGCCGCGCCATCACCGCCGTGGCGGTCATCATTTCCGCCGTTCTCCAGACATTTCTGATCCAGGCGTTCATTCAACCCGCCGACCTGCTTCCGAGCGGTCTTACCGGCGTCGCGGTCCTGCTCGATCGCGTTACCTCGCTGGGCGGTGTTCACATCGACATCTCGCTCGGTATGCTCGCGCTCAACATCCCCGTGGCGCTCCTATGCTGGAGCGGCATCAGCAAGCGCTTCGTCATCTTCTCGATGATGCAGGTCGTGCTCTCATCGCTGTTCCTCAACATCTTTCACTTCGCCCCGTTTTTGGGCGACAAGATTATGCTCATCATTTTTGGCGGCGTGGTCTCGGGTCTGGGCGCTGCCATCGCGCTAAAGTCCGGCGCATCCACCGGCGGCACCGACTTTATCGCGCTGTGGGTCTCCAACCACACAGGCAAGACTATCTGGGGCGTCATCTTTGGTTTCAACTGCTTTATCCTGGCGATCTTTGGCTTTATGTTTGGCTGGGACAACGCGGCGTACTCCATCGTGTTCCAGTTTATTTCGACCAAGACCATCGACAGTTTCTATCGTCGCTACGACCGTGTGACGTTGCAGATCACGACGCGCAAGGCAGACGAAGTCATGACCGCCTATGTTGACCATTTTCAGCACGGCATTAGCTGTGCCGAGGTCATCGGCGGATACAGCCGCGAAAAGATGTACCTGCTGCACGCCGTTGTCTCGACCTACGAGAGTCAGGACATTATCAAGCTGGTGTGCGACATTGATCCCGGCGCCGTGATCAACGTGTTCCACACGCTCAACTTTGTGGGCGGCTGGTGGGGCGGTCATGTCGACGAGCCCATGCCCACGGCCGTACCCGATCCCGACAAGCCCGCGCGCATGGCCAGCAGGCAGGCGCACCTCAGCGAGCAGGACAGCCTGCAGCAGGACGACGGGAAGTAGGGTTTTGGCGTCTTGCCGACCCGGCTAATCCTGTCTGCTTGAGCCCCTCGAAAGCCCCGTTGCATTCGAGGGGCTCTCGTTTTCCCAGATAAAACCTATCAAAATGAAGCTGTCGCTTTTTGGTAGGGAGGATGTATCGTTTTATCAATATGAGGTAACATGAACCTAGACGTTATATACGTATTAGTAATTTCGATATTTCGATAAGAGTGATTAGATATGCCTGCACCCAAAAATGCACCGCTTTACCAGCAGATTTATGACGAAATCAAAGATGCGATCGAGAAAGGTGTTTATGCACCCAAGGAGCGTATTCCGTCCGAGCTTGAGCTAGCCGAGCAGTACGACGTGAGCCGAATTACGGTGCGCCGCGCCGTCGAGGAGCTGTGCTCCGATGGCTACCTGGTTAAGCAGCAGGGCCGTGGTACCTTTGTCTCCACGCCGCACATCAATCGTCAGTTCCACGCTTCGACGCTGCAGACGTTTACCGCGCTGTGTGCCAGCAACGGCATGAAGGCGGGCGCGCATGTGGTCGATCGCCAGATTGTGCCGGCACGTCAAAACGAGATGGAGTTCTTTGGCCTGCAAAAGGACGCGCTGCTGCTGCATATTAAGCGCGTGCGTACAGCCGACGGCGAGCCCATCTTTGAGGAGAACATCTTTGTGCCGTTTGACGCCTACCGTGAGCTGTTGACGGCCGATCTTGAGGACAAGTCGATTTTTGCCGAGGTCGAGCGTGTTGGCGGAACGCCGATTGTCTCGGTTGGCTACCGCACGGTCGAGGCCGTTCGTGCCAATACCGAGCAGGCGGCCGAGTTGGGCATTGCTCCGCACGATCCGCTGCTCAACCTGCGTGCCAGCTTTACCGGTCCCAATGGCGAGCCGGTTCTGATGGGTAAGCAGTACTACGTGGGATCGCGCTACGTTATGGTCATGTAGGGTTGGTTCCGCCGTTCTGACGAACGGCGGACCGGTCGACGCTGCAAGCCCGCCAGAGCGGCAATCTGCCTTTCAACTTCGGCGGCATGATCAGAAGATCAATGCCGCCTTGTTTCAAGGCATCTTGCTCGCTCTGGCGGGCTTTCGCTGACATTGCCAAAACATCGACTACCCGCAGAATGAGCGTGGATAATCTCCCGTTTTTGGCTTGGTGACGGGTTCAAAGTGGGAGATTATCCACGCTCATCCGGAAAGTGTCCAAAAATCCACGCTCGTTCCCTTCGGATTGCATCGCCCGTGGCCGGCAGTGGCGCGGCACCGGTCCGCGTGGCGGCGTATAATCGGCGGCAGATGACTTAGACGTTAGGAAACCATGACCGATAGCATGCAGCAGATGGCGCTCGACACGCTCGGCGCCTATTTTGGCTACACCTCGTTTCGCCCGGGACAGGACCGCATGGTCGATGCGATCCTTGCCGGTCGCGATGCGCTGGGCGTTATGCCCACGGGCGCCGGCAAGTCCATTTGCTATCAGGTGCCCGCGCTCATGCTGCCCGGCATCACCTTTGTGGTGAGCCCGCTGCTGTCGCTGATGGAGGACCAGACCCGTGCGCTGCTTGCGGCGGGTGCGCGACCCAGCTATCTCAACTCCAGCCTTACCCCGGCTCAGCAAAACACCGTGCTCAAGCGGGCGCGCGAGGGCCGCTATCAGCTTATGTACGTGGCGCCCGAGCGCTTGCTCGAGCCGCGTTTTTTGGCCTTTGCGCAGGAGGCCGCGGCGGACGGCGGCATTGGCGTGCCGCTCGTGGCCATTGACGAGGCGCACTGCGTGAGCCAATGGGGCCAGGATTTTCGCCCCGCCTACCTGCAGATTCGCGAGTTCATCGATTCGCTTCCGCAGCGTCCCATTGTGGCGGCCTTTACCGCTACGGCAACCGAGCGCGTGCGTGCGGACATCCAGCAGATGCTCGACCTGCAAAACCCCGCGACGGTGGTGACGGGCTTCGATCGCAAGAACCTCTACTTTGGCTGCGAGGAGATGGGCGACAAAGCCAAGACCGCCTGGGTGCGCGACTATGTGATCGCGCATTCGGGCGAGAGCGGCATCGTGTATTGCTCGACCCGCAAGACCGTCGATGCGCTGGCAGGTGAGCTTGCCGAGGCGCTGGGCCCCAGTGGCATTCGCGTTGGCCGTTACCATGCCGGCATGGGCAACGACGCCCGCCGCCAAAGCCAGCGCGCCTTTATCGACGACGATATCCAGGTGATGGTTGCCACCAACGCCTTTGGCATGGGCATCGACAAGCCCAACGTGCGCTACGTGATCCACAACAACGTGCCCGAGAGCATCGAGGCCTACTACCAGGAGGCGGGCCGCGCCGGCCGCGACGGCGACCCGGCCAGCTGCCACCTGCTGTGGAACGGCAACGATTTTCGCATGCGCCGCTTTCTGATCGACCGCGGCGATGCTGCCGACGAGGCGCTCGACGACGAGCAGCGCGCGTGGGCGCTCCAGAATCGATATCGCCTGCTCAGCCAGATGGAGGGCTACTGCAATACCACCGGTTGCCTGCGCGAATACATGCTTCGCTACTTTGGCGACGAGGCCGCGGTCGAGCATGCGGCTGCGGCTGGCGCGGGGACCACCGCCACGGCACAGCTGG
>UQIT01000039.1 GCA_900541175.1 uncultured Collinsella sp.
GCGGCCGCGGCGGCCCGCGCTGCATGAGCATGCCCTTCTGGCGCGAGGACCTCTAAGTCTTTCCGTTTCCGGTGCGGTCCCCCTACAACCGCACCGGCTTCGCCCGTTAAACGGGCACCACTAATACTTACGTAATTCATTTCTTCGAAAGGAATCAAACCATGGGTGTTAACCTTTCCGGCCGTAGCTTCCTCAAGCTTCTCGACCTCACCACCGAGGAGATCGAGTACCTGCTCAAGCTCTCCAAGAACTTCAAGGATATGAAGCGCGCTGGCGTTCCGCACCGCTATCTCGAGGGCAAGAACATCGTTCTGCTCTTCCAGAAGACCTCTACTCGTACCCGCTGCGCCTTCGAGGTCGGCGGCATGGATCTGGGCATGGGCGTCACCTACCTCGATCCGGGTTCGTCGCAGATGGGCAAGAAGGAGTCCATCGAGGACACTGCCCGCGTTCTCGGCCGCATGTATGACGGCATCGAGTTCCGTGGCTTTGCCCAGGACGACGTCGAGGAGCTCGCTGCTAAGTCCGGCGTGCCCGTGTGGAACGGCCTGACCACCGAGTGGCACCCCACCCAGATGCTCGCCGACATCCTGACCGTCCAGGAGAACTTCAACTACGACATCAAGGGCAAGACCCTCGTCTTCATGGGCGACTGCAAGAACAATGTCGCTCGCTCCCTCATGGTCGTCTGCTCCAAGCTCGGCATGAACTTCGTGGCCTGCGGCCCCGAGGAGTGCATGCCCGCTGACGACGTCATCGAGGCCTGCAAGCCCATCGCCGAGGCTAACGGCTGCACCATCAAGCTGACCACCGACGTCAAGGACGGCGTCACCGGTGCCGACGTTATCTACACCGACGTGTGGGTCTCCATGGGCGAGCCCGACGAGGTCTGGGCCGAGCGCATCGCTCAGCTCACCCCGTATCGTGTCACCTCCGAGGTCATGGCTATGGCCAACCCGGGTGCCATCTTCCTGCACTGCCTGCCCAGCTTCCACGACACCAACACCACCATTGGCGCCGAGAAGTGCGAGCAGTTCGGCATCACCGAGCAGGAGGTCACCGACGAGGTCTTCGAGAGCCCCGCTTCCAAGGTCTTCGACGAGGCCGAGAACCGCATGCACACCATCAAGGCTGTCATGTACGCCACGCTCAAGTAAGAGCATCTAGCATCTCGCTCGGGGTGTATTGCTGCACACCCCGAGCGGTTTTATCTGGTAATAATCTCGCATCAAGCGGCAGGCACGGCACGGAAGAGCCGCTTCTGGCGAGATCAGTAAATGATTTATGAAGGGGGGATGAGAACTATGACTGAGACCGCTAAGAAAAAGCGCGGTATGCCTTCATCGTTCACCATTCTTCTTGCTCTGCTGGCAATTGTCGCAGTGATTACCGTTATCGTCTCCGGCACGTCCGGCGGCGCGGTTACTGCCGCCCGTCTGAGCGATTTCTGCACCGCCCCGATTAAGGGCTTCGCTGACGCTCTGCCCGTCTGCCTCTTCGTTATGATCCTGGGCGGCTTCCTCGGTATGATGACCGAGACCGGCGCCCTGGACAACGGCATCGCCGTTCTGGTGCAGAAGCTTAAGGGCAACGAGATTATGCTCATTCCCGTGCTGATGCTCATCTTCTCCCTCGGTGGTACCACCTATGGTATGTGCGAGGAGACCGTTCCCTTCTACGCCCTGCTCGCCGCTACCATGATGGCCGCTGGCTTCGACCCCATGGTCGGTGCCGCTACCGTCCTGCTCGGCGCTGGCTGCGGCTGCCTGGGCTCCACGGTTAACCCGTTCGCCGTCGGCGCTGCCGTCGACGCTCTGACCGGCGTTGGCATTGAGGTCAACCAGTCCATCATCATCGGCCTCGGTGCCGTCCTGTGGATTGTCACTACCGCTATGTCCATCTTCTTCGTGATGAGCTACGCCAAGAAGGTCAAGGCTGACAAGGGTTCCACCATCCTGTCGATGCAGGAGCTCAAGGACGCCGAAGAGGCTCACGGCAAGGCTGCTTCCGAGGTCCACAAGGAGGTCAAGCTCACCGGTCGTCAGAAGGGTGTTCTGATTGCCTTCGCCTTCACCTTCGTCGTCATGATCGTCGGCTTCATTCCGCTGGCCGACCTCAACGAGGGCGTCGCTAACTTCTTCGACGCTGGCGCTGTCTACGACGCCGACGGTAACGCCGTCGTCCAGGGCTGGTCTGCCCTGATCACCGGCCTGCCCATTGGCCAGTGGTACTTCGACGAGGCTTCCACCTGGTTCTTCCTTATGGCCGTCCTGATCGGTATCATCGGTGGCCTGTCCGAGAAGCAGATCGTTAACACCTTTATCACCGGCGCTGCCGACATGATGTCCGTTGTTCTCGTCATCGCCCTCGCCCGTGGTATCTCCGTCCTCATGGCTAACACCGGCCTCGACGTCTTCGTCCTCGACGCTGCCGCCAATGCTCTGGCTGGCCTGTCCGGCGTGATCTTCGCTCCCATGAGCTTCCTGGTCTACTTCGGCCTGTCCTTCCTGATCCCCTCGACCTCCGGTATGGCCACCGTCTCCATGCCCATCATGGGACCGTTGGCTGTTAAGCTCGGCTTCTCGCCTGAGGTCATGGTCATGATCTTCTCCGCCGCCATCGGTGTCGTGAACCTGTTCACCCCGACCTCCGGCGCCATCATGGGCGGTCTCGCCCTGGCCAAGATCGAGTGGACGACCTGGCTCAAGTTTGCCCTTAAGCTCATCGTCGCGCTCTCTGTCGTCTGCGCCATCATCCTGACCGTCGCCTGCGTGTTGATCTAAGTACCCAACGGGTACCCCACGGAAACCTTGACGATCCTGTAGAGGATCACCTGGTCATCGTCTGTCCGGTGGGGTAAACCCACCGGTAGACTCCTACCTTTAGCCCCCTTCCGTTCCGTGCGCGGGAGGGGGCGACTTTTTGTTCCGCGGTTTTACCAAACCGCGGAACCGGTCGACGCTACGCGCCGTCCAGAACGACAATTTGTCATTCAAAAGGCAAGGCATGACCAAAAGGTCTATGCCTCGCCTTTTTCATGCCAACTTGTACGTCCTGGACGTCGCTCGCTGACTTATGCTCAACCTGCGGCGCTGCCATTATTGATGCAAAGGGGTCAGGTTAGTTTGCGCCAAAAAGGGGAAGTTGCGGTGGAATAGTTCCTGTTTGGCCGTCTTGAGGGGTTAAACGGGAACTATTTCACCGCAACTTATCGATGGCGTGTTTGGTTGGTGCCAGTTGATTGCTTGGGCGTTGGGGAGGGTCTGCTCCGTTATAATCGCCTAGAACATTAAATGGAAACGGGACGGGAGCCATATATGCGCCAGGGTTTCGACAACGCGAAGTATATCGAGCTGCAGGCTGCTCACATTAAGGAGCGCATCTCGCAGTTTGGTGGCAAGCTCTATTTGGAGTTTGGCGGTAAGCTGTTCGATGACTATCATGCGAGCCGCGTGCTGCCGGGTTTTGAACCGGACAGCAAGTTCCGCATGCTCAAGAGCATCGCCGACGATGTCGAGGTTATCATCGCGATCAACGCGAACCACATCGAGAAAAACAAGGCTCGTGGTGACCTCGGCATTACCTATGACGAGGATGTGCTGCGCCTGGTTGACCTGTTCCGCGGCAACGGCTTTGCTGTCGCGGCTGTGGTCATCACCCAGTACGCCGGCCAGCCTGCTGCCGATGTGTTCCGCAACCGCCTGAACGCGCTCGGTATTCCCGCCAAGCTGCACTATCCCATCGAGGGGTATCCGCACGATGTCGATCTGATCGTGTCCGACGATGGCTACGGCAAGAATGAGTTTGTCGAGACCACCCGACCGCTCGTCGTGGTCACTGCCCCCGGTCCTGGCTCGGGCAAGCTTGCCACCTGCCTGTCTCAGCTCTATCACGAGCACAAGCATGGCACGGCCGCCGGCTATGCCAAGTTCGAGACCTTCCCGGTCTGGAACCTTCCCCTCACGCATCCGGTCAACATCGCCTACGAGGCGGCCACGGCGGACCTCGACGATGCCAATATCATCGACTCCTTCCACCTTGAGGCCTATAACAAGACCACGGTCAACTACAACCGCGACGTCGAGGCCTTCCCGGTGGTCCGTGCTCTGATGGAAAAGATCCTGGGCAAGAGCCCCTACCAGAGTCCTACGGACATGGGCGTCAATATGGTCGGCTTTGCCATCACCGATGACGATGCCTGCCGCGACGCTTCCAAGATGGAGATCGTCCGCCGCTACTTTACCGCGGTCGAAAATGTGCGCCGTACCGGCGTGGGCGATGAGCAAGTCGACCGTCTCAAGATCATTATGAAGAAAGCCGGCATCGATAAGAACTACTCACCGGCGCGCTCGGCGGCCCTCACCAGGGAGCAGCTGACGGGTGGTCCCGTGGGTGCCATGGTTATGCCCGATGGCTCCGTGGTGACCGGCAAGACTTCCACGCGCCTGGGCGCTGCGAGCTCGCTCATCATGAATGCACTTAAGCATGTCTCGGGCGTCGACCTTGAGCTCGAGGTCATTAGCGATGAAGCGATCGAGCCCATCAGCAAGCTCAAGACGCATTTCCTGGGCAGCAAAAACCCGCGCCTCCACACCGACGAGACGCTTATGGCGCTGTCGATCACCTCGGCCACGAGTGAGACGGCCGCTCGCGTCCTTTCGGGCCTGGAGCAGCTGCGCGGTTGCGATGCCTTCTTTAGCGTGATTATCTCGCCGACGGACGAGACGGTACTGCGCAAACTGGGTATCAACGTGTGCTGCGAGCCCAAGTTTGAGCGCCGCGGTTTCTTCCATCGCTAAGTTTGAAGCACCGCGGTAATTGCATTGCATTTTGGCCGTATCGGGTTAGCGCCCGGTACGGCTTTTTGATCAATAAAGCGCCTATTTCGGCGAAAAATAGCTGTTTACCTGCCTAGAAACAATTTGAGCGGTATACAATAACCGTAACTGTTTCATCCTTAGCGGGATGCCGCATGATGGATATTACCTGCCATCGTGAGGTGTGTCGGTCGCGCACGGCGCGTTAGATGCTCGTGCTCGGTTTGAGGAGGCTGCTATGGCGGGCAAGGGTCGTGCGAGTGTCAACGATATGAAGCGTGTCGAGGTGCTGGTGTTGATGGAGATCGACCAGCAAACCGAAGACAATGGCGGGCCGTATGGTTTCTCGCGCAAAACGCTTGCCGAGCGCGTGGGGGTTTCGCCGTATCGTGCCGCGCCGCAATCGATCGCTTGGATTCCGAAGGCATGATTGATGTCGTCTCGCGTTATAGCGACGACGGCGGTCAGCTTGCAAATGGCATTTGCCTCACCGAACGTGGCGAGTGGTATCTTGAGGGCGTCCGTACCGGCATGCTCGTTCAAGAAATGCTTGAGGACGAGGTTGCTGATCGATAGCAGCATGTAACCCTTGCCATAGCGACGCCGCCTGGGAAACCGGGCGGCGTTTTGTTTCAAGATTGAGAAATGCAATCGCACGCGAGAAAAATTGCGAACGGTCCGCGGCGCGAGTATTACAATGAAGACCCGTAAGATGTGGATAAACAACTTCTACGGGAAGCGCAGGTAACTCAATATGACCAAGCATGTGTTCGTAACCGGTGGCGTGGTTTCGTCCCTGGGCAAGGGTATCACCGCGGCCTCGCTGGGCCGTCTGCTCAAGTCGCGTGGCTACAAAGTAACGATGCAGAAGGCCGATCCGTATCTGAACGTCGACCCCGGTACCATGAGCCCCTTCCAGCATGGTGAGGTCTTCGTTACCGAGGATGGTTACGAGTCCGACCTGGACCTGGGTCATTACGAGCGCTTTATTGATGAGAACCTGACCCGCGATTCCAACTTTACGACCGGCGCCATCTACAAAAGCCTGATCGCCCGTGAGCGTCGCGGCGACTTTTTGGGCGGTACCGTGCAGGTGATCCCCCACGTCACCAACGCCATTAAGGACAAGTTCCGCCGCATCGAGGAGCAGACCGGCTCCGATGTAGTCATCACCGAGCTGGGCGGCACGATCGGCGACATCGAGTCGCAGCCGTTTGTCGAGGCCATCCGCCAGTACCGCAAGGAGGCCGGCCCCGAGAACGTCTGCTACATTCACGTGTCGCTCGTTCCCTATATCGCCGCCGCCCACGAGGTCAAGACCAAGCCCACGCAGCATTCCGTCAAGGAGCTCCGCAGCTTTGGCATCCAGCCCGATATCATCGTGCTGCGCTCCGACCACCATATCGATGACGCTATCCGCGGAAAGATCGCAAGCTTCTGCGACGTCGACACCGATTGCGTCTTTACCAACGAGGACTGCGCGAGCATTTACGATGTTCCGCAGCTGCTTGCCGAGCAGGACTTTGACCTGCGCATTTGCGAGCGCCTGGGTCTGGATCCGCGTGAGCGCGACATGAGCGAGTGGAACGAGTTCCTGCGCAAACAGAATCACGCCAACCATCACACCGACAAGGTGAAGATCGCCGTCGTGGGTAAGTACACGCAGCTGCCCGATGCGTACCTGTCGGTTATCGAGGCCCTGCACCATGCGGGCGTCTTCTACGATCGCCATGTGGACGTCCAGCTGGTCGACGGCGAGAGTCTCGACGAGCAGAATGTCTCCGAGGTTCTGGGCGACGCCTCGGGCATCCTGGTCCCCGGCGGCTTTGGCAAGCGCGCCCTGGAGGGTAAGATCCTCGCGGCCGAGTTTGCCCGTGAGCACAAGATTCCGTATCTGGGCATTTGCTTGGGTATGCAGGTCGCCGTGTGCGAGTTCGCCCGCAATGTCGTTGGCCTTGCCGGTGCCAGCTCCTCCGAGTTTGATCCGGACGGCCCGTATAGCGTCATCGATCTGATGAGCTCGCAGGAGGACGTGACCGAGAAGGGCGGCACCATGCGCCTGGGCGCCTATCCGTGCAAGCTCGCCGCCGATACTCTTGCTCGCGAGGCATATGGCGAGGAACTCGTCTACGAGCGTCACCGTCACCGCTTTGAGTTCAACAACGCCTTCCGCGACCAACTCGAGGACGCCGGTTTGGTTATCTCGGGTCTGTCGCCTGACGAGCGCCTGGTCGAGATGGTCGAGCTGCCGCGCGACGTGCATCCGTGGTATGTGGCAACCCAGGCTCATCCCGAGTTCAAGAGCCGCCCGACCAACCCGCAGCCGCTGTTCCGCGAGTTCGTGCGCGCTTCGATCGGCCAGCACGAGGGTGTCGACCGTCTGCAGGTGACGCCCATGAACCTCGCTACGGACTAAGGGTGCCGGCGAATAAGGAACATACCGAAGCTACTCCCTCGTCGCCCGCCGTGGCGGCGGGGGAGTATCTCGATTACCTCGCGGTCGAGCGGGGCTTGGCGCGCAACACGATTGTGGCCTATCGTCGTGACCTGACGACGTACTGCGCCTATCTGGAGCGGGCGGGTATTGTGTCTTTTGAAGAGGTGACCCGTCAGGTCGTGGAGGGCTTTGTCGCCGATCGCCGCGACGGAGGTTATTCCGACGCCTCGGTGGAGCGCGCGCTTGCTGCCGTGAAGGGCCTGCATGCCTTTTTGGTGCGCGATGGGGCCGTGGCCCAAAACCCGACGGCGGCGTTGCGCCTGCCTAAAAAGGCTGAGCGTTTGCCGGAGTATCTATCGGTGGAGGATGTCTCGGCGCTGCTCGATCAAGACTTTCCCGAGGGCGAGATGGGACTGCGCGACCATGCCATCTTGGAAGTGCTCTACGGATGCGGTTTGCGTGTGAGTGAGCTGGTTGGGCTCGATGTGGGCGATATCCATATTGACGATGGCTTTGTACTCGTTCGCGGTAAGGGCTCAAAGGAACGCCTGTCCCCACTGGTGGGAAGCGCGGCGCGAGCTCTGACGCTCTATGTAACTGAGGGACGTTCTCGCTTGGCGGCCCATGCCCGCGGAACCGAGACCTCGGCGGTCTTTTTAAATAAGAACGGACGTCGCCTGTCGCGCCAGGCCGTGCATGCGATATGCGAGCGGTATGGGCGTCAGGTGGGGCTGGTGGGGCTCCATCCCCATACCTTGCGCCACTCCTTTGCCACCCACATGCTCGCGGGCGGTGCCGACCTGCGTGTGCTGCAGGAGATTTTGGGCCATGCCGATATTTCGACCACGCAGGTCTACACGCATGTCGACCGAACGCAACTGACCGAGGTCTATCTGGCGGCGCATCCGCTAGCACATCGCTAGCACCTCGCTGACCTGCATATTTATAAATATTAAATGGGACGGGCCCCAGATTGCCGAGACGCACTTTTGCGCGCATGGGCAATCTGGGGCCCGTCCCATTTTTCGCCAGACACCGACGCGGTGGTGGACCGTTTGTACCGTGGGTGGGGGAGTTTGGGGGCGATGTGAACGGCGTGTAAAGGGACGTAAAAATCGCCTCAAGGTCAACTTGAAGGTTGAGGTTCGCGGGCGTGGTTCTACAGGTGGCATCCCGCCTTTGCTACAAACACAACATATTGTGTTTTCGAACATATGCTTGGGGGTGTTTTGCAATATATGGTGGGTGGAGTGGTGGGGCGAGGTGAGGGAAGGGGTGGGGAAAGGTGTTGAAAAATGGGGCGGTTCCCCATATTATTAATGACGTCGACAGGCGGGGTGGTTCCCCGCGTACGTGCCATCTGAGTAACCGAGGGGAGGGCGCACATGGGAATGACTGGTGCATACGAGCGCAATCTCGATGCAAAAGGTCGTCTGTCCCTGCCTGCACCCCTTCGCGAGGAGCTTGGAGAGCACGTTCGCGTGTTCAAAGCCCTGGATGTCGATGCTCTGTACGTGTTCTCTGCCGAGGCCTTCGATAAGTGGGTCGAAGGACTCTTCGCGGGTCGTGAGGGCCACGAGGGTTTTAACCCGCGTGACATTAACGACCAGAAGCTCATGAGGGCGATCAACAAGCGCACCACGTCGATGGACGTGGACAGCGCCGGTCGTATCGGTCTTTCCGAGTCTCTCCGCAAGCAGGCGAACCTCGACCGCGAGGTTACGGTTGTGGGCAACTACGACCACCTTGAGGTTTGGGATCGCGCCGCGGCCGATGAGGACGATGACGATGAGGCCCTGCTGGACCTCTTCTTCTCGTAAGGGCAAGGCACGGGTAACGGATGGAGCGTGGGATCTTGACACAAGAATATCGGCATGAACCTGTCATGCTCGGCGAAGTGCTTGAGTCGCTGCGGCTAAAGAGCGGCTCCGTTGTCTGCGATTGCACCCTTGGCGGTGCCGGCCATTCGGTAAAGATGGCCGCGCAGGTGGGGGAGACGGGCCTTTTGCTCGGCGTCGATCAGGACGACATGGCCCTCGAGGCCGCTGGCGCCCGTCTGGACCGCGAGGTTCCCGGCGTTCCGCACCAGCTGCTGAAGGGCAACTTCGGCGACTTGGACGAGCTGCTTTGCTCGGCCGAGGTGCCCGGGGTCGATGGCTTCCTGTTCGATTTGGGCGTTTCGTCACCGCAACTCGATATCCCTGGCAGGGGCTTTTCGTATAACGAGGACGCCCCATTGGACATGCGGATGGATCCGGGTAATAACACCTTAAACGCAGCTGAGGTCATCAACACCTATAACGAACACGACCTCGCCCGGATTCTACGCGTCTACGGCGAAGAGAAGTTCGCCTCGCAGATCGCGCGCGAGATCGTGCGCCGCCGCGAGCAAGAACCGATCGAAACCACCGGTCAATTTGTCGAGATCATCAAGGCGGGTATCCCGGCTGCCGCTCGTCGGCATGGCGGACACCCGGCCAAGAAAAGTTTCCAGGCCATTCGCATCGAGGTCAATCACGAGCTCGATGTGCTCGAACGAGGGCTTGATGCTGCCACCAGGTGGCTCAACCCGGGCGGACGTATCTGCGTCATCTCGTATCACTCGCTCGAGGACCGTATCGTAAAGAACCACTTTAAGGAGATGAGCCAGGGGTGCACGTGTCCGCCGGAGATTCCGGTGTGCGTGTGCGGCAACGTGCCGATACTCAAGGTCATTACCCGCAAACCCTTGGTTGCCCAGCCTGATGAGGTTGAGCGCAACCCTCGGGCGAGATCAGCCAAAATCCGCGTGGCGCAGCGTCTGTAGGCGCGACCGCGCGATATTGGACCTCCCGCTCGCACCATAAACGAAGCTTAAACACACTACCAACGTACTCGGGATGGGAGGCGGCATATCATGGGCTACAACACTTCAAGCGCAGCACTCGCCTATGATATGAACGCCATGCCCGCCTATCGTGAGACGCCGCAGGCCCCCGTTGCTCCCCGTGAGCAGCGCACGCCGCGCTTTGATGTCTACACGGGCGCGGGCCGTCAGGCAAACCAGGCGGTAAGCCCGGTTTTCATGAGCGTTCTTAAAACGTTTTGCATCATTGCGGCTATCTTCATGACGATCGGCCTCGCCCGCGTGGCGCTCGCCGGCGTTACGGCCCAGGTGCTCAACAGCAACGCCGAGCTTACCAACACGCTCGAAAAGGCGACCGATGAGAGCTCCGACTTGGAGGTCATGCATTCGGTCTATGGCGCCGACACGCGCATTCGCGACCTTGCGGGCGCTTATGGCATGGTGGAGCCCAGCGAGAGCGTTACACTTGACTTTTCGCAGGATGCAGCCGCGGGCGCCAACGCGACCGCGACCGCTCAGTAGCAAGACGGTAGCTGAGTATGACAAATGACTATCGCCGCGGTTCCGATGGGGGCCGCGGTTCTGGACGTTCCTCGTCGCGGGGACGTTCTGGTTATCAAGGAACGGGTCGGCAATCTTACAACGCCGGGCAGTCCCGTGGCAACGACCCGGCGTCGCGACTTCGCGGCTCGGGCGGCCCTCAGGTGCATAACACCAGGTCGCGCAAGAGTTCGTCGACCGAATGGCTCACAGGCGCGCCTCTGCCTCGCCGCAGAGCCGTCATGGGATTCATTGGGCTTGGCTTGGGCTTGGGCGTCTTTCGTCTTGCCGACTATCAAATTGTCGAAGCCGATAAACTGCGCGAACGTGCCGATGCGCCCCGCCTGCTTGCGCAGACCCTCTATGCCAAACGTGGCACCATCTACGACCGCAACGGTAACGTGCTGGCGTCGTCGGTCGAATGTCGCAACATCGCCGTGAACCCGCAGCTTGTCGAGGATGTCGACAAGACGGTGTCGGCGCTGGTCAAGGCAACTGGAATCGATAAAAAGACCTGCCGCAAGCTCGTCGAGTCCGATGGCACCTGGGTGTATATCAAGCGCCAGGTGGACGAAGACGATGCTGCGGCGCTGGAGAAGAAGAACCTGCCTGGCGTGCTTTTTGAGCAGGCCATGAAGCGCGTATATCCATACGGCAATCTGGCATCGCAGGTGCTGGGTGTAGTGAATGTAGACAACGACGGCTTGACGGGTCTCGAAAAGCAATACAACAAGCTTCTGACCGGCATGAACGGTTCTCTTGTGCGCGAGCGCGCGAGAGACGGCAGCTATATCGCGGGCGGTGCCTATAAAAAGGTGGCTGCGGTCGACGGCGTTGATATCGTGACGACGCTCGACGTCAATATCCAGCGAGCGGCCGAGGATGCCCTGGCAGAGGCAGTTGAGAAGACTAAGGCCAAGAACGGCTCGGCGCTGGTCACCGATCCTACGACAGGCGAGATTTTGGCAGCCTGCTCGTACCCGACCTACGACCAGACCGATCTGGAGAACGCCAAGACCGAGGATATGAACCTGCGCCTGGTCACCGACGCCTACGAGCCCGGCTCGGTCTTTAAGACGCTCGTGGCGGGCGCCGGCTTCGACTTGGGCGTCGTGCGATCGAGTACGTCGTTTGAGGTGCCGGCGAGCATCAAGGTGGGTGACGATACCGTCACCGATGCCGACAAGCGCGACTATGCCATGACCATGGATGTGCGCGAGATGATGCGCCGTTCGTCCAACGTGGGCTTTGTCCTAGTGGGGCGCAAGATCGGTGCCGACGACTTTGCCGCCTATGTGGACAAGTGGGGCATCGGTCACAGCTCGGGTGTCGATTTTCCGGGCGAGAGCCTGGGTATCGTCAAGGAGCGTGACCAGTATGACGGCGCCACGCTGGGTTCGATGAGCTTTGGACAGGCACTGTCCGTCTCGCCGATTGAAATCGCACGTGCCGTGGGCGGCATCGCCAACGGCGGCGTGATGATGACACCGCACTTCTATAAGTCCAGCAAAGGCGACGAGAAGGACTGGGGCGAAGGCGAGCGTGCGATTTCGGAGGATGCCGCATCCCAGGTGACATCGTGCATGCAGACGGTCGTGTCCGAGGGAACGGGCGTTGGCGGCGCGGTTGACGGCTATGACGTGGCGGGTAAGACCGGTACGGCCGAACGTGCCGACGAGAACGGCGGCTACCTCAAGGAGAACTACATGTCGTCCTTTATGGGCTTTGCACCGGCACAATCGCCCAAGGTGCTGTGCTATATCACGCTCGACGGAACGCCGAGCGGCTCAGATGCCGCTGCGGTGCCGTTCCAGTCCATTATGGCCAACGCGCTCGACGTGCTGGGTATCCCGCGCACGAGGTAGGGGGTTACAATCTTTGGGGCGTGGTTTGTTGTCCCATATGAGGGGTGTTCACATGCCCTGCACCACGCATGCGCGGCGCTGGGATACAATACGCCGATAGCATTATTAGGTTTACAGGGGAGCTGCAATGATAGAGATCGCCGTCAACAACCTCGCGGCCGCAACAGGGGCCCGAACCGTGACGGGAGAAGCCGATCGGGTATGCCGCGGGTGCGTTATCGACTCGCGTCAGGTCGAGGAAGGGACGATTTTCGTCGCCTTTCCCGGTGAAAACGTCGACGGCAATGATTTTGCTTCCCGTGCCGTCCAGTCGGGTGCCGGCGCCGTCGTGATGACGCGTGAGCCTGAGGCCGAGCTGGTCTCGCTGGCGCAGGACAAGGGCTGTGCCATCTTGCTGACCGATGATCCCGAGGAGTTTCTGCTGCGTTTGGCGCACACGTACCGTCTGGAGCTTGGCTGCCTGGTCGTTGGTATTACCGGTTCCATCGGCAAGACGACGACCAAGGACGTGCTCGCCGCTGTGCTCGCCAAGCGCTATCGTGTCTGGGCCACCAAGGGCAATTTCAATAACCTGATCGGCATGCCGCTCACGGTGCTTTCCGCTCCGGCCGATACCGAGGTCCTGGTGCTCGAGATGGGCATGAACCATTTCCACGAGATTGAGCGCCTGTCCCAGTCCGTCAATCCCAACCTTGCCATCGTGAGCAAGATCGGCACCTCTCATATCGGCATTTTGGGTAGCCGCGAGAACATCGCCCGCGCTAAGGCCGAGATTGTCCAGGGTATGTGCGCCGCTGGCGACTTCTTGCCGCTTCTGGTTTTGGGCGGCGAGGACGACTTTACGCCGTTCATTCGCGATACGTTCGCCCAGCCTGCTGGTATCGACGTGATGTTGGCCGGCGTCTCGGACGATGATGAGGTCCGCGCCCGCGACATTCGTGTTGATGACGAGGGCCGTCCGGTCTTTACGCTCGATTTTGGCCAGGGCGAGACAATCGATACCATGCTTGCCATCCCCGGCGTGCAGTCCGTTCCAAATGCCGTTAAGGCCGCCGCGGTTGCCTATCGCCTGGGCGTGACGCCCGAGCAGATCGATGCTGCCTTTAGAGGCCTCACGATCACCGGTCACCGCCAGGAGATCAAACGCGCCAAGAGCGGTGCCCGCGTCATTGACGATTCCTATAACGCCAGCGCCGAATCCATGGCTGCTGGCCTCGATCTACTGTGTTCGCTTTCCTGCACGGGGTCTCGCATGGCGATCTTGGGCGAGATGGGCGAGATGGGCGATGAGGCTCCTCGCATGCATGAGCTCGTGGGCGCCTATGCCGCCGCCAAGAAGCTCGACATGCTGGCGTGCGTGGGTGGTGAGCTGGCCCAGCTTATGGCCGATGCCGCGCGCATGATGGGCATGGACGAGGACCGCATCCAGGTGTTCTCCGATTATCAGCAGGTGCTCGACCGCATGGGCGGCGCGCTTGAAAAACATGATGTTGTACTGGTCAAGGGTTCCCGCTTTGTTGAGCTCGACCGCTTTGTGGAAGGTGTGTGCTAGCCCATGTTCGGCAATCCCTCGTATCCAACGTATCAGGCTTTTTTGGGGCTTTGCATCGCCGCCCCCCATTCGCTGCTGCTCATGCCGTGGTGGATCAAGCTACTCAAGGTCGAGGGTATCGGCCAGCAGGTTCGTGCCGACGGCCCCAAGCGTCATTTGGTTAAGCAGGGAACGCCCACCATGGGTGGTGTTGTCATCCTCGTCGCGATCTCGCTGACCTGTCTGCTGATGGGCAAACTCACCACCGAGCTCGTGCTCGTGCTCCTCGCCACGCTGGCGACCGGCGTGCTGGGCCTGATCGACGACCTGACCTCCGTTACGCATGGGCGCTCGCTCGGTCTGACGCCTCATGCCAAGATGATCGGCCTCACCATTATCTGTGTCACCTTTACGGTACTTGCCGTCAACTGGTGCGGCGTCGCCCCCGAGATTCGTTTTCCCGGCGGCCTGACGATTGACCTCGGTGTTCTTTCGACCACTATCTGCGGCCTTTCGTTCCCGTGGCTTTACATTGTCTTTTGCTGGCTGATGATCGCCGGTCTTTCTAATGCCGTGAACCTGACTGATGGCCTTGACGGTCTTGCTGGCGGCACCTCCATGATTGCCATGCTCGCCATGGCTGCCATGGCGTTTTTGCACGGAGACGTGAACCTGTCCATCTTCTGCACCGCGTGTGCCGGTGCCTGCTTGGGCTTTCTGTGGTTCAACTGCTATCCGGCGAGCATCTTTATGGGCGATACCGGCTCGCTTGCCCTAGGCGCCGCGTTTGCCTGCACGTCCATCATGACCAACACCGAGGTCGTCTCCCTCATCATCGGCGGCCTGTTTATCGTTGAGACCCTGTCGGTCATGATTCAGGTTGTCTACTTCCACTTTACGCACAAGCGCGTCTTCCTTATGGCGCCCATCCATCATCATTTCGAAAAGAAGGGCTGGGCCGAGACCAAGGTCGTCATCCGTTTTTGGATTATCGCTGCGGCCTTTGGTGCCGTTGGCCTTGCTTTGTTCTTCCAGTTGGGATAGTGGTCTTTCATGCCTCTTGCTGATGTCTTTAGCCTGCTCGTTTTGGGTCAGGGCAAATCCGGTCTCGATGTCGCCCGCTGGGCGCTGGCACATCCCGAGCGCGTAAGCGCCGTTACCGTGTATGGCGGCGGCACCTCTGAGCCCAATGACGCCACGCGTGCGCTCGAGGCTGCTGGTGCGTCGTTTGTCTATGGGACCGAACAGGTCGAGGGCGCCTATGACGTATGCGTGACGTGCCCGGGCATCTCGGAGTTCTCGGGCTTCTTTAAGGCCGGGCGCGAGCATGCCGCCCAGATTATGGGTGAGCCCGAGTTTGCCTATCGCCTGTCGCCCGATAACTGGATTGCCATTACGGGTACCAACGGCAAGACGACCACCACGTCGCTGACTGATTATCTGCTCAAGGCTGCCGGTGAGGCCAGCGTAGCTGTCGGCAACATCGGCGAGCCGCCGGTCAACGAGATTGACGGCCGAGCTCATAACGAGTGGTTTGTGGCCGAGCTCTCGAGCTACCAGATTGCTACGACCGCCGAGCTTCATCCTCGCGTGGCGGTGCTGCTCAACATCACTCCCGACCACTTGGGCTGGCATAAGAGCCATAAGAACTATGCGCTTGCCAAGATCAAACTGTTTGACAATATGGTCGATGACGATCTGGCGGTTGTCGACGTCGAAGACGCCGGCATTCACGAGTTCGATGAGTACATCTACACGCCGGGTCGTCGCATCTGCAAGGTCGCTTTTGACGAGCCCGAGGGCGAGGATGCCGCCTTTGTGCGCGATGGCAAGATGATCGTGCGCCTGAAGGGCGTCGAGACTCCGCTCATCGCTACATCCGAGCTCAAGATCTCGGGCCATCACAATGTTATCAATGCCCTGTGCGCTGCCACGGCTGCCCTGGCAGTCGGTGCCGATGTCGATGGTGTCTGCCGCGGCCTGGCCTCGTTCCAGCCGCTCGAGCACCGCGTGGAGCCGTGTGGCGAGATTGACGGCGTGCGCTA
>UQIT01000040.1 GCA_900541175.1 uncultured Collinsella sp.
GGGTCACCGCGCGGTCCGCATCTGATGGTGTCGACGTCAATGGTATACGGGTGCACCATCGACGTCTTCAATACAGAAGATATCAGTGCGGAAAGTTTTGGGAGGTAAACCAAACAGCCCCGGCTGGGTCCTGTGTAGTCACCCTTTAGGCGGAACTCTCCTAATTATTTGGATGAGTCGTTTACTTACTTGTGCTGTTACCGTCTTCCCGCTGTTGTTGGGGTATGCTTTGTTCGTATGTAAACGTATGACATGTTGATGGGGGAGGTTGCTATGGCTCGCGAGGGCGCTCGTTCTAAGGATTCAGCTAAGCCTGGCATCAAGGAAGTTGCAGCGGTGGCGGGGGTTTCGCCTACTACGGTATCTCGCGTGCTTAATAATCGCGGCTATATTAGCCAAGAGACCCGCGATAAGGTCCATGCCGCGATGAAGCGCATCAACTATACGCCCAACGATATCGCCCGTGCCATGCTCAACGGTCGCCTGAATCTAATAGGTATGATCGTCCCCTATGTCAGCAGCCCGTTTCATGCACAAGCGGTTCAAGCCGTTGAGCGTACCCTGGCCGAAAACGGTTTTAAGATGCTGCTGTGCAATAGTGCCAATCGACCTGATCTTGAGCGTTCTTATATCGATATGCTTCGGCGCAATATGGTTGATGGCGTCATTGTCAACTCGCTTAATATCGGTGCCGAGGCGTATGCCGAGATGGGTTTGAGTCTGGTTGGTATCGACTGCGACCTTGGCGAGGCCTCTGTTCAGATTGCGAGCGACAGCTATAGTATCGGCGAACTTGCCACGCGTCGCCTGATCGATGACGGGTGTTCGCGCATCCTGTGCCTGCGCAGCAATAGCCGCATGCGCATGCCTGCCAATAAGCGTACCGATGCCTACCTCGATGTTGTTGAGCAGGCCGGTTTGCCCGCGCTTGTCCGTGAGGTCGAGTTCGTTAAGCCCGACGACGAAAAGAGCGCGGTCGTTGCGAAGATCCTCGATGAGAACCCCGATATTGACGGCATCTTTGCGGGAGACGACACGATGGCGGCTATCTGTCTTAACGTGATGAAGCAGCGCGGCTTGAGCGCTCCGGGCGATATTAAGGTCGTGGGCGCGGATGGTGCCCGCCGCACTATGACGTTTATGCCTGACTTAACAACCGTACGCCAAGATATCGATCGCATCGGAGAGCTCGCGGCGCAATCCATCATTGCTCTTATTAACGGCGAAAAGCCCGAATCGAATATCAAGCTCCCCGTTGAACTCATTGAGGGTAAAACCGCGTAGTTCATCCCGTGCCAAAAGAATTCCTCAAACACCTCTGATGACCGTTCGCCGGCATATGTCAACCGTTTGCCGACGACTGGAACTGCGAAAAGACGTATTGGTGTGAAAACGTTTGACATATGAAAACGATTGACATATCTTGCAGTTGTACCGAGTTAGTATCTCGTGAGAAAGGAAGTCTCGGATGCACAAGGTGTATTACCAGCCTGAGGGAATTTGGGTAGGCGACATCATGCCGTACGGCGAGGACGGCACGTTCTATCTCTATCATCAGCGTGACACGCGAAACCCCGGACCTTTCGGAGAGCCGTTTGGCTGGGCACTCGCGACAACCAAGGACTTCGTCAATTACAAAGACTTTGGCGAGAGCCTTGAGCGTGGCGGCGACGAGGAAGTCGACCAGTATGTTTATGCCGGCACGGTGTTTAAGGTGGGCGACAAGTACCATGCGCTCTACACTGGTTGCAATCGCGATAAGGTCAAGGCACGCTTGATGAAGCAGGTTCTTCTTCACGCAACGAGTGACGACGCCGTCAAGTGGGAGAAGAACATCGCCGAGACGCTGCTTCCGCCCCAGGAGGGTTACGATGACCGCAACTGGCGCGATCCCTTTGTGCTTTGGGATGAGGAGAACGAAGAGTACATGCTCATCCTCGGCACGCGTGTGAGCGAGGACAAGCGTCTGATGACCGGTCGTCTGGTCAAGTTCACCTCCAAGGACCTGGATACCTGGGAGTTCCAGGGCGACTGGTGGAATCCGGGCCTGTACACCATGTTCGAGATGCCTGATCTCTTTAAGATGGGCGACTGGTGGTATCTGGTGTTCTCCGAGTACAGTGATGGCAACAAGACCCGTTACCGCATGTCTCGCTCTATCAACGGTCCTTGGATCACTCCTGCGGACGATTCCTTCGATGGCCGCGCGTACTATGCCGCGCGTACCGCATTTGACGGCGAGCGCCGCGTTCTCTTTGGTTGGGTTCCTACGCGTGACGAGGGCGGCGACCCCAGCTCTTACCTGTGGGGTGGCACCTTTATGCCCCTCGAGATCGTTCAGCGTGCCGACGGAACGCTCGGCACCAAGCTTCCTGATAGCATGCTTGGCGCCTTTGGCGAGGCTAAGGCAGTCGAGGCCTTTGAGCTCTCCTGCGAGTCGGGCAAGGTCGAGCAGGTGCTCGCCGCGGATGCCGGTTCCACCTATATGCTCGATGCCGACATCGAGCTCGCCGGTGACGCTGCCGGCTTCTCGGTGAAGCTTGCCGAGGACGCCGAGTCCGGTCTTGCCTATGAGTTCCGCGCCAACCTGCGTGAGGGCAAGCTCGAGTTTACGGCGGCCCCCCAGTATCCGTGGTTCCAGGTCAACAACATGGGCCTCGAGCGTCCGTTGTTCTTTAAGGGCGAGGGCACTCATCATGTGCGCCTGGTCGTCGACGACGACATCGCGACCATCTTTGTCGATGATGTTGCGCTTAACGCTCGATTCTGCAATAAGCAGGGCCAGGGTGTGGCGCTGACGGTCACCGACGGTACGCTTAAGTGCGCAAATGCAACGATCGCGTCTCTGTAATGGCATCAAAACGTCTTATGCTTTCGTAAAGGAATGGAGAGGAACATGGACTACAAAGTAGTGTCTCAGCAAGTCGTCGATAACGTCGGCGGTCTGGAGAACATCGAGGGCGCCACGCATTGCGTTACGCGTCTGCGTCTGGTGCTCAAGGATACGAGCAAGTACAACAAGGCCGAGCTCGAGAACATCGATGGCGTCAAGGGCGTGCTGTACAACAGCGGCCAGCTCATGATCATCTTCGGTACCGGTACCGTCAACAAGGTTTACGATGAGTTTATGGCTCTGACGGGCGTTAAGGAGATCAGCGCTTCCGAGGTCAAGGGCGCCGAGGCGGACAAGAAGGGCAAGTTCTTCTCGGTCCTCAAGGTATTCTCGGACATCTTTATCCCCATCATTCCCGCTTTCGTCGGCGCTGCTATCATCATCGGCCTTAAGTCGCTGATCGTTGCCAACGGCCTCTTTGGCATGGAGGGCAGCCTCGCCGATCACAGCGAGTTCCTCAAGAACCTCGCAAGCTTCTTTGCCATTATCGCCACCACCTTCGACTACCTACCTGTCCTGGTTATGTACAGCGCGGTCAAGCGTTTTGGCGGTAACCCGATCCTGGGCATCCTCGTCGGTATCGTCATGGTTCACCCGAGCCTTATGAACCGTAACACGTTCGTTATGGACCCGACGGGTGCTGAGTACTGGAACTTCGGTCCGCTCTCCATTCCCATGGTTGCTTTCCAGGGCGGCGTGTTCCCTGCAATCCTGACTGCCTGGTTTATGGCCAAGGTCGAGAAGATTGCCCAGAAGTACATCCCCGAGGTCGTTTCGTTCGTCTTTGTCCCGACCGTTACCCTGATTCTTGCTAACGTCGCCCTGTTCACCGTGTTCGGCCCGCTCGGCAACCTGATCGGCGACGTCCTCGCCGGCGTAATCGATATCCTGTACAACAGGATGGGCGCCTTCGGTGCCTTTGTCTTTGCCGCATTCCTGCAGCCGCTCGTCGTTACCGGTACGCATCAGTTCATCCAGGGTATCGAGGCAAACCTCGTTGCCACGACTGGCTTCAACTACATCCAGGCCATCTGGTCGGTTTCCATCATCGCCCAGGGCGGCGGCGCCATCGGCATGTACCTCATTCACAAGAAGCATTCCAAAGAGCGCAACATCTGCATGTCGTCCTTTATCCCGACGCTGGTCGGTATCTCCGAGCCCGCAATCTTTGCTGCAAACATGCGCTACTCGATCATCCCGTTCATCTGCGCTTGCATCGGTGCAGGCTGCGGCGGTGCCTTCGTGAAGCTCTTTGAGGTGCGCGCCATCGGTCAGGGTCTGACCGGCGTGCTTGGCCTGCTCATCGTCACGCCCGAGACGCTCGTGTGGTATGTGGCTGGCAATCTCATCGCCTTTATCGTGCCGATCGTCTTGATCTTTGCCTACAACAAGGCAAAGGGCGTGCCGACCACTGATGAAGAGGGCGCTGGTGCTGGCTTTGATGTCAGCTTCTAGTTGAGCCGTTCAGCGTAATCTGAGGATAAGTCCATTTGGGGAAGGGCGTTCGACTCGTGTGAGTCGAGCGTCCTTCCCCATAGACGAGAAAGTCAACGGCGATGTTTAATCAAAAAAATAAGGTGACACGCGCGGACTATGAGCAGTGGCGTGCCGGACAGGATGAGACGGCGGGTCGCATCGCGTCCGACCCCGATAGGCTCCTGTTCCATGTGGAGCCTGAGCTTGGCTGGCTCAACGACCCCAACGGTTTGGTGCAGATCGGTGATACGTATCACATCTATCACCAATACGATCCATTCGATGCTGCGCATGGCGGTCCAGTGCTTTGGAATCATCTGACAACAAAGGATTTTGTGACGTACGAGAATCGCGGCCCTGTGCTGTTCCCCGATTCCGATTTGGATTCGAGCGGAGCGTATTCTGGTTCTGCCTTTGTACACGACGGCAAGATTCACTACTTCTATACCGGCAACGTCAAGCATTTTGACCGCGATGATTACGACTACGTGTTGACGGGCCGTGAGCAAAACCAGATTCATGTGGTTGCCGAGAACCCCGACGAATTGGGCGAGAAGCGCATAGCTGTTGGGCCGGTCGATTACCCCGACGATATCGGTACGCACGTGCGTGATCCCAAAATCCTTGAACACGATGGTATCTACTACATGGTTCTGGGCGCTCGTACGAAAGACGACCGCGGCTGCGTGCTTGTCTATACCTCGAGCAATCTAGAGGACTGGAGCTATGCGACGCGCATTGAGTTGGGCGAGAAGTTTGGCTTTATGTGGGAGTGCCCCGATCTGTTTGAGCTCGATGGTGAGCTTATTCTCGTTTGCTGTCCGCAGGGTGTGTCCGCCGATGGATGGCGTTACCGCAATCCGCACCAGTGCGTGTGGTTTCCCATCGAGGCCGATTGGGAGGCGCCGAGTTTTAAGATCGCCGGGCAGGGCATGCCCCCGATGGTCGATGCCGGCTTTGATTTCTACGCACCGCAGTCTTTTGAGGATGCTGCGGGTCGGCGTTTGATGATCGGGTGGTCGGGTTGCCCCGATGCGACGGCAAAAAGCCCGACGGTGGCACGCGGGTGGCAGTGCGCGTTGACGGTGCCGAGAAAACTGAGCATGCGCGATGGTAAGCTCTGTCAGCAGCCGGTGCACGAGATTGAGAGGATGCGCGGCGACTGCGTTTGCGCGACAGGCGGTGAAACCGTTGAGGAGCCGGGCCGCCTGTTTGATCTTGTGGTTTCCTGTGAGGGCGCCCAGGTGATCGAGCTCGAAATCCGCAAGGGTGTCTTTGTGCGCTATGCAGACGGGATGCTTACCCTCGACATGGGTGACGAAGGCTATGGGCGCGACCAGAGGTTGATCGAGCTCAGCGAGCTTCGCGACCTGCGCGTGCTTTCGGACACTACGATGGTCGAGATTTTTGCAAATGGCGGCGAGGCGGCACTTACGAGCCGTACCTATTCGCCGGCGGTTCCGGCGATGGAGCTGCACGCCGAGGGTGCGGCATCGATGAATTTCTACCGCCTCGTGCATTAACCGTGCGTGGAGCACGATTGGATTTGCTGGACGGAATGTGTCGCAGTTGTCGCGGCCAACTACCGCTTACCGCATATAGCGACCGTTTGTGGAATAAGTAACCCTCCTTAATAAACCGTGTGGAATCCTAGATAAGCACGGAGTTTTCCAGGGAGACGCTGTCCTTTGTTGTGTGCAAGGGGCGGCGTCTCTTTGGCGCTTGGACGCCGTTGTGCAACAGTGCGGCGGCGCGTGCCATGTATTGAAAAGCCAATGTCGAGATGGGTCGTGATAATAATGGGCAAGTACGTAATCGTGGTTGAGTCTGGGTCGGATGTGACGCCGGAGCTCTGCGAGCGCTACGGCATCGTGCGCGTGCCCATGCATGTCACGATTGGTGACGAGACCGTCGAGGACGGCTCGATCGATCCGCTCGAGATTTATTCGCGCTGCAACGAGTTTAGCGTGATGCCCAAGACCAGCGGCTGCGCGCCTGCGGATTTTGCTCACGTGTACGACCGCATTCACGCTGAGCAGCCCGATGCGACTATTCTGCATCTCGCGTATTCCGAGGCCACGACCTGCTCGCATCAATCATCGAAGATCGCCGCCAAGGGTCGCGACTACGTGTTCTCTATGGACACGCGCTTTGTCTCGGTAGGCCAGTCGCTCGTTGTCGTCGAGACCGCCAAATACATCGAGGCTCACCCCGATGCCACCGTCGACGAGATCTTTGCATTTACGAATTCCGTCATGGACCGCGTGCTGCTGGGCTTTGTTCCTACCGATCTTGCCTTTCTTAAGGCGGGCGGTCGCTTGTCCAACGTCGCATTCCTTGGCGCCCATCTGCTCAAGATTAAGCCCTGCATTGAGGTGACGGGCGGCAAGTTCGTGGCGACCAAGAAGTTCCGCGGCTCTATGCTCAAGTGCGCCCGCGCCTTTATTGACCACATGGTTGCGAAGGGCGAGATTGACTACTCGCACATTGGCCTGGCGTATTCGGTGGGCCTTTCCCAGGAGCTGCGCGATGACATGGAGGTCTATGCGCATGATCTGGGCTTTAAGGACGTTACCTGGACTCAGGTCGGCGGCGTCATCTCGAGCCATTGCGGCCCGACCGCCTTCGGTGCGGTGCTCACGCTTAAGGCGTAAAGGCCGCAGGCGAGCGTTCTTCAGCCTGACATCTCGACGTAGCCCCCAGCCATGGTGATGGGGGATAGATTAAAACGTGCCGTTCTAGTCCGAGACGTTTAAACGCAAACGCATGGGCTAGAATGACTCTGGCATTTTAATTGGTTGCATCCAAGGAGAGGCAAGGTAGCGCGAATGGCAGAAATGACGCTTGAGGGTGTGGACGCTCGTCCCGAGGACTCTGCGTTTGCCCTTGGCCGCGTGCATTCGATCGAGACGATGGGAACGGTCGACGGACCCGGCATCCGCTTTGTGGTGTTTGTTCAGGGCTGTCCCATGCGCTGCGCGTATTGCCACAATCCCGATACCTGGTCGGTCAACGGCGGCACCATGGTGACCGTCGAACACCTGATGGATGAGTTCCAGAGTAACCACGAGTTCTATCGCAGCGGTGGCATTACGGTGTCCGGCGGCGAGCCGCTCCTGCAGCCCGAGTTTTTGGCCGATCTGTTTCGTGCTATGCATAACAACCCCGATGGCCGTGTACATACCTGCCTAGATAGCTGTGGCTATGCATTTGACCCCAACCACCCCGAGAAGTTCGATGCCGTGCTCAACGAGACCGACATGGTACTGCTCGATATTAAGCATGCCGACCCGGTCGAGCATAAAAAGCTGACCGGTTGCGATCCCGCACGCATCTTGGCGTTCGGCGATGAACTTGCACGTCGCAAGATCAAGGTCGTTATCCGCCACGTGGTGGTGCCGGGCATTACCGACACGGTGGAGGAGTGCGAGAAGCTCGGTCGCCTCATCGCTCCATGGCACAACGTGGTGGGCCTGGAAATGCTGCCGTATCACACGATGGGTGTCGTCAAGTACGAGCAACTGGGCATTCCCTATAAGCTTGAGGGCGTACCTCAGATGGATACCGCGCGCATGCCCGAGCTGCGCAATGCCGTTATGGCCGGTATGAAAAAGCGCCGTGCGGAGCTCAGGTCGGCCATCGGCTAACAAGCCATTTTTGCCCCTTTATGATACCCGAGCTGTACTGGCCTAACGGCTTGGTGCTGACACGGTTGAGCCAAAATGCTGGTACCATACCGTGGATAAGCAATTTGCACGGATTTGGGGGATGGCATGGCAACCATCGCGATCATAGGCGCACTCGAAAAAGAGGTTGCGCAGATTAAGGAAGAGCTGAGTGGCACGCATGAGTCGCAGGAGGCGGGCTTGACCGTTGTGAACGGTGGGCTTTCGGGTCTGACAGTAGTCGCCACGACGGCAGGCATGGGGACCGTGAACGCCGCTGCCGCAACGCAGCATCTCATCAGCAAATACGCCCCGCAGGCCGTTGTGTTTTCGGGCATTGCGGGCGGCCTAAACCCTAAACTCCATATTAACGACGTGGTTATAGGCAAGTGCCTGCGCTATCTGGATACCGATACGGCACTCATCGCCGAGTCGGCGCCGGGGCTCGAGGAGTTTGTCTCGACACCGGCGTTGGCTGATGTTGCCGCCGCCGTGCTTGCCGAGCATGGATTTGTGGATGCCTCGGCGGATGAGACTTCTGCGGAGAAGGACCCCAAGCAGTTCCTGTGTGGCACTATCGCCACGGGTGATCGCTTTGTTACGGGTGACGCCATGCGTAACGCTGCGATTGAGGCCACGCATGCCGATTGCGTCGAGATGGAGGGCGCGGCAATTGCGCACATCGCGGCCAAGAATGGTGTCGATTGCCTGGTACTGCGCGCTATCAGCGATAATTGTGACGAGGCATATGACGCGTTTTGCGAGCGCGAGTTCGATCTGGACGAGTACGCTCGCACCGCGAGCGGCATCACGCTTGACATCGTTCGTCGTATCGCCGCCGCGCAATAGCACGCCCGTTTTGTAAGAACCTACGACCAAGGAGTGTCCATGGCCGATTCCATTAACTATCAGCTTGCCAAGTTTGTTGCCAGCTACGGCAAGGTTTCGCAGATCCCCGAGCCCACCTGTCCCGAGGTGAGCTTTGTGGGCCGCTCCAATGTGGGCAAGTCGTCTATCATGAACAAACTCTTTGGCCGCAAGAACCTGGTCAAGGTTTCGAGTACGCCGGGCAAGACGAGCAACATCAATTTCTTCGAGGCCGACGACGTGCACTTTGTGGACCTGCCGGGCTACGGTTTCGCCCGTCGTTCCAAGGCCGAGCGCGACCGCTGGGCTGAGCTTATCGGCGACTTCTTCGACTCCGAGCGCAGCTTTAACCTGGTCGTATCGCTGGTGGATATTCGTCACGACCCCAGTAAGCTCGACCATGACATGATCGATTACCTGCAGGGCAACGAGTTCAACTTTATCGTCTGCCTCACCAAGGCCGACAAACTCAGCCGTACCCAGCAGGCCCGCCAAGCAGCAGCCATCAAAAAGCAGCTCAACGTCCCTGCCGAGAACGTGATCATCACAAGCTCCCAAACCGGTACCGGCATCGACGAACTCAAGCGCCGCATCGCCGAGGCCTGCCTCTAGTGAGTGCCCCTTACCAGCAAGAGCCCCTGCCAATAAAAATCAACTATCAGCCTGGCGCCCCTTCAAAGCGTGGGTCCCTGTAGACATCCTCAGCAAGGTAGGCGCAGGGACGGTCGGGATATTCCCTCAAAATCATTCCGCAGCGCGAAGGCCCCTTGTCCGTCGCTCCGTAGGAGCAGGACAAGGGGCCTTCATGCGCGAGGACGATTTTGAGGGAATATCCCGACCGTCCCGGACAGGTATATGAGGAGGATGTCTACAGGTACTCGATTTGAGCGCCTTCCGTGTCGCACGTGAGAATATGCGTATCACACTTGGGGAACTGCTCACGCAGCTTGACCTGCAGAAACTTTGCCACGATGGTATCGTCGGTCACAGCCATGAGGGTCGAGCCTGAGCCGCTAATCCAGATGGTCTTAGCGCCGCCGTTAAGGCAGGTGTCGCGCACGGCGTTGTAGTCGGGAATCAGGCGGCGACGATAAGGCTCCTGAATGCGGTCGTCATTGGCAGCGGCAATCAGGTCCAGGTCACCAGTCTCCAGGCCGCGCGTCATGCCGGCGATGCGGCCCATTTGCCATACGGCGGTGGAGAGTGGAATCTCCTGCGGCACGACCTTGCGCGCCTCGCTCGTATGTACCTCGTAGGGCGGAATCACGGTAATAAAACGCAAGCGATCGCTCACCTCGTAGCGCAGACATTGGGGGAGCGAATCGGTCGGCGTAAAGGAGCAGACGGCGCCGCCAAGGATGGCGGGGGCGACGTTATCGGGATGGCCCTCGACCTCGGTGGCGATGCGGACGAGTTCGGCGCGGTCGACGGTGTGGCCTGTCAGCGCGGCGGCAGCCATGATGCCGGCGACGACGCAGGTGGAGCTGGAACCCAGGCCGCGGGCGACGGGGACGTCGGTCTGAATGTCGATAGCGACGGGGAAGGCCGGCTCGCCCCATGCGGCCAGCGCATCGACAAAGCTCACATAGACCAGGTTATTCTCGTTTTGGAACTCCTTGGGGCAGCCCGTGATGGTGAGCTTGTCGGCGCGCTCGAAGGTGAAGTGCGAGTAGAGGCCGACGGCCATGCCGAGGGTGTCGTAGCCGATGCCTAGGTTGGCGCTTGTTGCTGGGACGGTGATTTTGATCATGTGGGTCCTCCTGGCGTGCCTGGCTGTTTAGTTCGCTGCTCGGACAGTCCTGCGCAAGACGGAAAGCACATTAAGTGCTTTCCTTTGCGTGCGGAACTCACGACGAACTAAACAGCCAGGCACGCTGTGCGCGTTCGTCATCATCCCGAGGGTTATCTGATGAAAGAAGGTGCGCCGGCTTTCGCCGGCGCTTAATAAGGGATCTAGTTGGTGCTCATTCGTTTTGCTGCGGACTCGACGTAGCTGGCCATTTCGTCGACGTCACAGACGTCTTCGAAGCGGACAGGTTTGGACTCGAGCTCGGCGAGCTGGGTCGGGGCGACCGTGTTGGTGGCCTGCTCGAGCACGCGCATAGCCTCAAAATCGTCCTCGGGAACGTTGAGGCCCAGGGCATCGCAGCAGGCGCGCGGGAACTTGTAGGGGCTGGCGGTCGAAAGCAGCACGCGGGCCTTGGCGCCCTCGGCGGGAGCGACCTTTTCAAAGACGTGATAGCCGCAAGCGGTGTGCGGGTCGATCACGTAGCCGTTGGCGTCCCAGCAACTCTTGATGGCAGCGCGGACCTCGTCCTCGCTGGCCCAGCCGCAGCCAAAGACGCTCTGAATCTTGGCCAGCAGCTCGGCGGGCACCTCGTAGCGACCAGTCTGTGCCAGCTGCTCCATAAGGCCGGCAACGAGCTCGCAGTCGCCGTCGGACAGGAAGTAGAGCATGCGCTCGAGGTTGGAGCTGATGAGGATGTCCATCGACGGCGAAATGGTCGTGAAGAACGGGCGGTTGCGGTCGTAGACGCCGGTGGTCAGGAAGTCGGCAAGCACGTTGTTCTTGTCGCTCGCGACGATGAGCTTGGCGACGGGCAGGCCCATGCGCTTGGCGTAGTAGCCGGCCAAGATATCGCCAAAGTTGCCGGTGGGCACACAGAACTCTACGGCGTCGCCAGCCTCGATAGCGCCGGCGCGCAGCAGCTGCGCATAGGCGGCAAAGTAGTAGACAACCTGCGGTACCAGACGGCCGACATTGATAGAGTTGGCGCTCGAAAGCACCGTGCCGGCGGCTTCCAGACGCTCGGCAAGCTCCTTATCGGCAAAGATGCGCTTGACGGCGCTCTGGGCGTCGTCAAAGTTGCCGCGGATGCCGCAGACGGCGACGTTGTCGCCCTCCTGCGTGGACATCTGCAGGTTCTGGACGTGGCTGACCTTGCCCTCGGGATAAAAGACGGTGATGCCCGTGCCCGGAGCGTCGGCAAAACCGGCGAGTGCGGCCTTGCCCGTGTCGCCCGACGTGGCGGTGACGATCATGATGCGCTCAGCGCCGCCGTCCTTGGCGGAAGTGCGGGCCATGAGGCGGGGGAGCATCTGTAGGGCGACGTCCTTGAAGGCGCTTGTGGGGCCGCCAAAGAGCTCCATCACATAGGTCTGAGGGGCGTCAGCACCCGGCGCTGCGTCGAGTTTGACGAGCGGCGTAACCTCTTCACTCGCGAACGTGCCGCGGTATGCCTCGTCGACACACGCCGAAATTTCTTCGGCCGTGTAATCATTCAGTAACATTCCCAACACATCTTGAGCGATTTCAAAGTACGATTTATCTGCAAGCGAGCTGATATCGACCTGCTGGGTGCCAAGCTCGTCCGAGACAAACAAACCCCCGTCGGGAGCGATGCCGGTGCGGATTGCCACCTTACTTGAGCACGATAAAGTGCGTCCTCGTGTACTATGATAAGTTCCCATATAACACTGCTCCTCGGATGCCTTGGTCCCAATCGGTGAAACCATGGTATCAGAGCGCGCAAAATAGGTTCGCAGAGGCTTTTTAGAAAGGTAACCTCCAGCCCATGATTAAGATTGCCAAGTTTGGCGGCTCGTCGGTCGCCGACGCCGAACACTTTAAGAAGATCAAGGCCATCGTCGATGCCGACCCGGCTCGCCGTTTTGTGGTGGTTTCCGCCTGTGGTCGCCGCTTTAAGGGCGACACCAAGGTGACCGACCTGCTCTACCTGGTTAACGCGCACGTTAAGTACCACGTGTCGTGCGAGGAGCTGCTCGAGGACATCGGCCAGCGCTATTTTGATATCGCTGACGAGCTGGAGCTCACCTATCCCATCCGTGAGGAGTTCGCGGCTTTTGCCGAGCGCGCCCGCTCGGGCGGTTACTCCACCGAGGAGCTCGTGAGCCGCGGCGAGTACTTCACCGCTCGCCTGATGGCTGAGTACCTGGGCCTACCGTTCCTGGACGCCGCGACGGTTGTGGCGTTCCATCACGACGGTACGCTCAGCATGAACCGCACCTCCGAGCTGGTGCAAGAGTACGGTCAGCAGGGCGGCTTCGTTATGCCTGGCTTCTACGGCGCGACGCGCGAGGGCCAGATCAAGCTGCTCGACCGTGGCGGCGGCGACATTTCCGGCTCGATCCTGGCCAAGTGCCTAGGCGCCGACCTGTACGAGAACTGGACCGACGTTTCGGGCTTCTATTCTGCCGATCCTCGCATTGTGCCCGAGGCTCAGCCCATTGCGCGCGTTACCTACGAGGAGCTGCGCGAGCTTTCGTACATGGGCGCAAGCGTCCTGCACGAGGAGGCCGTGTTCCCTGTGCGTGAGGCGGGAATTCCGCTGGTCATCAAGAACACCAATGCGCCGCAGGACCCCGGCACCATCATTAGCGAGACGGCTGATGAGGGCGAGGCGGAGCCCATCATTACCGGCGTGACCGGCAAGCGCGGCTTTGTCGCCATCAACGTCGCCCGCGACCGCACCAAGCCCCGTGTTGGCTTTATGCGCCGTGCGCTTTCGGTGTTCGAACGCTATGACGTCTCCGTCGAGCACATGCCCACCGGTGTCGACCGCTTTGGCGCCGTGGTGCAGGAGCAGGATGTGCACGACTCGCTGTACTCGCTCGTGGGCGACATTCAGCAGGAGGTCGAGCCGCTCGAGATCGAGGTCGTCGAGGGCCTGGCGCTTATCGCGACCGTCGGCCGTAACCTGCGCGGGCGCGCAGGTATTTCGGGTCACCTGTTTGGCATGCTTGGCCAGGCCGGCGTGAGCGTGCGTATGATTTCGCAGAGCTGTGACGAGATCAACATCATTATCGGTGTCGAGGAGAAGGACTTCGACCTAGCGATTCAGACCATTTACCGTGCCTTCTCCGACGAAAACGGCATTGTGAAGGTCTCCGACCTGGAGGCTCCCGCGCCGGTCGATCCCGCCCTGGTCGCGCTCCACAAGTAGCTGCCATCCCGTTGATTTTTTGGGACATGTCTCAAAAATCTACGGCGGGGCGTTTCGTTTCGGTTTCGTTTCGACGGGGCGGGTTTCGTGCCCGCCCCGTTCTTGTATACACTGGCAACAATAATCGGCCTGCTCGGCGTGCGGGCAAAAGCCACAACCTTTAAAGGGGGAAGCATGAAACAGTACACGGTTGCTATTTTGGGCGCGACGGGAGCTGTAGGCACCCAGATGCTCGAGTGCCTCAACGAGCAGGAGTTTCCGGTCGGTAAGCTCAAGCTGCTGGCGAGCGCGCGCTCTGCGGGCAAGACCGTTGAGTTCCGCGGCGAGCAAATCGTGATCGAAGAGGCTTGCCCCGAGGCCTTTGAGGGCTGCGATATTGTGCTCGGAGCCGCCGGCGACGATATCGCGAAGGAGCTGCTGCCCGAGGCCGTCAAGCGCGGCGCTGTCGTGGTCGACAACAGCCATGCCTTCCGCATGGATCCCGAGGTGCCGCTGGTCGTACCCGAGATCAATGCCGACGATATCAAGTGGCATCACGGCCTTATCGCCAACCCCAACTGCGCGACCATTATCGGCCTGGTTCCCACCTGGCCGCTGCATCAGCTCGCCGGCGTGAAGCGCATGATCGTCTCGACGTACCAGGCGGCTTCGGGCGCTGGCGCTCCCGGTATGGCCGAGCTCGAGGCCCAGCTGGCCGCCCTGGGCCGTGGCGAGGAGATTCCCGAGCCGCGCGCTTTTGCCGCCCAGCTGGCGAGCAACCTGATTCCGCAGATTGGCGGCGTCAAGGAGGAGGGCTTTACCTCCGAGGAGATGAAGCTGCAAAACGAGGGCCGCAAGATTATGCACCTGCCCGAGCTGCGCGTGAACTGCACCTGCGTGCGCGTTCCTGTGCTGCGTTCGCACTCCGAGAGCATTACGCTCGAGTTTGAGCGCGATATAACGGTTGAGGAGGCCCGTGCTGCGCTGGCTGCCGCTCCCGGCGTCAAGCTGGTTGACGATATGGCTGCCGAGGATGCGCACGATCGCTTCCCCATGCCGATGGACACCTCCGACCAGGACCTGATTTGGGTCGGCCGCGTGCGTCGCGACATCTCGAACCCCGAGGCTGCGCGTGGCATCACCTTCTGGTGCTGCGGCGACCAAATCCGTAAGGGCGCGGCAACCAACGCCGTCCAGATCGCTAAGCTGCTCTGCGAGTAGTGTGACCTGTCCGGCGGGGGCCGGGCTTAGTTTTCAGAACGTCCTCGACCATGTGTGGCGCCTTGTCCTGCTCCTTCGGAGCCGCGGACAAGGCGCCACACTGGTCTGACGCTCCTATTTGGCAAGGTGTTTTTTAGAATCCATTTTGCGCTCGGCCTCG
>UQIT01000041.1 GCA_900541175.1 uncultured Collinsella sp.
CCTCCTCACCCGCCTCCCCTTCTGTGCCCGGGCCGCCTCCCGCCGACCAGCCGACCGAGAAGCCGGCACCGCGCACACGCCGTCGCACAGTTACTAAGGCCGATCAGGTTGCCGATCAGGTAACCCCCGAGCTCACCGAGGCTTCGGTTCGTTCTGCGGCAGGGGAGGGCGCATCGCCTGTTGAGCCCGCTGCGCCTGTCGAGGCCAGCGAAGTTCCCGTTGTCGATCCGGCTTTGCGCCCGCACCGTCGCGGTCGCAAGCCTAAGGCCTTCGTCGAGGCAGAGAAGGCCGCAGCCGCAGCCGCAGCCGCTCGGGATGCTGCGGCGAACGCCGAGTCTGCAACCGCTGCCGATGCACCCGTCCAGGATGCTACGACTTCCGAGGCCGCTCCCGCCGATGTCGAGCCCGCCGACGTCCGTCCTGGTCGCAGCCATCGTACTGCTGCTAAGCGCACGTCCAAGGCCAAGGCTGCCAAGAAGGGTGCGTCCGAGGATTCCGCCGAGACGACCGCCGATGCATCGACTGATGCCGCCGAGCCCCAAGACGTCGAACAGTCTGCGTCCGAGAAGCCCAAGCGCGGTCGTAAGAAGTCCGCTAAGGCCAAGGCGTCCGAGCAGCAGGCTGATGCCGAAGCGCAGATTGATTCCGGCGCCGAGGCCAATGACGCCGCTGCGGCCAATGCCGGCGCCGCCGCAACCGATGGTGCCGCCCCCGCTGAGGGCGAAGACGGCACTCGTTCCAACCGTCGCCAGCACAAGCGCAACGAGGAGCGCAACGATCGCAAGGACGAGCGCAACAACGACCGTCGCAACCGTCAGCGCGATCGCAAACAGCGCAACAAGGAGCGCAACGCCGCCCCCACCGAGCCCACGCTTTCGCGTGAGGAGCTCGCGGCCATGAAGGTCGCCGAACTGCGCGAGAAGGCCAAGGAGTTCGAGATCGAGACGACCGGCAAGAAGAAAGCCGAGCTCGTCGAGGAGATCTACGTCACCGCCGCGAAGGCCGAGGGCTTCCGCGACATCAAGGGCATTCTGCAGATTCGTCCGGACAGCTCCGGTATCATCCATGCCCACGGTTACATGAAGTCCAACGACGACGCCTTCGTCCCCGCCTACCTCATCCGCTCCGCGCGTCTGCGCACGGGCGACGTCATCGAGGGCTCGCTTCGTCCTTCGCGCGGCGGCGACAAGCGCGCCGGCCTCGCCAAAATCACGACCGTCAACGGTCTGGACCCCGAGCAGATTCGCAACCGTCCCAAGTTCGGCGACCTCACCCCAGTCTATCCCAACGAGCCGCTGCGCATGGAGCACGGCAAGGACTCCATTACCGGTCGCGCCATCGACATCGTGTCGCCGATTGGCAAGGGTCAGCGTGGCCTGATCGTGTCCCCGCCCAAGGCCGGCAAGACCACGATCCTCAAGAAGATCTGCCAGTCTATCTCGATTAACAACCCCGAGGTGCACCTCATCTGTCTGCTCGTCGACGAGCGCCCCGAAGAGGTCACTGATATGCAGCGTTCCATCAAGGGCGAGGTTGTGGCGTCGACCTTCGATATGCCCGCCGACAACCACACTCGCGTGGCAGAGCTCGTCATCGAGCGCGCCAAGCGCATTGTGGAACTGGGCGGCGATGTTGTGGTGGTGCTCGACTCCATTACGCGTCTTGCCCGCGCCTACAACTTGGCGGCGCCCGCCTCGGGCCGCATCCTTTCGGGCGGCGTCGATTCGGCGGCCCTGTATCCTCCCAAGCGCTTCCTGGGCGCAGCCCGTAATATCGAGAACGGTGGCTCGCTCACCATCCTGGCCTCTGCCCTCATCGACACCGGTTCCAAGATGGACGAGGTCATCTTCGAGGAGTTCAAGGGTACCGGCAACATGGAGCTTAAGCTCGACCGCGACCTGGCCGACCGCCGCATCTTCCCGGCTATCGACCCCGTTGCCTCCGGTACGCGCAACGAGGACCTGTTGGTCGACGAGCAGATGCGTCCGTTTGTCTTTGGCCTGCGTCGCATTCTTGCCGGCATGAACAACACCGAGCGCGCGGCCGCATCGTTTATCAAGGGTCTTAAGGGCACCAACACCAACCAGGAGTTCCTGGTGCGTTCGGCCAAAAAGCACAGCGACTACGAGCAGACGTTCTAGGTTGTCATCCACACGCAGCGATAGTCATCAATGCGATAAAGGGTCGGGGCTTTGAGCCTCGGCCCTTTTCCATATCGCCGCTCCGCACTTATTTTTGACCATAAGACTGGCAAGCAGCAGGTTTCCCGTTTCAATCCGACATCGTCGCTTGCAATCGACAGGGCGGTTTCGCATAATAGCTTTTAAGCTTCGCGACGGAAAACGCAGATGAAACGAACCATATACCGTTGCTTTGGGGCATAGCCCCGCTTCATCTTCTCTCGCGCAGCCAACTGAATGATGCGATTTGGGTGCTGGAAGATGGGGAGAGCTCATGGCTTCTTCTGATGCAACACAACGAGCAGTCCTTGCCGGACTTTCGTGCGGGATCGGCCTTGCCGCTCCCGTGGTTATGTATGCCGCGACGCTGCCGTTTTCGTCGGTGAATGAGACGGTCGTGGCGGGTGCGGTTCCCTTCGCCGTGGGCGCGGTGGCGGGCGTGGGTATCTATGCCGCCTCGCTGGGTATCTCCGAGTATCGTGCGCAGCGTGAAGAGCGTCTGTTCCAGCCCAATGCCATGGGCGGTGCCGCCAATCTCAATCAGCATCAAAGCGAGTTCAAGACCGCCTCGATTCCAGCTCAGCAGCAGGATGCGACTCCTTACGCTGCGGCTTCTGCTTCTCAGGCTCAGTCGGAGCAGTCTACCTCGGCATTCCTTTCCGGCCTGACTGGTGCGTTCCAGCGCCGTCATGCCGATGATGGTGTCCCTACCATCGCTCGAGCCGCAGATGCTATGGACGAGGACGAGGCTTGGTCCATGATCGACAGTATGCTCGACGACGATTCGCCGGTGAGTTGCGACCCTGCACACTCGCGCGACGTCTATCAAGTCGCCATCGACGAGCTCACCAACGGCGGGCAGACCGGCTCCTTCAATCGCGACGACATCGCCGCCGCGGCACGCGCCGTGTCTGGCTCCCAGGCCGCCCCTGCGGGCAGCACAGCGGCTTTCGTGGCACTCGTCGCCAACGCGGCAGCCAATAACGCCTACAGCGCTACCTCGGCGGACGCGAACGCTTCTGCCGACAATTCGTACGTTGATGAAGCCATGACCGTGGACGAGGAGGCCGTTGCCGCCCGCCGTGCCGCCGAAAGCTCGCTTTGGGGCGCTCCTGCCCAGCAGCAGGCGGCTGAGGCTGCGCCGTACAACGCAAACCTCGCCAGCATGCCTATCATCTCCGGTGCTGCGGACATCGATCTCGATGACCTCGATGAGCCTGCAGCCATCACCGCATCGATTGATGCCCAAGATCGCATCGACACCGGCGACCTTCCGGACGCCTCGCTCGAGGTTGATGTTCCCATGGCCGATTACTCGGGCCACGAGGACATGTGGGCCGCCGCCACCGCGATTCTGGATGAGATTGTCGAGCCCGCTCCCGTCGCTGCCCCTCGGCCTGCTGCCCCCGCCTATGTCGGCCGTCACAGCGCTGTGTTCCCCGAGGATACCGCCCGTATCTCGCGTGAGAGCATTGAGCGGGCCGAGGCTATTGCCGCCGGCATTATGGAAAATCGTCGTCACGAGCGCGTCAATCAGATCCTCGAGGAAGAGATCGAGCGCCTGCAGTCCTCTACCGCCAAGCGTACGGGCCGTGCCTATCTGAGCGTTATCGAGGGCGGTACCGCCAGCTTCGCGCCGCTCCGCGCGGAGGCATAACTTCTGCATGGTTAAGATCAATCGAAAATGGGCGGTTGTAACCTGCCTGATGGCGCTCTTGATCTGGGGCAATTCGCTAGTTCCCGGCTCGGGGTCGGGCTCGCTGAGCCTAACGGTCATGGAAGCTATCCGCGGTTTCCTACACGGCGTGGGACTTCCATATGAATGGGTGACCAACTTTGTTGTTCGCAAGTGCGCGCATTTTACCGAGTATATGGTGCTCGGCATCTTGGCAACGCACGCCTTTGATTTTGAGGGCCGGCGCACCTTTGACGTGCTGCTGCCCACGGCGGTGTTCCTGCTGCTGATTCCCTCGATCGACGAGACGATTCAGCTCTTTGTGCCGGGACGCGCCGGCATGATCACCGATGTGATGATCGACTGCTGTGGAGCGGCAACGGGCGTTGTGCTCCGATATCTCTTACGGTCGCTGATGTGCGCCAAAAAGGCCGCCTAGGACGTATTGTTTGGTCCTAGGCGGCTTTTTTATTTGAGGGCTTATATGGGGCGTGGTGGCGTCGTTCCGTAGGTTGGATTTGCCGAGCGCGCCACGCCCTGTGGGTGCGTCTGCTACTGAAGCGCCTGTGCGCCCAGGGCCAGGCAGCCCATGATGCCCTGCTTGCCCTCGAGGCTGTTGTTGACGATGTAGTTATCGATGTCGTTGACCTCGGGCGTGACGATATAGCCGTTGAGCATCTCGGCGCACTTTTTGCGTGCGAGCGGCACGATGGGGGTGTGGTCGGCCACGCCGCCGCCGATGATGATCTTTTGCGGCGCGTAGCACAGCGTGTAGGTCATGAGCGCCTGTGCCAGATAGCCGGCGAGCAGGTCCATGGCTTCCGGGTCATCGGCCATGTCTCCGGCGCTCTTGCCATCCCAGCGCTTTTTAACGCCGGGGCCGGCGATGAGGCCCTCTAGGCAGTTGTCGTGGAAGGGGCAGGCGCTATGCTCGCCGATGGTGTCGCGCGGGTCGCGCGTGACCAGGATGTGGCCGGCCTCGGGATGCATCATGCCGTGCACGAGCTTACCGCCCGAGAGCACGCCGGCGCCCACGCCGGTGCCGATGGTCAGGTAGACCACATCGGTAAGGCCCTTGGCGCAACCAAACGTGACCTCGCCCAGGCAGGCGACGTTGACGTCGGTATCGTAGCCGCAGGGGATATTGAGCTCGTTTTGGATAGTGCCCAGCAGGTCAAAGTAGCGCCATGCCGTTTTGGGCGTCTCCAGGATCTTGCCGTATTGGGGCGAGGCGGGGTTGACTGCGGTAGGGCCAAAGGCGCCAATGCCCAGCGCGGCGATGCCCTTGTCGGCAAACCATGCGTTGACGGCCTCGACGGTCTCCTGCGGGGTCGTGGTCGCGATCTGCTCACGCTCCAGGACCGTGCCGTCTGCATAGCCCGTGGCGCAGACCATCTTGGTGCCGCCGGCCTCGAGCGCTCCGATAAGCTGCTGCTCTGCCATAATATTCCTCTCTCTGGGACGAGTTGCTCCATGACTAAAGTATAGAGCTCTAAACCATTTAAGAAAGCGCTATAGAAAGAAGCCCCGCAACGCGGCGGGCGGTGCGGGGCTTCTTTGGTTGCTTTAGTTGCCGGGCCGTCCTTACCCGCGCGGCTTGATTTTATCACGTAGCGACTTGAGGTTCTCCAGCGCCGCGTTAAGCGTCTCGTCTCGCTTGGCAAAGTGGAAACGAATCAGATGGTTGACGGGCTCGCGGAAGAAGCTCGAGCCGGGCACGGCGCCCACACCCACTTTAGACGCGAGGTCTTCACAGAACTCGAGGTCGCTGTCATAGCCAAACTCAGAGATGTCCATCATGACGTAGTAGGCGCCCTGCGGCACGTTATGCTCAAGACCGATGCTGTCGAGTCCCTGGCAGAACAGGTCGCGTTTGGCGGTATAGAGGTCAAGGACCTCATCGTAATAGCTGTCGTCGAATTTGAGGGCGGTGACGACGGCTTCCTGCAGGGGAGCGGCGGCGCCCACGGTGAGGAAGTCGTGGACCTTCTTGATGCGCTCGGTGATTTCGGCAGGGGCGATAGTGTAGCCCAGACGCCAGCCGGTGATGGAGTACGTCTTAGACAGCGAGCTGCAGCTGATGGTGCGCTCAAACATGCCGGGCAGCGTGGCCATATAGACGTGCTCGTGGGGCGCGTAGACGATGTGCTCGTATACCTCGTCGGTGATGCAGTAGGCGTCGTACTTTTTGCAGAGGTCGGCGATAAAGGTGAGCTCCTCGCGCGTAAAGACCTTGCCGCAGGGGTTGGAAGGGTTGCACAGGACGATCGCCTTGGGATCGTTGTCGCGGAAGGCCGCCTCGAGGACCTCACGGTCGAAGTCAAAGGTGGGCGGGTTGAGCGGCACATAGATGGGCTCGGCCCCCGAGAGAATGGTGTCAGCGCCGTAGTTCTCGTAGAACGGCGAGAAAATGACGACCTTGTCGCCAGGGTTCGTGACCGTCATCATGGCGGCCATCATGGCCTCGGTGGAGCCGCAGGTGACTACGATATTCTCGTTGGGGTTCACCGGTATGCCCATAAAGTGCTCCTGTTTGGCGGCGAGTGCCTCGCGCATGGCCTGGGAGCCCCAAGTGATGGAGTACTGGTGATAGAGCGGCTTGGGATCGGCGGCGATGGTGCTCAGGCTGTTGAGCAGCTGCGCCGGGGGATCGAAGTCGGGGAAGCCCTGCGAGAGATTGACAGCGCCGTACTTATTGGAGATGCGTGTCATGCGGCGGATGACGGAATCGGTAAACGTTGCCGTGCGGTTGGAGAGTTCTTTCATGCCGGTCCTTTCGAGCATTTGCAGTGGGGCAAGTTTACTCCTATGAAACCGGTGGGATTTGCTCGAAATGGTCTCGAAAAACTCTTTTCAAAATTCTTGAAAATTGGGGCTTGCATCGCGTGGCGTTCCTTGCAATAATAGTCGAGCGCGAAGCGCACAGGACACGGTGGGTGTAGCTCAGTTGGCTAGAGCGACGGGTTGTGGTCCCGTAGGTCGAGGGTTCGAGTCCCTTTACCCACCCCAGTTCTTGCTTCGTGTTGATATCGGGTCGTTAGCTCAGTTGGTAGAGCAGGGGACTCTTAATCCCAAGGTCCAGGGTTCGACCCCCTGACGGCCCACCACACGATATCTCCTCTAAAGTCCGCCACAACGGACTTTAGCTTTGGGTCGTTAGCTCAGTTGGTAGAGCAGGGGACTCTTAATCCCAAGGTCCAGGGTTCGACCCCCTGACGGCCCACCAAAGCAAGTTTAGACGGTCAACGAGAGTTGGCCGTCTTTTTTTGTTGACCTTTCATGGGGTCGAACCCGTCGGAGCGCGGAGCTGAGAAATCTGCACCGTGATTCCCTTGGGGAAAACACGGCTAAAGCCCCGTAGGCGTGTTCTCCTTAGAGGAATTATGCTCACGGGGCTCGATGCATGTTGAGAAGTTGTGATCAAACTCAAAGTGAGAATCGATTTAGTCTGCTCGATAGTGCGAACCTAAGCTTGCAGTCCGCTTGCGCATGGCTTTGACCATCTCCATCGCAAGCTGAATCTGCGATTGCAGGCGGGCGAGGGCTGCGACTTCGCTGTCCTGGGCTTTCTGTGTGCTCAAGGTCGTTGCCTCTGTCTTCAAGCCCTCAAGCTCGTGTAGTGCCTCGGATAGGCCCGTCTCGGTGCGGTTGATCATGCAATAGGTGCTCATCGTGTGCTTAAGGCTGTGTGTCAGGCGTTCGGCATCTGCTGTAGCTATGCCATGCTGGGGGAGGGCGATATCCGCCTTCAGGGCTGTCTCAGGCTCTTTCTGCGCTGCAAGGGCTGCCGATGTGCCCGCGATGCGTCCGAACACGATGCCGTTGGCGCTTGACAGGCCGCCAATGCGATCGGCGCCGTGCATACCGCCTGTTGCCTCGCCACAGGCGTAGAGGCCCTCAACGCCCGTGTGCGCGGTCTTATCGATCTTGATGCCGCCATTAGCGGCGTGGGCATACATCGCAACGCGCATCTCGTCGGTCGGCGCGATGCCGTGCTCGTCTTGCAGCCAGGTGGCAAAGGTCTGCACAAACTCTGGGACATCCTCGCGGGGGAAGTTGTAGTGGAGTGCCAGGCCTTCGGCGCCTGCCTGATCGATGGCAAGATCGATTGCACGTGAATCCAGGCGTGAAGTGAAGGGACCATATCCAGAGCGCTGCTCGAGCAGGTCGTCCAGCTTGTCGTCGGCAATATCTGCCGGCTGGTCTACATGTACGTAGCGCCAGGTTTTCTCGTTGAAGACCAGGTTGCGCTTGGGCTCGATGAAGCCGGGCATCATTTGCATGAACTCTATGTTAGTAAGCGATGCGCCGTGCGCCAGTGCGATGGCCTGCGAGGAGCTGAGCACATCAGCCGACGTAAGGCTGCGCTCGAACAGGCCGCCTGTGCCACCGGCTGCGATGATCGTGGCTTTGGTGGCAAAGGGCACGATTCGATCTTCGGTGAGGTTGTAGAGCACGGTTCCGGTGATTCTGCCGTTCGTGTCCTCAATAAGGTCGATAAGCTCATGGCGGGGGAGCAGGCGAATGCCGAGCGACTCGATCCAGGTCGTCAGAGCGTCCTCAAGGGGCTTGCGGGTGAGACCGCGCCACATGCGCGTCTTGTGATCAAAGCAGGGGATAAATTGCTTTTGTTGAGCACTCTCAGCGTTTTGCGGACGCTTGAGTTCAACGCCCAGGTCTTGCTCGAGCCATTCAATTGCTTGGGGAATGCCGTGGACAAACGTCTGGACAAGCTCGGGGTCGGCGACACCGCCGCCGACGGTCTGGATGGTGTCGATGAGGTCTTGTTCGTCGTCTTCGTTAACGGGACCGATGAGGCCCAGGCCCCAAGTGCCCGGGAAGAAGCTCGATCCGCTCATGGTCTTGCCGGCGCTTGCCACAGTGACGGTTGCGCCCGTGCGTGCCGCTTCGATGGCGGCGCAAAGGCCCGCAATGCCAGATCCAATTACCAGTACATCAGTCGATTCCATGGGATTCCTTTCTCGTTCGCGCATTGTCGCATGGGTGATCGGCAAAGGTATCGCAAAGATTGGATAAATCGGTAAAGGGCAAATATGGCGTGTGGACGTTAGGGCCGCTTGGCAGCTCCTTCTCATCACGCCTCGCGTTCCATCAGAACTGATATATCGGATCTCGAACGCTTTATGGGGACAAAAAAGAGCCGCTACCTCGAAAGGTAGCGGCTCCAAAGCTCAACTATATGAGCATCGCGCGGGCGCGATTAGGCCTTGAGGGCCTCCTCGACGGCGACAGCGCAGGCGACGGTGGCACCGACCATGGGGTTGTTGCCCATGCCGATGAGACCCATCATGTCAACGTGCGCAGGCACGGAGGAAGAACCGGCGAACTGGGCGTCGGAGTGCATGCGGCCCATGGTGTCGGTCATGCCGTAAGAGGCAGGGCCGGCGCCCATGTTGTCCGGGTGCAGGGTGCGGCCAGTGCCGCCACCAGAAGCGACGGAGAAGTACTTCTTGCCAGCCTCGATGCGCTCCTTCTTGTAGGTGCCAGCGACGGGGTGCTGGAAGCGCGTGGGGTTGGTGGAGTTACCGGTGATCGAGATGTCGACGTTCTCGTGCCACATGATGGCAACGCCCTCGCGGACGTCGTCGGCGCCGTAGCAGTTGACGGCGGCGCGGGGACCATCGGAGTAGGGGATGGTCTCGACGACCTTGAGCTCGCCCGTGAAGTAGTCGAACTGGGTCTTCACGTAGGTGAAGCCGTTGATGCGGGCGATGATCTGAGCGGCGTCCTTGCCCAGACCGTTGAGGATAACGCGCAGCGGCTTCTTGCGAGCCTTGTTGGCGTTCAGAGCCAGGCCGATAGCACCCTCAGCGGCAGCGAAGGACTCGTGGCCGGCCAGGAAGGCGAAGCACTCGGTGTCGTCGGAGAGCAGCATAGCGCCCAGGTTGCCGTGGCCCAGACCGACCTTGCGGTCCTCAGCGACGGAGCCGGGGACGGTGAAGGCCTGGATGCCCTCGCCGATGATGGCGGCAGCCTCAGAAGCGGACTTGGCGCCACGCTTGACAGCGAGAGCGCAACCGAGGGTGTAGGCCCACTCGGCGTTCTGGAAGGCGATGGACTGGGTGTTGTTGACGATCTCACGCGGGTTGAAGCCCTTGTCGGTGCAGATCTGCAGAGCTTCCTCGAGGGAGGCGATGCCGTTGTCGGCGAGGCACTTGTTGATCTTGTCAGCGCGGCGCTCGTAACCTTCGAACGTAACAGTCATAGTTATTTCCCTCCCTTTCTACTCGTGAACCGGGAACACGCTGGCGACGGAGTGAGTCTCCTCGTCGGTGCGCGGGTCGATGTACTTGGCAGCGTTCTCCCACTGACCATAGTGGCCCATAGCGCCAGCGATGGCCTCCTCGGGGGTCTTGCCGGCCTTGACGGCGTCGGTGAACTTGCCGAGGTTCAGGAACTCGAATGCGATGATCTCGTTCTTGTCGTTGAGAGCCATGCGGGTGACGTAGCCCTGAGCGAGCTCGAGGTAACGAGCGCCCTTGGCCTTGGTGCCGAACATGGTGCCGACCTGAGAGCGAAGGCCCTTGCCGAGGTCGTCGAGGGAGGCGCCCACGGGCAGGCCGCCCTCGGAGAACGCGGTCTGGCTGCGGCCGTAAACGATCTGCAGGAAGATCTCGCGCATAGCAACGTTGATGGCGTCGCAGACGAGGTCGGTGTTGAGGGCCTCGAGAATGGTCTTACCGGGAAGAATCTCGGAAGCCATGGCGGCAGAGTGGGTCATGCCCGAGCAGCCGATGGTCTCAACGAGGGCCTCCTCGATGATGCCGTCCTTGACGTTCAGCGTGAGCTTGCAGGCGCCCTGCTGAGGTGCGCACCAACCCACACCGTGCGTAAGACCGGAGATGTCGGAAATCTCCTTAGCCTGGACCCACTTGCCCTCCTCGGGGATGGGTGCGGGGCCGTGGTATGCACCCTTGGCAACGGGGCACATGTTCTCCACTTCCTGTGAGTACTGCATGCCTCTCCTCTCTATCGTGTTGGCGTCCCGTCTGGGGGTCGTGGCTGGCGATTGCCGGGCGACCCTTCGAAAGGGACATGACATGCAGCCCCTATAATACCGCGAAATGCACGGAATATTCGGCGAACGGCTCAGTTTTCGTAGCGAGAAGTCCGGAAGTTTTAATTGAAACGATTTAACTCTATGTTCTGTGGTCGTGAACTTCCGTAGAGGGGGTCCGTCTTGGGCAAGCTTTTGGTCAGCTCTTGTAAGCGTTGCAGTGGTTGACCTGTTGCAACGGTGCCGTTCGCCGCCCGTTTACTGCCTTTGGCCGCGTGAGTGTATTGTTTTGCGTGAATGTTTTGATGGCACGCTTCAATCGTGCTGTATTGGATGGCAAGCAGATCCCGGCGAAGGGAGCGCCATGCAGCGCGTTTGGAGAACGGTTACCGGCTTTTACCATGTCTGTGCCCGCGGTACGGGCAAGCAGCTCATCTTTGAGGGCGATGAAGACCGGTGGGAGTTTTTGGAGCTGATGCGCGACTGCTGCCGCGAGGAGGGCGTGACGGTTATCGCCTGGTGCCTTATGGGCAATCACGTGCATTTGGTGCTTGCAGATTACGAGGACAGGATGAGCGCGGCGATGCACCGGCTGCTTTTGACGCACGCGCGGCGGTTTAATAAACGCGCGGGGCGCACAGGCCATCTGTTCCAGAACCGTTTTGACCGGCGCTCGCTCGATACCGACTGGCAGGTGATGGAGGCTATTCGCTCCGTACACGCCGATCCGCAGGAGGCGGGCGTTGGCCTAATCGAGCGTTATCCCTGGAGTAGCTTTGCGGAGTATTTATGCGCTTACGACGGTGACGCGGCTGATGTCGCGAGGGGATTTTCTGATCCTTCTTGCGTGCTTGAGCTTTTTGGTTCTGCCGAGGGCTTTATTGCCTATTCGCTTTCGACGCCCGACGGCGGTGAGCCAGCGCTGTGCGATATGAAAGAGACGGAATGGGAACGCCACGCCTTTGCCGACAAGATGGCGAAGAGCCTCGGGGTTCCGCTCAACGGGGTTAAAACTGCACCGCCGGCGCAGCGCGATACCGTTATTGTTGGATTGAACAATGCCGGCTTTACGGTGCGCCAGATTGAGCGGTATACCGGGATTGGCAAAAGTACCGTCTCTCGTATCGTGCGCGCTTATGCTCAGGTGGACGCGCAGGTCGAGGGATCGAAATAAAGGCAGAAAAGAAAAATGGCCGAACCGCTCTTAGTCAAGCGATTCGGCCAACGAAATTCTTAAGATTTGGGATAAATACTACTGATTATTTTGCCCCTCGAGCATGCCGTCGAGGGTGCGCCAGGCGAGCTCGGCGCATTTGACGCGGGCGGGCATGTGCGAGATGTCCTGGAGCTGGGCGGCCTCGTCCAGGTCTTCCAGGTCCTCCTCGGAGAGCTGCTCGCCGCGGATCATGGCGAGGAAGAGCTCTGCCAGGCGGTGAGCTTCCTCGACGGTCTCGCCGGTGATGAGGTCGGCCATGATGTCGGCACTGGCCTGACTGATGGCGCAGCCGTGGCCGGTAAAGGAGGCCTCCTCGATCACGCCGTTCTCGACGCGCAGCTGCAAGGTGAGCTCGTCGCCGCAGCTGGGGTTGATGCCGTCGTGCTCGTGCGTGGGAGCATCCATCTCGTACTTATAGTCGGGGTGCGAGTTGTGCTCCATAAATGTGGTGGAGGTGTACAGATTACCCATTGAACGTGCTCCAAACGTGATGTAGGCCGGCGATGAACTTGTCGATGTCGGCCTTGTCGTTGTAGAAGGCCACGCTGGCGCGGCAGCAGGCGAGGTTCTCGACGCCCAGCCAGGTGAGCAGCGGCTGTGCACAGTGGTGGCCGGCGCGAATGCAGACGCCGTCCATGTCCATGATGCTCGCGACGTCGTGCGGGTGGATGCCCTTGACGTTAAAGCTCACAACGCCATGGTGGTTGTCCCAATAGATGGAGCCGATGATCTGGACAAAGTCGAGCTGCATGAGCTCGCCCATCAGGTAGTGGACGAGTGCCTGCTCGCGGGCCTGGATGTTCTCGTAACCCACCGTGTTGACCAGGTAATCAAGGGCGGCGCCCGTGGCGAAGATGCCGGCGGCGTCCTGCGTGCCGGCTTCGAATTTCTCGGGGACGGGCGCCCAGACGGCGTCCTGCTCGGTGACCGAATCGATCATCTCGCCGCCGGTGAGCATGGGCGGCATGGCGCTGAGCAGGTCCATCTTGCCCCACAGCACGCCGATGCCCATGGGGCCCATGGCCTTGTGCGCGCTAAAGGCAAAGAAGTCGGCTCCCAGGTCATCCACATCGACCGGCATGTGCGGCAGCGACTGCGCGCCGTCGACGACCAGATAGCCGCCGTACTTGTGGACGAGCTTGCCGAGGTTCTTGACCGGGTTCTCGACGCCCAGCACGTTAGAAACCTGACCCACGGCCAGAATCTTGGTCTTGGGACCAACCTTGGCAAGAACCTCCTCGGTGGTGAGCTGGCCAGTCTTGGTGGGGTAGAGGTAGACGAGCTTGGCGCCGGTCTCGCGGCAGACCTGCTGCCACGGAATCAGGTTGGAGTGGTGCTCCATGATGGTGATGACGACCTCGTCACCGGGCTCGAGCACCGTGGGTGCAAAGCTCTTGGCGATCAGGTTGAGCGACTCGCTCGTGTTGCGGGTGAAGACGACCTCGTTGGCCTGGGCGGCGCCGATGAGGTCGGCGATCTGCTGGCGGACCTTCGCGATGGCATCGGTGGCCTCGACGGACAGCGAGTACAGGCCGCGCAGGGGGTTGGCGTTCATACGCTGGTAGAAGTCGCGCTCGGCGTCGAGCACGCAGGCGGGGCGCTGCGCGGTGGCGGCGCTATCGAGGAAGGCGATCTCGGGGTGCTGCTGGAACAGCGGGAACTGGCCCTTGTAGGGATTGGTCTCGATGTCGACGGTAGGCCAGCCGCGCGAGGCCTCGTCACTGGCGTCGAGCTCCATAGGCTCCGGTGCGGTACAGGTATCGCATTTAACGTGCTCGGTGTCGATCATGCGAGCTCCTCTTCAAAGTTGTCGATCAGGTTGTTGCCCAGTCGGACGACGGCGGCGCGGGTGCGCTCGTCGGTGGCGGAAAGCGCGGCGTCCTCCAGCTTGGCGCGGATGAACAGGTCCTCGGCGGCGTTTTGGTCAAGGCCGCGGCAGGCGAGGTAGAACAGCTGCTCGTCGCGGACGTGGCCGATCGTGGCGCCGTGGTTGCCGGCGACGTCGTCCTCGTCGCAGAGGATGACGGGAACGGTCTTGTTGTCGACGCCCTTGTTGGCCAAAAGCACCGTCTCGCGCTCGGTGCCGGTTGCACCCTTGCAGCCGTGCACGAGGTCGATGGTGCCGCGGTAGACCTTCTTGGACGTGCCGGTCAGCACGCCGTTGGCGTCAATCTCGCACTCGGTCTTGCGACCGCGGTGGCGCAGCTCGTAGTTAAAGTCGCGCACCTGCTCGCGGGCGCCCAGGTAATCGGTATCGATCGTCACCTTGGCGGTATCGCCCAGCAGGTCGCCGGCAAGGCCGGTGGCGCTGGCGCCGGCACCCAGGACGGTGTGCTGCACGTTGACGCGCGCGCCCTCGTCCAGGAACAGGCCGGTGTCGTCGAGCGCGATCCAGCTATCGTCGAGCGTTTGCGTGCAGGTCACGTTGACGGTGGCGTACTCGTGGGCGCACACGCGTAGCGCGGAGCCCACGACGCCTTGGCCGGCAACGGGGGAGTCCAGGGCTATGCGCAGGTCGAGCGTTGCCTGCGGACGGGCGACGACGTCGATGGCGGCGATGGCCGCGGCTGCATCGACACCGCTCACGCGCACGGTAACCGTGGCGTGCTTGTATGCGGGCACATCGATGACGACGCGCTTGGTGGCGTGGTCGGCCAGGTAGGTGTAGGCAGCCTCGCCCATGCCAGTCTCGAAGGCCTCGGCAGGAGAGAGCTCCTCCTCGAGCTTGATGGCGCCGGCCTGGTAGACGGAGGTGGCGGGCACGTCGAGCTCGGTCTCGGGCGTGATACGGCCGCGGTCGGCGGCATCACCCGGGGCGGAGGCGCGGCGCTCGGGGAAGCGCTCGGCCATGGCGTCCATGGCGGCGTCGAACGCGTCTGCCACGCCAGCAAACTGCTCGTCCAAGCCCTCAACCTTAACGGTCTCGGCGGGAGCGGCGGGCAGCGCCGCCCAGGGGCCCAGGCTAGGTATTCTA
>UQIT01000042.1 GCA_900541175.1 uncultured Collinsella sp.
CGAGGCCGAGCGCAAAATGGATTCTAAAAAACACCTTGCCAAATAGGAGCGTCAGGACGCATGAAACCCCCGCCGCACGAAGTGCGCAGCGGGGGTTTCATGCATGTCCGAGGACGTTTTCAGAGCTTTACCCTGTAGGGCCCCGAGGGGATATGTCAGCTACTCAGCCATCTGAGCCTGGACGGCGGTGATGGCTACGACACCCACGATGTCGTCGGCAGAGCAGCCGCGCGAAAGGTCGTTAACCGGCTTGGCGATGCCCTGCAGGATGGGGCCGTAGGCGTCGGCGCCGGCGAAGCGCTGGACCAGCTTGTAGCCGATGTTGCCGGCCTCGAGGTCGGGGAACACGAGCACGTTGGCCTTACCGGCGACGGAGGAGCCGGGAGCCTTGAGCTGGGCGACGGTGGGGACGATAGCGGCGTCGAGCTGCAGGTCACCATCGATGGCGAGCTCGGGAGCCTTCTCCTTGCAGAACTTCACGGCCTCTTGGACCTTCTTGGCGACCTCGCCGCCGGCGGAGCCCATGGTGGAGTAGGAGAGCATGGCCACGTGCGGCTCAACGTTGCCCATGAAGGTGGACCAGGAGTGAGCGGAGGCGATGGCGATCTCGGAGAGCTCGTCGGAGGACGGGTTGATGTTGAGGCCACAGTCGGCGAAGATCAGCGTGCCGTCGGTGCCGAACTGCGGGGTGTCGGTGCACATCACGAAGAAGGCCGAGACCAGCTTGGTGCCCGGGGCGGTCTTGAGGATCTGAAGCGCAGGGCGCAGGGTGTCGGCGGTGGAGTGGCAGGCGCCGGAGACCAGGCCGTCGGCGTCGCCCATCTTGACCATCATGGTGCCAAAGTAGGTGGCGTCCATCACCTGGGCGCGAGCCTGCTCGATGGTAACGCCCTTCTTGGCGCGGAGCTCAGCAAACTTCTGCGCGTACTCCTCGTGCTTCTCGGCGTTGCGCGGATCGATGACGGTGGCGCCGGGGACGTTGATCTCGTTGGGATCGCCCAGGATGACGATGTTGGCCAGGCCTTCCTCGATGATCTTGTTGGCCGCGACGATGGTGCGCGGATCCTCGCCCTCGGGCAGGACGATGGTCTTAAGGTCGGCCTTGGCGGCAGACTTCATACGGTTTAGGAAATCGCTCATGTTACTCCTTACAAGCGTTTCGCTAAGCTCCAGGCGCCCGTCTGTACACGAATAAACCCGCTGCTAGCGGGTTTACCTTTCAATTATGTACGCCGCGGTGCTTGAGCTTTCCTTGTGTGGCAAGCTCATTATAGGACGCATTAGCGCTATAATCGCTCTGATAAATATGTCTCGAAGAATGTTCGAGAAAAGCCCAGCTAACGAGCCCGTGGCTTTTGACAAGGAGTATCGATGCAGATTACCTCAGGCCTGCCTGAAGGCTTTAACGCCGGCGCGTACGACATGATTGTCGTCGGTGCTGGATATGCCGGTGCCGTATGCGCCCGCCGTCTTGCCGAGACCATCGGCTATCGTGTTGCCGTTTTGGAGCGCCGTAGCCACATTGCGGGCAATGCCTATGACTGCACTGACGAGGCCGGAATCCTGATCCATGAGTACGGCCCGCATATCTATCACACCTTTAACGAGCGCGTGCACAATTTCCTGTCGCGCTTTACCAAGTGGACGGATTATCAGCACAAGGTGCTCGCCAACATCAACGGTACCCTTATGCCCGTGCCCTTCAACCATGCGAGTCTCAAGCTCGCCTTTGGTGACGAGCGCGGCGAGGAGCTGTATCAGAAGCTCGTGGAGACCTTTGGCAAGGATGTCAAGGTGCCCATTATGGAGCTGCGTAAGAAGAACGACCCCGACTTGGCCGAGGTCGCCGATTACGTCTACGAGAACGTCTTTTTGCATTACACCATGAAGCAGTGGGGCCAGACGCCCGATCAGATCGACCCCTCGATCACCGGTCGCGTTCCCGTCTTTGTGGGCGATGATGACCGCTACTTCCCGCAAGCTCCCTTCCAGGGCATGCCGCAGGAGGGCTACACGGCGCTCTTTGAGCACATGCTCGACCACGACCTGATCGACGTGTTCTGCGACGTGGACGCCCGCGATCTCTTTGAGATCGACGAGACCACCGTCAAGATCGATGGCAAGGTCTACGGCGGCGAGATTGTCTATACCGGTCCGCTCGATGAGCTGTTCAACCTCGACTTGGGTGCGTTGCCGTACCGCACGCTCGATATGAAGTTCGAGACGCTCGATATGGACCAGTTCCAGCCCGTGGGCACCGTCAACTACACCACGAGCGAGGACTACACGCGTATCACCGAGTTCAAGAACATGACCGGTCAGGTCCTGCCCGGCAAGACCACCATCATGAAAGAGTACTCCAAGGCCTATACGCCCGGCTCGGGCGAGACGCCGTACTACGCCATTCTTGAGCCCGAGAACCGTGAGCTCTATGAGCGCTATCTTGAGCGCGTCCAGAACCTGACGAACTTCCACCCGGTGGGTCGTCTGGCCGAGTATCGTTACTACGATATGGACGCCGTGACCAATTCCGCCCTCGATCTTTCGGATGAGATTATCGCCTGCCATGCATAAAGTCATAACATTCGGTATTCCCTCGTATAACGCCGCCAAGGACATGGACCATTGCATCACCTCCATCTTGGAGGGGAGCAATTACGCCACCGATATCGAGATTATCGTGGTGGACGACGGCTCCAAGGACGAGACGGCCGCCAAGGCCGACGAGTGGGAGGCCCGTTATCCTGGAATCATCCGCGCGGTGCACCAAGAGAACGGCGGTCACGGTATTGCCGTCCTTTCGGGTCTGCGCGAGGCGCAGGGCACCTACTACAAGGTCGTCGACTCGGACGACTGGCTCGACGCTGCGGCTCTTTCGACCATGCTGTCGATTCTGCGTGGCTTTGAAGAGCGCGACCAGCGCGTTGACCTGTTTATCTCGAACTACGTGTACGAGAAGGTTTACGAGGGCACGCATACCGCTATTGGCTACAAATTTGCCCTGCCGCGCAAAAAGATCTTTTCCTGGGATCAGATCGGTCATTTTCGCCTCGACCAGAACCTACTCATGCACAGCCTGTGCTACCGCACGGATGTGCTGCGCGAGTCCAACCTTCCCATGCCGCCGCACACGTTCTATGTGGACAACATCTACGCCTACGTGCCGCTGCCGCGTTGCAAGACCATGTACTACGCCGACATCGACCTCTATCGCTACTTTATCGGTCGCGAGGGCCAGAGTGTCAACGAGGCCACGATGGTCAAGCGTCTGGACCAGCAGTTCCGTGTGACGCGCATCATGATGGAGTCGTACCACCTGTACAGCGATGTCGAGTCGTCGCGCCTGCGTTCGTACATGATGGGCTATTTCACCATGATGATGGCGATTTGCTCGGTGCTCACCAAGCTTTCCGAGGAAGATTGCGCCGACGAGCGCCTAAAGACGCTGTGGAATGATTTGAAGGCTTACGACGAGCGCATGTATCGTCGTGCCCGCTACGGCGTGGTCGGGTTCTTCACCAATCTGCGCGGACGGGCCGGAGACAAAACCACACTCGGCCTATACCGTCTTGCCTCAAAGATCTTCAAATTCAACTAGCTGCTGAGTAATCGCTGCTGATAGGTTGACTGGGCCCCTTGGCCCTTAGTTTGCTACTGCGAACAGTCCTGCTCGCACGGAAAGCACATTAAGTGCTTTCCGGCTCGTGCGGAACTTGTATCAAACTAAAGGCCAAGGGGCCTCTGCTATAAGAATCGATTGTCAGGCTGCCTGAATTTGAAGATCTTAGACGCGCGGTACACAGGGGCCTGGGCTGAAGGGGATCTTGTTGAGTAGGTTGCCCGGTGGAGCTTGGTTATGTTTGTCGCGAGTTCCGCACGAGCCGAAGAGCACTTAATGTGCTCTTCGTGCGAGCCAGGACTGTAGAGCAGCAAACATAACCAAGTCCCACCGGGCAACCGGTCAGGTTAGGCTACTTCGCGGCGCCGGGGATGCCGTGGGAGGTTTTGGCGGTTTTGGCTCCGTTTACGATGGCAGTTTCCAGGGCCCTTACTGCGAGCATGCCCAGCAGGTCTAGGGGAACGGCGGCGCTTGCCTGGGCGCCCAGTTTGCCGCTGGCGAGGGTGTAGATGGTGTCGCCGTCGTTGGTGGTGTGCGTGGGACGGATGGCGTGTGCGTAGGCGTCTGCGGCCATCTGGGAGACCTTGGTGGCTTGTGCCTTAGTGAGTTCCACGTTGGTGACGATGCAGCTTATGGTGGTGTTGGTGCGGTCGAGCGGCATCTGCATGGATCCGGCGGCGGCAAAGGCTGCGAGTTCCATGTCGATAATCTGGTCGCTATCGGCGGCGGCGCGCATGCCGGCGACCCACTCGCCGGTGAAGGGGTCGACCACGTTGCCGCAGGCGTTGACCGAAACCACGGCGCCTACCTTAACGGGACCGAGCGCCACGGCGGCAGCGCCAAGGCCGGCCTTCATGCAGGTGGCAGGGCCCATGAGCTTGCCCACGGTGGCACCGGTGCCGGCACCTACATTGCCCTGCTCGAGCGTGGTGGGGGTGTTGTCGAGTGCTTCGCGCACGGCGGAGATGCCTGCCTCAATGTCGGGGCGTACGGTGGGGTCGCCAAAGGCGAGGTCGAAGATACAGCTGGAGCACACGATAGGCACCTGCGTGGGGCCGACGGGAAGGCCGATGCCGCGGCTCTCAAGCTCGCGAGCGACGCCGCTTGCAGCCTCGAGGCCAAAGGCCGATCCACCCGAAAGGCAGACAGCGTGGACCTTGTCGACGGTGTTCTCGGGACGCAGCAGGTCGGTTTCGCGCGATGCCGGGGCACCGCCGCGAACGTCAACGCCGCCAGTGGCGCCCTCGGGTGCCACGATTACGGTGCAACCGGTGCCGGCCTCCTCGTCCGTATAGTTGCCATAGCAAAAGCCATCGACATCGCAGACGTCAATGGCCTCGAGCAGTGTATCCATGTTTAACTCCTATCGGTTTTCCGCCGCGTCTTGTGCCCGGTCGGGATCCGTACGGTACGCCAAAATTGTAGGCGCCGGGGGATACCCAGCGCCAGATGCAATTACGAGAGTTTTTGAATCGCGCGCGCGACGCGGGCGATGGGTAGGCCCACCACGTTATAGAAGTCGCCCGAAATATCGTGCACGAGCATGCGTCCTCCTGTGCCCTGAATGCCGTAGGCGCCGGCCTTGTCCATGGGCTCACCCGAGGCGACGTAGTGCTCGATCTGCTCGTCGGTGAGCTCGTAGAACGTCACGTCGGTCACATCGACAAAGGACAGGCTCTCGGCGGCATGCGGGGCGGCCGTATCGCCTGCCTTAACGATGCAGACGCCGGTTGCGACCTGGTGCGTGCGGCCCGAAAGCTCACGGAGCATGGTGCGCGCCTCGTCCTCGGTTGCCGGCTTGCCCAGAATCTTGCCGTCAAAGGTGACGATGGTGTCGGCCGCGACCGTCAGCTCATTGGGCTCGGCATGCTCGGCGGCAACGGCGGCGGCTTTTGCGCGTGCTAAGCGTTCAACGAGCGTAAGCGGGGCCTCGCCATCAAACGGCGTTTCGTCGATATCGGCAGGAATGATGCGAATGTCATAGCCCGCCTCGCGCATCAAGTCGATGCGGCGCGGTGATTGCGAAGCCAAAATCATAGCTGAATGCCCTCGGCAACCTTCTCGACGGCCTTGTCGCCGGCGAGCGTGCGCAGCAGCTCCAATGCAAAGGGGAGTGACTGTGCCATGCCGCTGGCAGTGATGATGTTGCCGTCTTGCGTGACCTTCTCGCCGGTATAGGCGCCTTCGGGGAAGCTTTTCTCAAAGCCAGGGAAGCACGTGGCATGGCGCCCCTCGAGCAGGTCGAGCTCGCCCAGGATAAACGGGGCGGCGCAGATGGCGGCGACGTGCTTGGTTGCGGCGAACTCGCGGACCACGTCGCAGACGCGCTGATCGGCGCGCAGGTTGGTAGCACCGGGTAGGCCGCCGGGCAGCACGACACAGTCGTATTCGTCAAAGTCGATCTCATCAAAGAGCGCATCGCAGGTCACGGGGATCTGCAGCGAACTTACGACCTCACGCGTGGGCATGATCGAGACGAGCGTGGCACGTACGCCGCCGCGACGCATGACATCGACCATGGTCAAGCATTCAATAGTTTCAAAGCCATCGGCGGCGAGAACGGCAACGCTGGGCATGAGGGTTCCTTTCATAGGCGGCATACAATTAGCCGTCTTATACCCCGAAGACCTCCGCTTGCCACGCTCGATTTCCCAATGATTTTTCTGAGCAATGATTAAGTGGCTAGTTGCGCTTAAGGTGGACGACGGTCTCGCAGTGGAAGGTTTGTGGGAACAGGTCGACTGGCGTGATCTTTACGGGGAAGAAGGTGCCTTCTTCGACAAAGCGTTTGAGATCGCGCGCCAGGGTGGCCGGGTCGCAGCTCACGTAGGCGACATCGCGAGCACTCGTGCTGGCGATAAGGTCGATCGCCTCGGGGGCGAGGCCTGCACGCGGCGGGTCGACCACCAAGACGTCGGCATCCTGGTCGGGGAACTCGCGCACCGCGTCTCCGCCAATGACGTCGACGTTATCGAGCTTGTTGATCTCCAGGTTACGGCGCAGGTCGCGCACGGCGGGGCCGTAGGCCTCGACGGCGGCGACAAAGTCGCAGCGGCGGGCGAGCGGCAGGGTAAAGGTGCCGGCACCGCAGTACAGGTCCACGGCAAGCTCGTCTTCCTGCGGGTCGAGCGCTTCCATGACAAGATCGATCAAAATCTCGGCACCCTTGGTGTTGACCTGGAAAAAAGACGGGGCAGACAAGCGCATCTGACCCTCGGCGATATTCTCGGTCCATGAGCCCTCTCCGGCGAGCATTTCGACCTTGGAGACACGACGGGCCTTCTTTTCGCCCTTGCTCATCACGCGCACGATGCTCGTGGGATGAGCGGCGTCCGCCAGCACGCGGGAGACCTGCGAGCGCGGAAAAGAGCCTGTGGGCGTCCAGAGTGCGACCTCGAGTGCCTTGGTGCGGCGCGATGCGCGAATGCCCACGCGTTCGAGCCCCAAGTCATGGCTGCCGCTTAGATAGTTGAGTGCGCCGACGACCGATTTGAGCGCCTTCGGGAAGCGCTTATCGAACAGCGGGCACGTATCGACGGTCACGATTTTGCTGGGGTCGACACCGTGCATGCCAAGGCGCACGCGACCGTTGACGACGGTCGGTTCGAGCTCGATTTTATTGCGGTAGCCCCAGTCGTCCTTGGTGTGGCAGATGGGCTGTACCAACTCATCGACCTGCTCAGGAGCGAACTTGCCGATGCGCTCGAGCGTGGAGCGCAGGTTTTGCTCCTTGGCGGCGAGCTGTGCCGTGCGTGAGAGATTGCCCCACGAGCAGCCGCCGCAGATGCCCACGAAGGGGCAGGGAGGCTGAATGCGATCGGGGCTTGGCTCCAGAATCTCGGTGGTGCGGGCACGCATGAACGACTTGCCGTCCTGTACGACCTCGGCCTCGACGGTGTCGCCTGCCACGGCGCCCTGCACAAAGACGGCCTTGCCGTTGTCGGCGTGCGCCAGCCCGTCGGCGCCGTAGGTCATCGATTCTATAGTGAGCTTCATATTCCTGCCTGTCATTCGCGTTGTTGTTCGCACCATGGTAGCAGGGAAAAGCGCCCCGCATCCGAGGCTTTCCTCAAATGCGGGGCGCTTCTACAAACTGCTTCTACAAACGACTATTTCGTCTTGCCGGTAATGAGCGTCTTAAGACCCAGGCCGATCAGACCCAGGCCCATGCGCACGCGGCCGGGGCGATGGCGCTCGATGGCCTTGGTCTTGCCAGCGGGCTTATCGCGACGGGCACTCGTCTCGGGTGCGGGCTTGGTGACCTGCGGCTCGGGCCGAGGTGCAGGTGCAGGCTCGGGCTCAATGACGGTCGCCTGGACCTCTTGGACCTTGGGTGCTACCGGCTGCGGCTCGGGCTCGGGGGCAGGTTTCGCCTCAATGACGGGCTCGGGCGCGGCCTCGGCGTTGCGATAGGCACGCTCCAGCAGGGCTTCCTGCGAGTTGAAGGGTTTCTCGCCCTCTGCACGTTCCACGGGAACCCAGGTGCCGTCGCTCGTGAGGCTGCGGGCCTTCACGTTGTCCCGCAGCTGCATACCCATGTACTCGTGTACCAGGGCGCGGCAGGTGGGGTCGAGCACGGGGAAGGCGATCTCCACGCGGTGCTCGGTGTTGCGTGTCATCATGTCTGCCGAGCTCAGATAGATCATGTCCGAGTCCACGCCAAAAGCATAGACGCGCGCGTGCTCCAAAAAGCGTCCGACGATGGAGCGGACATGCACGTTCTCGGTCTTGCCCGGAACACCGGGCTTGAGGCACGAGATGCCTCGGATGATCATGTCTACGCGCACGCCGGCACACGATGCCTCGGCGATCTTGTCGATAACCTCGCGGTCGGTCAGCGAGTTGAGCTTAAAGAACACGCGGGCGGGCTCGCCGGCAAGGGCGCGCTGGATCTCGCGGTCAAGCCCGCGCATGATGAGCGGTTTCAGTCCGACGGGCGCCACACCCAGGAAGCGGTAATCGCCGCGCAGATTGCCCAGCGACAGATTGCGGAAGAACAGGTTGGCGTCTTCACCGATGCCGGGATGGGCGGTCATGAGCATAAAGTCGCTGTAGAGTTTGGCCGTCTTCTCGTTAAAGTTGCCGGTGCCCAAAAGCGTGAGGCGCGTTAGCGCCATGCCCTCGCGATAGGTGAGCTGGCAGATCTTTGAGTGGCATTTAAAGCCCTCGGAACCATAGATGACGGTGCAGCCCGCCTCTTCCAGACGCTCGGCCCACTCGATGTTGTTCTGCTCGTCAAAGCGCGCGCGGAGCTCCATGAGCACCGTGACCTCTTTGCCGTTCTCGGCAGCATCGATCAGCGACTCGCATAGGCGGCTCTGCTTGGCCACGCGGTAGAGCGTGATGCGCAACGAGATGCACTCGGGGTCATAGGCGGCCTCGTGCACCAGGTCCAAGAACGGGTTCATGGCCTCGTAGGGATAAAAGAGCAGCTTGTCGCCCTGCAGCACCTGTTCGCGGATGGAGCGGGTCATATCGATGGTGGGGTTGGGCTGCGGCTTAAACGGCGTAAAGAGCAGCTCGTTGCGCAGGTGCTCGGGAATCTTGCCCTCAATGCCAAAGACGTAGCCCAGGTCGAGCGGGATATCGCAGGTAAAGACCGAGCGACGCGAGAGCTCGAGCGCCTTGCGGATAGTCTTGAGCGTCGCCTTCTCGAGCGACCCCGAGACGGCGAGCACTACCGGCTGCAGGCGCAGGCGCTTCTTGAGGATGCGCTTCATGTGCTGGCGGTAGTCCTCTTCCTCTTCGACGCCCTCGCCGTCCGGATCGATGTCGGCGTTGCGGGTGACGCGGATCAGCGCACGATCCAGCGGCTTATAGGAGCCAAAGCAGCTGTCCAGGCAGGCGAGAATGACGTCCTCGAGCAAGATGTAGGAGTAGGTGCCGGTGGGCGAGGGAATCTCGACCACGCGGTTCATCGAGGCGGGAATCTCGATAAGGCCCAGCAGGCTCTCCTCGTCGGTGGCGCCGTCCAGACCACAGGCCAGATAGAGCGCGCCGTTGCGCAGGTTGGGGAAGGGGTGGCGCGGATCGATGACCAGCGGCGAGATGACCGGCGACACGTAGGCCTGGAAGTAGCGGGTTACGAAGGTGCGCTCCTCGGGCGTAAGCGAATCGATGCGGGCGCGGTGAACGCCCAAGGTGTCGAGCTTGCCTTCGATGCTCTTAAAGATGGATTCCCAACGAGTAAGGAGCCCGGGCATTTCGGCCATGACAGCATCGACCTGTTCGGAGGCGGTCATATTGCTCTTGTTGTCGACAGGCTGTTTTTTGAGCTCTGCCAGATCGGACAGGCCGCCCACGCGCACCATGAGAAACTCGTCGAGGTTAGACTCGAAAATCGACACGAACTTTAGACGCTCGAACAGCGGAACGGTCTCATCGAAGGCTTCGTCAAGCACGCGGTTGTCAAAGCGCAGCCAGCTAAGCTCTCGGTTTTGCGTGTACGAGAAGTCGCGCGGCGGCTTGCGCAGCTTTGCGGCGGCTTGCTTCTTTTCGATTTTGCTCGGCATATGCATCTGTCCGTTCAGTCCCCGTAGGGGACGGTAGCCTAACTCTTATTCACTATTGTCTCAATTTAGTCGACCGCTGGCACGAACGTATCGCGTGAACGGTATCTTTACCTACTTCTTACGCTGACGAGTCATAGGACTGACGCCCTGCTCGTCTGCAAGCGGTCTATATCCTCACTCAACTGGTACGTAAGTGTGAATAAGAATGATGGATAGCTGAATATCATTGAATGCAGGCGGAAACGTAAACAAACATCATTTATATACATAAAACCGATTTAGCTATGCAATTCTGAATCAAAAGTTTAGAGACGCAATCGCAAATGGTTTTTAAGAAAAAAGAGCGTTTACCTTAGAAAAGTTACTTTAGAACGCCGAAGTACATCATGGGGGAATCACATGCGATATACCGTTCATCGCACTTTGTTGACCGTTCGGGGGCGAGGTGGAATTGCGGGTGGAATTTGGATATAACTAGAGCTGTCAGCAAGTAGTGCCCGTTACGGAAGGGCGCTGAGAGATTCGGCCGAAAGGCCCGAAAGAAAGGTAGGAGGCCATGACGAAAGGTCTGCACGTGCCTTCCGAGATCGGCAAGCTCAGGAAGGTCTGCCTGCACCGTCCCGGCGACGAGCTCCTCAACCTGCCGCCCGACGAGCTCGAGCGACTCCTGTTCGACGACGTCCCGTTCCTGGAGGTCGCGCAGCAGGAGCACGACACCTTCGCCCAGATCCTGAGGGACCAGGGCGTGGAGGTCCTCTATCTCGAGAACCTCGTCGCCGAGGTGTTCGACCAGGTCCCCGGCGCCCGCGCCGAGTTCACCGACCAGTACATCGCCGAGGCCGGCATCCGCGGCCAGCACATGCCGCAGATCGTCCGCGAGAAGCTGGACTCCATCGAGGACAACCTCGAGTTCGTCAAGAAGACCATGGCCGGCATGACCAAGTCCGAGATCGACATGCCCCTCACGGCGTCCACGACCCTCGACTCCCTGGTCAACTCCGAGTCCGAGTCCGACCTGATCATCGACCCGATGCCCAACCTCTACTTCACCCGCGACCCGTTCGCGGTCATCGGCGAGGGCGTCAACCTCAACCGCATGTACTCGGTCACCCGCAACCGCGAGACCCTGTACGGCAAGTACATCTTCAAGTACCACCCCGACTACAAGGACGTCTCGCTGTACTTCCGCCGCGACTGCCAGTTCCACACCGAGGGCGGCGACGTGCTGAACATCAACGAGAAGACCCTCGCCGTCGGCATCTCCCAGCGCACCCAGGCCGCCGCGATCGACGTCATGGCCCAGAACATCTTCTGGAACTCCGACTCCAAGGTCGAGCGCATCCTGGCCTTCGACATCCCGGTCTCGCGCGCCTTCATGCACCTCGACACGGTCTTCACCCAGATCGACGTCGATAAGTTCACGATCCACCCCGCCATCATGGGCACCCTGCGCGTCTACGAGCTGACCGCCGGCAAGAACCCGGGCGACGTGAACATCCGCCTGATCGAGGACACCCTCGAGCACGTCCTGGAGGACGCCACCGGCGTCGACCAGGTCAAGCTGATCCCCTGCGGCGGCGGCGACCCGATCGCGGCCTCCCGCGAGCAGTGGAACGACGGCTCCAACACCCTGTGCGTCGAGCCCGGCAAGATCTGCGTCTACGCCCGCAACACCGTCACCAACGACGTGCTGTACAAGGAGGGCCTGGACCTTCTCGTCGTGCCCTCCGCCGAGCTCTCCCGCGGCCGCGGCGGCCCGCGCTGCATGAGCATGCCCTTCTGGCGCGAGGACCTCTAGGGTCTTCAAGGACCCGTACAGGTCATAATACATACATCTAGCTGCCATTAGATGTCTCCCATTGGGGCGGTGCGGGTTTTCGCACCGCCCCAATCTTGTATGAGGAACGTCAACACGATTGGATGACTGCTTTTGTAAGGAGCTTGGCCATGGACATCAAGACGATTGGCGTTGAGGAATGGCTCAACGTTTGGGAGAAGAGCGCCACGTGGGACATCGCCCAGTCGACGATCTCGTCGCTCACCATGGGCGAGCTGCGCGCGCTCGATGAACAGGACGGCGCCACGTTCTACGAGCGCCTGGACCGCGAGAAGATGAACTACGGCTGGATCGAGGGCTCGCCGGAGTTTAAGGCCGAGGTTGCCAAGCTGTATCGTCGGGAGGTCAATCCCGATCACATTCTGCAGACCAATGGCTGCACGGGTGCTAACCTCAACGCCATCATGGCTGTGGTCGAGCCCGGCGACCATGTTATCGCCGAGTGGCCCACCTACGCGCCGCTCTACGAGATTCCGCGCACGCTGGGCGCCGAGGTCGAGTATTGGGAGCTTCGCGAGGAACTCGGCTGGAAGCCCGATATCGAGGAACTCAAGCGCTTGGTGCGTCCCAACACCAAGCTTATCTGCATAAACAACGCATCTAACCCCATCGGTACGGTGCTCGATGCCGATATGCTCGGCCAGATTGCCGAGATCGCCCGCTCGGTGGGCGCCTACGTGCTGTGCGACGAGGTATATCTGCCGCTCGAAAACACTGAGTCCTTTATGTCGATGGTCGACGTGTACGAGAGGGCCATTGTCACCAACTCGTTGTCGAAGACCTATTCGACACCTGCGGCCCGCGTGGGCTGGGTCCTGGCCGACAAAGAGGTGTCCAACCGCATCCGTACCTATCGCGATTACACCATGATCTGCGGCGGCGTGTTCAACGATGCTCTGGCGACCTATGTGCTTGAGCACAAGGATAAGATTCTCGAGCGCAATCGCAAGATCGTGTTTGGCAACCGCGATATCGCGCAGGCTTGGATCGATACGCAGCATCGCGTTTCCTGGACGGCCCCGCAGGGCGTGTCCACCTCGTTTATCCAGCTGGATATTCCCGAGGATGACGAGGAGTTCTGCAGGCGCCTGCTGTCCGAGAGGGGAGTGCTGCTGGTCCCCGGTAGCCGTTTTGAGCTTCCCTGCGGCGCACGCCTGGGCTACTGCGCGAGCGAGGACGTTCTGCGCGAGGGCCTGAGGCTTTTGGGCGAGGCACTGGCGGAGTTCGATCGCTAGGATTCCGATGGCCTTCGGGGGCCTTATCCAAATTAGCCGAAGATAATCGAAAACGGACCCGTTTCCCTAGGGGAAGCGGGTCCGTTTTTCTATACCGAGAAGTCAAGTTGTTACAAATGGGGCCGTAAAGCGAGGCGGTATCCGCTGGGCCTTATACTGAGTTTCCGGTGAACGGTATCAAGCGTCTGGTAAACGGTAATTTATTTATCAGAAATGAATAGGACAAACTTTTTTCTGAATAAAAATGAAAATGGTTGAGACGCGGTGTGAACCGCTAATTCTATTCATAGCTTTATTGGAAATATGCAATTTGAGGATGGTTTAACAAAGTTTAGTTCCATTTGATTTTAGGATTAAAACGCGTTTAAGCACGTAAATACGCTTTATTAAGATGAAGTGTGCCATGCGTGAAGTATATGTGTATGCCGTTCACCCCCTATAAAAATCCGTTCGGGGGCAAGGTGGAAGTATGAGCTGATTTTGGATATAAATATGTCGTCAGCAATAACGCCTCACACGGAGGGGCGCTAACGAATCGGCCCTGACAAGGGCCCGAAAGAAAGGTAGGAGGCCATGACGAAAGGTCTGCACGTGCCTTCCGAGATCGGCAAGCTCAGGAAGGTCTGCCTGCACCGTCCCGGCGACGAGCTCCTCAACCTGCCGCCCGACGAGCTCGAGCGACTCCTGTTCGACGACGTCCCGTTCCTGGAGGTCGCGCAGCAGGAGCACGACACCTTCGCCCAGATCCTGAGGGACCAGGGCGTGGAGGTCCTCTATCTCGAGAACCTCGTCGCCGAGGTGTTCGACCAGGTCCCCGGCGCCCGCGCCGAGTTCACCGACCAGTACATCGCCGAGGCCGGCATCCGCGGCCAGCACATGCCGCAGATCGTCCGCGAGAAGCTGGACTCCATCGAGGACAACCTCGAGTTCGTCAAGAAGACCATGGCCGGCATGACCAAGTCCGAGATCGACATGCCCCTCACGGCGTCCACGACCCTCGACTCCCTGGTCAACTCCGAGTCCGAGTCCGACCTGATCATCGACCCGATGCCCAACCTCTACTTCACCCGCGACCCGTTCGCGGTCATCGGCGAGGGCGTCAACCTCAACCGCATGTACTCGGTCACCCGCAACCGCGAGACCCTGTACGGCAAGTACATCTTCAAGTACCACCCCGACTACAAGGACGTCTCGCTGTACTTCCGCCGCGACTGCCAGTTCCACACCGAGGGCGGCGACGTGCTGAACATCAACGAGAAGACCCTCGCCGTCGGCATCTCCCAGCGCACCCAGGCCGCCGCGATCGACGTCATGGCCCAGAACATCTTCTGGAACTCCGACTCCAAGGTCGAGCGCATCCTGGCCTTCGACATCCCGGTCTCGCGCGCCTTCATGCACCTCGACACGGTCTTCACCCAGATCGACGTCGATAAGTTCACGATCCACCCCGCCATCATGGGCACCCTGCGCGTCTACGAGCTGACCGCCGGCAAGAACCCGGGCGACGTGAACATCCGCCTGATCGAGGACACCCTCGAGCACGTCCTGGAGGACGCCACCGGCGTCGACCAGGTCAAGCTGATCCCCTGCGGCGGCGGCGACCCGATCGCGGCCTCCCGCGAGCAGTGGAACGACGGCTCCAACACCCTGTGCGTCGAGCCCGGCAAGATCTGCGTCTACGCCCGCAACACCGTCACCAACGACGTGCTGTACAAGGAGGGCCTGGACCTTCTCGTCGTGCCCTCCGCCGAGCTCTCCCGCGGCCGCGGCGGCCCGCGCTGCATGAGCATGCCCTTCTGGCGCGAGGACCTCTA
>UQIT01000043.1 GCA_900541175.1 uncultured Collinsella sp.
TGGGCGCTCAGAGGGGGGGGGCGGTGCGGCTTGCCGCCGATGAGCTGGGGGTCGAGCGCGTGACGACGGCACGCGAGCTGACGGTCGACGAGATTGCGGCGTTATGTGCCACGGGCGTGCCCATCGAGGTATTCTGCCACGGTGCGATTTGTATCGGCTATTCGGGGGCGTGCGAGTTCTCGGCCCTGCGGCGTGGGCGCTCGGCGATGCGCGGCGACTGCACGCAGCCGTGCCGTTTGGCGTACGACCTGGTGGACGAGGCTGGACAGAGCGTTGTCGCCGTCGAGGGAGATCGTCTGCTGTGCCCGCGCGACTATCTGGGTATTGCGCATCTGCCCGAGTTTGTAGATGCCGGCGTGGCGTCGCTCAAGATCGAGGGGCGCATGAAGAACCCTGATTACGTATTCAACGTGGTGCGGGTGTGGCGCCGGGCACTCGATATGCTGTGCGACGGCGCGTGGGACCCCGGTGCCGTGGAAGAGCTCGAGCGCGAGCTGGGAAGGTCGTTTAACCGTGGGTTTACCGATGCGTACCTGCGAGGACGTTCGGGTGCCGAGCTTATGAGCTTTGAGCGTGCGATCAACCAAGGTGTGCGCGTGGGACGCCTGGTGGCCGTTGGCCACGAAGAGGTGACCGTTGAGCTCGATGCCGCCGTGGCGGCGGGTGACACGCTCGAGATTCGGTTCTATCCGGGTGCCGACGCGCGTCCCGATGTGCCCAAGCGCTGGCCGCAGGTGCCCTGTCCGGTGGATGCCGCGGCGGGGGAGCGCGTCGTCGTGCATTGCAAGCGTAAGGTTGACACGGGCTGCGAGGTGTACCTGATTCGCAGCGCCGGCGTGTTGGATCAGACGGCGGCGGTGTTGGAGCGCATGCGGGCCGAGGCGGATGCGATTGCGCCCGTTGCGCGTGCCGTTGAGGTGCTGCCCTTTGAGGGCGTTACGGTGGATGGCGGTGCGTCGACGGAGTTGGTGGAGTGCGCGGTTCCCGCTCGCATGGTTTTTGCTTTGCAGCTGATGGATGCCGACCCGCGCGGAGAACTCGATTTGTCCGACGCTGTTGTGGTGCTTGACGAGGTGTGCCGCACGGGTGACGCTGACTGGACCCGCTCACTGATGCAGCGTGCCGGGCGCGTTGTCTGCCGCAACCTGGGACAGGTGGTGATCGCTCGCGAGCTGGGCGTGACGTTTGACGTGGCGGCGCCGGTGTTCTGCGCGAATCGGGCCACGTTTACCTGGCTGCGCGGACTCGGTGCGGGGCGGGTGTACTTGCCGGCCGAGTTGCTCGGCAATGATGCGGAGCGTATTGCCGAACTGGCTGCTGAACCCGGCGTCTGGGGTCCGGTCGACGCCGACCGTCCCGAGCTCATGGTGTGCGAGCACTGCCTGCTGACCGCCGAGGGCGTCTGCGCTACCGATGCGACGGGACAGGTCCGTTGCCGCGACTGCTTGCGCCGTCGGCAGGTACGCTATCTGGTCGAGCGTGACGGTACACGTCTGCCGGTCGCCGTTGACGCGTGCGGCAGGACGAGGATTTTCCTGTCGTAGGTGCCGCGTCGCGTCAGTTTGTTATCATATGAGAGTTTATGGACTTCCAGCACCGCCGTATCCGGTGAGGGTGCTATAGCAAAAGGAGGATACCCAATGCTGTCTGTTGACGAGCAAATGCGTATCATCACCTCGGGCGCCGCGCAGATCGTTCCCGAGGCCGACCTTCGCAAGAAGCTTGAGAAGGGCGAGCCCCTCAACATCAAGCTCGGCGTCGACCCCACCAGCCCCGACCTGCACTTGGGCCACGCCGTGCCGCTGCGCAAGATGCGTCAGTTCCAGGACCTGGGCCACAACGTCACCCTCATCATCGGCAACGGTACCGCGCTGATTGGCGATCCCTCGGGCAAGAACTCCACCCGTCCGCAGCTTTCGCAGGAGCAGATCGAGGCCAATGCCGAAACCTACGTGAGCCAGGCCATGAAGATCTTGGATCCCGAGAAGACCACCATCGTGCACAACGGCGATTGGATCCTTTCGATGGACCTTGCCGGCCTGCTGCAGGTGTGCTCCAAGTTCACCGTCGCCCGTATTCTCGAGCGCGACGACTTTACCAAGCGCTACCAGTCTCAGACGCCGATCGCCCTGCATGAGTTCCTGTATCCCGTGATGCAGGCTTTCGACTCCGTGCAGATCAAGGCTGACGTGGAGATGGGCGGCACCGATCAGCTCTTCAACCTGCTCGCCGGCCGTGAGCTCATGGAGAAGATGGGCATGGAGCCGCAGATTGCGCTCACCATGCCGCTGCTCGAGGGCACCGATGGCGTCCGTAAGATGTCCAAGTCCTACGGTAACTACATCGGCCTGACCGACGCGCCCAAGGATATGTTCGGCAAGACCATGTCCATCCCCGACGAGATGATTGGCAAGTACTACCGCCTGGCGAGCTCGCTCACCCCGGCCGAGGTCGACAAGATCGACGCTGCTCTGGCCGACGGCTCTGCCGATCCCTATGAGCTCAAGCGCGCTCTGGGCCGCGACCTGTGCGACACCTACCACGGTGCCGGTGCCGGCGACGAGGCCCAGGCCGAGTTCGACCGCGTGTTCAAGGAGGGCCAGCTCGCCGACTTCCCCGAGAAGCATGTTGAGCTGACCGTCAACGACGAGGGCCAGATCTACCTCGCCGGCCTGCTCAAGGACCTGGGCCTTTCGGCCAGCGCCGGTCAGGCCCGCCGCGACATCGACGGCGGCGGCGTCAAGATCAACGGCAAGGCCGTGGCTCCCAAGAGCTACAACATCGACCCCAGCGCCCTCAAACTGGGCGACACCCTCTCCGTAGGCAAGCGCAAGGGCTTTAAGTTGATTTAGTTCCGCCGTTCTAACGAACGGCGGACCGGCCGACGCTGCGCGGGCCGCATTTGGACAATCTGACGTTCAACTTCAAGGGCGCGACCAGAAGGTCAGCGCCCTTTCGTTTCACGTCACCTTGTCTCAAATGCGGCCCGCTCGCTGGCGTTGCCAAAACATCGGCGCTTCCGTTGTTGGCACTTGGGGACGTTCCTTTTGTGCCGGCACTTTGGGACACTCCTTGTCATTGGTGCAAAGCAACCCGTCCCCATTGCACCAAGTGGCGGATGCCGTTAAACGGAGGGCCGTATTGCTGACCCATCGTTTGGGTATACAATGGCTGTTGGCTTGCTGCGGTGAAGGCTCGTCCGCTCCGCAGTTATTTCTACAGTTAAAGGAGTATGTATGTCCGTTGAGGTCATGAGGTCTGTGATCGATGCTGCCGAGGGGCGCGTGCCCGTCGACACGCTGTTTACCAATGCACAGATTGTCGACGTATATGGCCAGCGCGTGGCACCCGGTAGCGTTGCCGTCAAGGACGGTGTAATCGTCGGCGTGCTCTACGATGGTCGCGACGATGCCGCTGGCACCTACGAGGCAACTGAGGTCATTGACTGCCAGGGTCGCTATATCGCCCCCGGCTTTATCGACGGACATCTGCACATCGAGTCTTCGAACATCCGTCCCGCCGAGTATGCTCGCATGGCCGCGACGCGCGGTACCACCACCGCCATTGCCGACAGCCACGAGATTGCCAATGTCGCCGGTCTCGACGGCTTGCGCTTTATGATTGAGGACGGCCGCCGCGCACCCATCTCCATCAAGTACATGATGCCTTCGTGCGTGCCCGCGCTGCCCGACGAGCAGGCCGGTGCCGTTATTTCGGCTGCCGATATGCAGGCGTTTTTTGCCGAGCATCCAGGCGATGTCTTTGGTCTGGGCGAAATGATGAACCTGCCGGGCGTCTTTATGGCCGACCCCGAGACCTGTGCTCGCATCGATGCTGCCAACCAGACGCCGTCCAAGCAGGTCGACGGCCATGCGCCGCTCGTTGCCGGTAAGGACCTCAACGCCTATGCCGCAGCGGGCATTATCGCCGACCACGAGTCGACGATTCCTGAGGAGGCGCTCGACAAGCTGTCTCGCGGTATGTACGTGATGCTGCGCGAAGGCACGTGCAGCCATGACCTGACCAACCTGTCTCCGATGCTGCTGGAGAATCCTGCCCGTGCCCGCCGCTGCTGCTTTGCGACCGACGACCGTGCTCCCTCCGACGCGCTTTCGACCGGTATGATTGACAATGCCTGCCGCGTGGCTATCGAGGCCGGTATCGACCCCGTGGTTGCCATCTCTATGGCGTCCCTGTCCACGGCCGAGGCGTTTGGCCTGGACCACGGTTGCCGCGACCCGCACGAACTGCGTGGCGCTATCGCCCCGGGCAAGCGTGCCGACCTGCTGGTACTCAACGACCTGACGTTTGCCACGGCTCCGCATCGCGTATATGCCGCCGGTGCTCTGGTGGCGCAGGACGGCACCTTTGTGGGCGAGATCGCACCCGAGATGGCCGAGGTTGCGGCCCTTGCCGATGAACTGCGTGCTTCCGTTAAACTGCCGAAGCTATCGCTCGATGTGTTCGACTATGCCTTTAAGCCGAGCGAGGCCGTGATCGACGTGGTGCCGGGTAAGGCCATCACGGGTATGGCTCGCCCCGAGAACGCCGAGGGCCTGCGCCGCATTATGCTGATTGAGCGCCACGGCCGCGGCGTGTCACTGCAGGCCGAGGGCGCCGACGGTGATGGTCCTGCGGGCCTGGGTCTTGTTGGCAAGCACATCGGTCGCGGCTGGGTGCGTGGCTTTACCATCACCGGTGGCGCCATCGCCTCGACGATTGGCCACGACTCGCACAACGTGTGCGTGGTGGGCGACAACGCGGGCGATATGATGGCTGCCGTCGAGGCTGTTGGCCAGGGCGGCCACGTGCTGGTGCGCAACGGCGAGGTCGTGGCGCGCATTCCGCTGGCGCTTGGTGGTCTGATGAGCGAGGGTACGGCCGAGGATGTCGCCGCGCAGCACGACGACTTTATGGTCAAGGCGCGCGCCATGGGCATCGAGCCGCCGCTCGACCCCATCATGGGCATCATCTTCCTGCCCCTGCCGGTGATCCCGACGCTCCGCATCCGTCCCGAGGGCATGTTCGACGTCACCACCTTCACCTACGCCGACTAGTCATCGGGGACGTTCTTAAACGACTAGTCGCCTGCGACGCTCTTTGGCGTGTCGCCTGACGCTGCGACCGTGGGACCTCTGGCGCGCGTGTGCTATTTGCTAGGTCCATGTAACGTTTGCGCCCGCGGAGTCTTACCTGAGCTCCCTTTGGGTACGTTGGAATTGGATACACGTTCGATTCCAACAAGCCCGAAGGGAGCTTTTCTATGTTTAAACTGATTGCATCCGATATGGACGGCACGTTGCTTGACGAAAACAGCCAGGTGCCTCCCGAGACCTACGAACTGATTTTGGCGCTACGCGAGCATGGCGTGTATTTTGCCGCATCGTCAGGTCGCCGCTACGATCGCCTGTGTGAGTTCTTTGCGCCCGTTCGCGACAAGATGGACTTTGTCGCAGCTAACGGTGCCCAGGTCTACGCCGACGGCAAAATGGTAGACCGCGAGGTATATTCGCACCTGGCGATTCGAAAGCTCGCCCAGGCCGTCGCGACGTTTCCCAATCTGCATCTTGCACTCTTTGACCGAACCAAGTCCTTTTTGCTCGATGACGAGTGCAAGTTCGTGTGTGAGGTCGATAAGGACCTTCCCAATGCCGAGCGTATTTGGGAGCTGCCCGATCCCAGCGTAAATATCATCAAGGCGAGCATCTTTTGCGACGACGGTGCCGTTATGGACAGCGCCTACGTGCTACAGCGCGAGCTCGGTCAGCTCTTTACCTTTGCGCCTTCGGGCAACGCGTGGATCGACGCCATGCAGCCCGGCGTGTCGAAGGCCTCGGGCATCGCGCAGCTTGCGGAGCATTACGGCATTGGGCGCGACGAGGTCATGGCGTTTGGCGACTCGATGAACGACTATGAGATCATTCGCTTTGTCGGCACGGGCTGCGCGATGGAAAACGCGCGCCCCGCGCTCAAGGCCGTTGCCGATCGCGTGGTGGGTCGTAACCGCGACCACGCCGTCCAACAGGAGCTCCGTCGCGTGCTGGAGAGCCTCGCCTAATCCGGCAGTTGGGGACGTTCCTTTTCTGCCGGCAGCCGGGGACAGTCCTTGCGGTTTTCCGTGGGTAGCTAAAATAGCCCCGTCCCAAATTAGCTACCCTGCCGGGTTGCTGCTGCTAGGCGAGGGCAGCCATGATGGCGTGGGCGACGCCGTCGTGGTCGTTGTCGAACTCGGTGATGGCGTCAGCGGCCTCGCGGTCCTCGGGCTCGGCGTTGATCATGGCCATGCCATGGCCCGCTGCCTGCAGCATGGGGATGTCGTTGATGTTGTCGCCGAACGCCCAGGCGTCGGCGAGACGCTCGCCCAGGTGCTCGCACAGCCACGTGAGGGCCGTTCCCTTGGTGGCGCCCTCGCCCATGACCTCGATATTCATGGCGTACGAACGCGTGACCTCAATGCCTCCGAGCGTGTCGAGCTCCGCCGCGATGGCGTCGCGATCGGCCGGGTCGTGCCAGTACATGGCGATGCGTTCGAGTGTCTCGACCTCGTCGATCTTGCTGTCGATATCCATGTCGATCGGTGTTCGTGTGCGCTTGAGCGAAGCCGCGATGTGGGGGTCGCCGCCGCAGAATTCGTCCAGGCGCGTGTAGAGCGAGCGGGGGAGGAAGCACTGGCCGTCGGCGAAGATATCGAAGGTGACGTCATGGCCGGCGGCAATGCTATGGACGAGGTGGGCGATGGCGCGGTCGAGCGGTCGGCTCAAAATGCGCGTAGCACGTGAGGTATCGGTGGGCGTACCGTCGTCGAGCTGCCAGACGCTGGCACCGTTGGCGCAGACCGCGTAGTGTACGGCGGGGTGAGCGAGGATGGGCTCAAAGATGCCCGACAGCGGGCGCCCCGTGCAGGGCACAAACTCAATACCGCGGCGCGCAAGCTCGTCGAGCATCGCCCAGGTAGCGTCGCTCATCTGCTTATCACTCGTCAGCAGCGTTCCATCCATATCGGAAAACACAATCATTCGATGCAGCCCTTTCTACTGGCATAAAAAGCGTGGCCGAGGGCGGTGATGCCCTGGCCACGCTCGGGTTCTATAACGGTCCGCGTCCTAGCGATCGGCGAGCGGCTTGTACTCCAGCGGCTCGATAACCGGGCGATACGCGGGACGGATGATGCGATGCGCGCAGAAGAGCTCTTCCATGCGGTGCGCCGACCAGCCGGCCATGCGGGCAACGGCGAATAGCGGCGTAAAGAGCGTCTCGGGCACGCCGAGCATCTTGTAGATAAAACCCGTGTACAGGTCGATGTTGGCGCAGATGGGCTTGGTCATGCCGTGATCGCGCATCACCTGCGGGGCCAGGCGCTCGATGCGCTCGATGAGCGCGAACTCATCGCCCAGGTCCTTCTTGGCGGCAAGTGTGCGCGCGTAACGGCGGCACACCTCGGCACGCGGGTCGCTCAGCGTGTAGACGGCGTGGCCCATACCGTAGATGAGACCCGTGCCGTCGAAGGCCTGCTTGTCGAGAATCTTGCCCAGGTAGGCTGCGACCTCGTCCTCGTCCTCCCAATTGGAGACATGCGCACGGATGTCCTCGTGCATGGACACGACCTTGGCGTTGGCGCCGCCGTGGCGCGGGCCCTTGAGCGAGCCGATGGCCGCGGCGTAGGCGGAATACGGGTCGGTGGCCGAGGAGGACAGCACGCGGCAGGCAAACGTGGAGTTGTTGCCGCCGCCGTGCTCGGCATGCAGCATGAGCATCACGTCGAGCAGCATGGCTTCGTCGCGGGTGAATGCCATGCCGCCGCGCAACACCTGCAGGATGGTCTCGGCGGTGGAGAGGCCGGGTGTGGGGTGCGGTACATGAACCTCGGAGCCGCGGCGCTTGGCGACCGACGCCATATGCGCGAAGGCGGCGATGCGGGGGAGACGGGCGAGCATGGAGATGGCGACGTCGATTTCGTGCTCGGGTGTAATGGCGTCGGGCTCGGCGTCGAAGGCGTAGAGCAGCAGCACGGCGCGCTGAAGCACATTCATGATGCTCGACGACACCGTGGTCATGGGGAACTCGCGGACGTATTCGTCGCTCAGATGCCTAAAAGCACCCAGGCGTTCGCAAAAACCGTCGAGTTCCTCTTTGGTGGGCAGCGAGCCCGTGATGAGCAGGTAGGCGACCTCTTCGTAGCCATAGCGATCCTCGGCCTGGGCGTTATTGACCAGGTCCTCGATGCTGTAGCCACGAAGCGTGAGTTTGCCCTGATCGGGCACGACCTTTCCGTCGACCTTGTTGTAGCCGTGCACGTCCGAGATGCGGGTAAGGCCCGCGACCACGCCCGAGCCGTCGGCATTGCGCAGGCCGCGCTTGACGTTGTGCTCTACGAACAGGCCCTCGTCGTACGGGGCGGTCGGCAGGCCGTGGTAGAGGTTTTCGCTTTCGGGCGAAATCTGACGGCTCGCCTCGTAATCCAGAACCAGGCGGCTCAGGTGATCGTCGAAGCGGTAGTAGATTTTCTTGGCGTCGTAGGCCATGCGCGCTCCTCTCCGGTCCGCTTGGGGGCCGCGCGCTTGGACGATATGACGTCAAGCTGCCCCGAGCGGCTTGTTCGCTACAGGCGGTACATAAAGTTAAAGACGTCCTCGCGCTGGATGGACACGTTGACGCCCGAAAGCTCGCCGGCCTCGGCCAGCGCCTTCTGCAGCTCGGCGAAGTCGAGCTTGGACTCGGCGGTATCGGCCAGCATGGTCATGGTGAAGATGTCCTCGATAATGGACTGCGTGATGTCGCGGATGTCGACGTTGGCCTCGCCTAGGACACGGGTAACGCCGGCGACGATGCCGGGGCGGTTCTTGCCAAGGACGGTGATGACGATACGGGAGGACGAGATCTCGGCCATGGGAAACCCTTTCGCGTGATTGCGGCGCGCGCGGGGCGCTCCGCTACGGTACAGTGTTCATCATTGTACCTGTCTGGCGCAAAAAAGGCGCGCTCGCTGCGGCGTTACATGCCTGCAACATGAGCGTAAGGGGGAAGGCCGTACGGGGAAGAGCCGTCTGGCGCGTGTCCGGCTCGTGTTGGGTTGATTTCCGATCTCAGCCGAACACATTGAGCGGACAGGCCGTTCCCGCAGTCAGCCGAACGCCTCCGACGGCTGATTCCGAACTGGAAGCGGAGGGCATCCCCGCCCTTCGGTAGGGGATACCGCTCCGCGGCGCATGCCGCGGGCGGCGCCCCTATCGGACCACCGTGACCTCAGTTGGGATGGGCCCAGCACTGCCGCGTACTCGGTGAGCTAGAGCCAACTGTTCGTCTTCACGTCGCGTATGGCGATATTTCGGTCGTCCGGCTCGGTGATGCCGTAGCCGAACGCCTGGAGCGTCTCGATGGACTCCTGGATCCTCTGTTGGAACATGGGACCCGGATCGACCCTCGGCCCGAGGTGCCCGCGCCAAAGGCACGGCGTGGCGCGCAGCATGTTATGGATTTTGGAGATGGGCTCGATGTCGGCGTAGACGTTGAGCGTCGCCATGGCGTCCTTGTGGCCGAGGATCGATTGGAGCGCCTTGATATCGCCGCCTTGGCGGATCCACTGCGTTGCGAACGTGTGGCGAAGGCCGTGGAACGTGATCAGCTCGTCGTTGGTGCCCATGAGGCCGTTGGTCTCCGAGAACGTCTTGAACGCCCTGCGGATATAGCTTGTCGTCGCGAAGGTCGCGCCCGGCTCCGACAGGATGTAGCAGTCCCCGATCTCGACCGCCCCGGTAAGGCCGCGCAAGCGCAGCTTTCCGCAGTCGATCTCGTGGGTCTCCTTCAGGAAGGGGAGTAGGCCGACCGGGTCGATGGGGATACCCCTGGCGTCATGGGTCTTGGTGTCCTTGATGAACGAACCCATTCCCTTCGCGTACGCCACCGAGTGTCTGATCGAGATCAGGCCCGTCTCGAAATCCACATCGCACCACCGAAGGCCGCAGACCTCGCCGATTCGCATCCCCGTGTGCAGGGCGAGTACGACCGCCCTCTAATCCTCGGCGGACCAATCGAGTCCGAACTCGTTTCGGGCATCCTCTTCGCTCATGACTTCGAGAAGGTCTCCGGGTTGGCAACGAAGGGCGAGGCATAGCTGCTCGAGTGTGTTGAAGCGAATGCCGCGAATATGCCCTTTTTTAATACGGGACAGGTTCACGGGCGTGGTTCCAATCCTTTCGGCAAGTTCGTTCGAGGAAATCTTTCGCTCGGCCATGATCTTGTCGAGGCGAACAATTACGGGCATGGCGTTTCCTTACGCAATCTCGTCGGAGTCGAGGTACAGCTCTCGGGCGTACAAGAAGAGCTGGGAAAGCATGAACAGGACGATGCCGAGAACCAGAGAGGTCCAATCGAATGATGAAGCGATCTCTTGGGCGCCGACGGCCCCCTCGCCGCCAAACATCGAAACGGAGGTTTTGAGTGAGCCGGCGTAGAGGCTGGTGGCAGCTTGAACAACGAAGAGAATGCCGAGCACCTTCAAGCATGTCGCAGACCCTTTCTTGAAGGGGTCTCCGCTCTTGATCGTCCACACGAGAACGGCGCTGAGGATGGTCGTAGCGATACCGATGACGGCAGGGACCAATGTCGAGATCGCAAGGGCTGGATACGCGGGGGAGTCTGCAATTACAGGGTTGTCGAGCACTTCGATTGCTGGCTTTAAGGAGAACGCCACTTGTGCGATGGCGGTGGCGCAAAGGGTCGCAGAGGCTATCGCACATGCGATGCGGAAGGAATGAAGCCGGGGAGTGCGATTGTCGGAACTCATAATAACCTCCGAAGAATTTAAAAAACTCAGGTTACTTTTTAACAGTTTATGTTAAATTGACTTTGCCGGCAAGTAATAAGGGCCGAGCATTTTGTTCGGCCCCTCTGTTCCGACTGGATGAGGTTAAGGTTGGCGATGAATATGCTCAAAATCTCGAAGGCGATCTTTAGGTCGCTTCTCTCCTCCAGGTCGCTCTGTGTTGTCGTTGTTGCGTTGATGGTTCTTTGTGCTCTGCCCGTCTTCAGGAGCGCGGCTGGCATCGACGGACGGGTCGAATACCTCGAGTCGGGAATAACCCGTGTTGAGCAGGAATTGTCAGCATCCTATGCGGATGCGCTTGTGAATGCGGGGGAGGACGGTGTCTATACCTCTTCATCAAGCATGCCCGCGCTTCTGTACCCTCTTGCCGCGGGACGTCTTATCTTGGCACCGCTCTCTCCCCTACTTCCGTTTCTGCAGATATCGGATGGAGAGTACACCTATTATGACGGATCGAAGGAGTACTTGCTATGGGTCGCAACGGCCGTTGCCGTCTCGTTCCTTGCCGCGCGTCTTAACAAACGTGAAAAGCTCATCATCCAGGCACCGATGGGCGAGCTGGGTAGACTTGTTGCATCGAGCGTATGGGCGAGTGTTTTTGCAATGCTTGCCGTCCTCGCCATCAATCTTCCAGGGATAATCGCCGCGCTTGTGAAGAATGGCCCGGGCTCGCCGTTCTATCCGATAGGCTACATTCAATATGCGACTCCGGTTATCAAACCGGCTTGGCTGGTGTTCGCGCAGACGGCCATCTTGCAATTCTTGGTGGCAGCGTTCATCTCGCTTGTCGTTCACCTTGCCGTGAAGATTGCCAATAACCCTACGCTTGGAATCGTGTTCGTATGTGCCCTGATGGGGGTGACGATGGTTCCCGGGTATTACGGAAGATCCATCGCTTTACGTGAGTTCGCCCTGTTGAATCCCCTTACGTATGCGAACACTGAGTTGACCGTCGGCGCCTATAGCCCGTACCCGACAACGCAGATAGTGAATCTGCCTGGACTTTGCTTCGAGCGTGGCGCGATTGCCCTCGTATGCGCAATCGGGATCGAGGTGCTGGCAATTAGCCTGCTTTGCGTTGCTGGAAAGAGCGGCTGCGCGTGCCCGATATCCCCGATTTGTCTTGAGAGAGGTTCCTTCACTGCATCGAGAACGGCAACTCGTTCGAGCGCTTGTGCCTCCGCCATTGCATACGTAAGAACGATGGGGAAACTGCTCCTGCGTTCTCCTGCCCTCGCCGTATGCGCGATTGCAATGTCGACGACGATGCTGGCCCCGGCTCTGGTCGAGATGTTTCCTGACGCTGATAACGTTTCCGCTGTTCGGTATAGGGATGGGGAGCTCCGTTCAATAGATCGGTATCTAGAGCAGAACGCTGCGAATATGGACGTCGAGGGCAAAGCGGCCCTGGAAGACATGCGGGATGCTCTTTCGGGTTTCGTGTACGCGCCTATGCCTGCGGAGGGGTTTCGAAGCCTTGCGACGTACGAGCGCGCTCGAGGTGAGCTGGGCGCGGCAGATGCGACTCTCCTGCAATCGATCGGAATCGAGCCGGAGACTCCTTCTCGTGCGGAGGCGCGCGCCCTTCTGCTTGAGTCGATCGCGAGCTTGCCGGACCCCAAGGTTTACGAGTTAAGTACGAAGATGCCCCCATTAATCCTCCTTTCGTATCTCCAGGCAGCGCTTCCCTCCTTATTTTTGCTGTTGCCCGTGGTTGTCACATCGCTCGCGTGCACCCACCTGCAGTGTCGTTCCCTTCTGGTTCTCCAGATCCCCGCAACAGCGCATGTGCGTTTTCTGACGGCTGTTGCGCTGGCTCTCCTGCTTGGCTTGGTGCTGCTTTTGGTGTCGATGGTTCCCGCTGTCGTTGTGTCCGTGATTAAGAACGGTGCGGGTGGATCGGAGTATCCCGTCGCTCTCATTCGGGCGGGAGCTTCGACAACGTCCATGGTGGGGGAGGCGGTGTTGTGCAGTATTCCGTTGCTGGTCATGGCATACGGCGTGATTTCCGTCGTCGCTGCGTTGACAGCAGCGATTAGCCGCAACCCCGTTGTCACCGGAATGGTTTGCGCGGTTCTCTTGGTGTTGGGTTCGTTGAGCGCTCATGTTGAAAGCGTGGGCATGGGCGTCGCGCTGCTGGCTCCATTCGCCTCGTTTGATCCCGCTTCCCAGGTGGGGACGATTGGGTTCCTTGGGCGAGGGACGAACGCGATGCCTTTTGGAGAGGTCGTCGGCGCATCGGGCGCTCTGCTGGTGGTCTTGGGCGCCGTATCTCCGTTGATGGTGCGCCTGAGTGTTCCAAAGATCGAAAGGGGATGATCTCGATGATTGACCTTCAAACGCTGACGATCTCTTATGGAAAGAAGGTGCTCGTAGATTCGGTGAACGCTGAGTTTGCCCCGGGTACGGTCTACGGTCTCGTCGCTCCGAACGGGCATGGAAAGACGACGTTGCTGCGTGCGATGACAGGTTTGCCGGGTCCTCGCGTGGACGGGAGCATCGTTCTGGATGAGGTGCAGGGTACGGGTGCGAGAGAGGTCCGTTCTATGATCTTCTATGCACCTGGTGAGGGGACGCTGCTGTATCCCGGATTGCGTGCGGAAGATCACCTCAAGATGGTTTGCGATATGTGGCCGCATGCTCGCGATATCGAAGAGATAGTGGAACAAACGCAGATAGGCGAGTTCGCGAAGATGAGGATCCGCACTCTGAGCCAGGGCATGAAGCAGCAGCTTACCCTGGCGATTGCGTATGCGACGGGCGCGCGGTACCTTCTATTAGATGAGCCCATGAACGCGCTCGACCCCAGCAGGGTGGACTTGCATTCCGAGATTCTCAGGAAGCTGGCCGATTCTGGTACGTGCATCATCATGTCATCCCACATCTTGGATTCGGTCGATAGGCTGTGCGATGAGATTCTGTTTTTGAAGGATGGGAGGCTCATTAGAGGCATTCCGCAAGATGATGCTGCGCCGAAGTCTCCTGGATCCCATTTCGCAAAGCCTGCCGGACGCGCCGAGGGTGCGCTAAGCACGTATCGGCGACTCTACGAAAAGGGCGGGTAGAAATGCAAGTTAAAAATCTATGTGGCCAATGTGATACCGTTGAACCCGCATATCGATACCGCTCAGCCATTCGCCTCGCCCCCGTCGCACGTATCTTCATCCGGTCTGTTACTTTTAATCTAACGATTCTTTGAGGAACGTAGGTGCTTCTGAATGTACTGTCGACTTCTTCTCAAACTAATCCTAAGAGACAGGGCCGTATGGATTTCCACGCTCGTTCTCGCTGCAGCCTTTTCCGTCCCCATTGCGTTCAATTCACCCATCT
>UQIT01000044.1 GCA_900541175.1 uncultured Collinsella sp.
TGGATCACCAGGGCGGTAACCGAAAAGCGGACCAGCTCGGAGCCGGAGCCACTACAGTGGCAGCCCGCGTCACCGCCCGCCCCGTGCGGACGCTCGTGCTCGTACCCGCAGCCGTGCTCGTGTTCGGCCACTTTACACCAGCTTCACGGAGCCGACGGAGTTGTGGTCGGCCTCGATGGCCTCTTCGTAGCCCTCGAGTGCGTCGTGGGCCTCGTGCAGCGCGGCCATGGCTGCCTCGAGCTTGGCGCCGATGCGCTCCATGTCAAAATTCTCGGTCGCATGCAGCAGCTGATGGCTCCACTCATGAGCGAGCTCGATGGTGTCGTCGACCTGCTTGACGCTCATGGCAAGCTGGCTCATGTTCATTCCAACATCATGCATGGGAAATCTCCTTTTGTATGGGGCAGTTCAGTGGTTCAGATTTTACTACGCCCGCTCTGTGCGCAGCTGCATAAGAAAACGGATACGAGTCTGTGCGACCCGCACCCGTTCACTGGGGGCTGTTTGTGACTACCATACTATCCGTGGCTGCACTCGGTGCATCCAGAAGTCCGGCGAGCGGTGCAAAAGCGCTCATAGACGGCGGGTAAGTAACAAGCGTATTACAGGTGCTTCTCCAGCAGCGCCTGCAGCCTCGCCTTGGGTAGGGCGCCAACCGAGCGGTCAATCTCCTCGCCGTTCTTAAACACAATCAGCGTGGGGATGCTCATGACGCCATACTTCATGGCCAGGTCCTGGTTGTCGTCGACGTTGCATTTGGCAACGGCAAGCTTGCCCGCCAGCTCATCGGCAACCTCGTCAACGATGGGCGAGAGGGATCGACAGGGCCCGCACCACGGTGCCCAAAAATCAACCAGCACGGGCAGGCTGTCGTTAACGATGGAATCGAAGTTCTCGGGGGTAATCTGATTAATGTCAGCCATGGTGACCTCCATAATGCGACGCGGCTCGGCCGCGTAAAACTCAGTACGACCGTGCTTATACCCAGCCGCCCGCAAAGCAACCACTCGCGGGCAGCTCTTTTATATAATGGTGGGCACGCAAACGATTGGAGAGCGCATGTCCACGTCACAAAGCCAGAAAAAAGAAGCCATCGCCCAGGCGGCCGAGCAGGAGCTCACATCGCTTGCGGTCCGTGGCGTGCGTATCGCGGGCAACGCGTGCTCGCCGATCGTGCTGGTCAAAGGCGATTTGGACGAGGCCGAGCGTTCGGGTGGCGAGCTTGCCGCCGGCCCGGATGGCGCGGCGTTGCGCAAGGCGCTTGGGGCCATCGGCTACGCGCCCGAGGATTTTTGCGTGCTGGCAAGCGTCGCCGGCGTGGGTGACGGAGCGGTCGCGGTGGGCGAGACTCTGCCGTGCGAGCTGTTCCGTGAGGCGCTTGAGGCTTTGGACCCCGAGGCGGTGCTACTGCTCGACAACAACGCGGCTGACGCCATGCGCGAGACCTACGCCGATATGCTCGTGGCGATCGATGACTTCGACACCGCCATGCTCAAGCCCGGCCTGGTCGCCCATGTGCAGGGTCGCCGCGTGCTCGCGCTCGACGGCTTTGAGGCGGCGCTCACTGACAAAGCCGCCAAGCAGCGCATGTGGGCATACATCAAGCAGCTGACCCCGGCAGCCGCGCCGCTGTAGCGAGCCCGCATCGACAAAAGACCCCGAGCGGGCGAGCCGCACCCGCGGAACGCAAATCCGTCGCGCCCGCGCCCTTACATCACAACGCGCAGCTCAAACTGATCGCCGTTAATGCGGAACTGGCAGTTGCCGTTCATGCGCTCCACGGCGAGCTTAATGCTCTTGGTGCCAAAGCCGTGACCGGCGTGCTGAGCCACGGGCATGCCGTCGACCATGTGCGGCGCCCGTCCAAATGTGTTGGAAACCGAAAGCAGCAGCTGCCCGTCCTCAAACCGCAGATCAAGATCGACAAAGCGCTTGCCCTCGGGGGCGGTGCTCGCCGCGGCAATGGCGTTTTCCAGGGCATTCGAAAGCACGCTGAACAGGTCGACATCGGCCACATGCACGCTCTGGGGCACGGCGGCGCGCAAGTCGGCGGAAATGCCGCGCTTGCTGATATCCGAGCCAAACGACGAAAGCGCGATGTTTACGGTCTCGTTGGCGCAGAAGCGGCGTACGGCGGTGCGGTCGCCGGCTTCGCAGAGTTCGTCGATGCGTTTGAGCGCCTCGTCGGTGTGGCCCTCCTCAATTAAAGCGGCCAGGCCGCGTAGGAAGTGGCGCATATCGTGGCGAAGAATCGACAGCTCGCGCCCAGATTGACGCCAGGCCTCGAGCTCTTTGATGGCGGCGCTGTCGCGTGTCTCGAGCATCCAGCGTTCACGCTCGGCAGCTTCTTTTTCTTCGTATTCGCGTAGGTAAACGGCAAGAAACATAAGATAGAAGGCACAGAGCGCAAATGCCAAAAACTCAACCGTCACCACCGAGCCCGAGTGGAACAGCGTGGTATAGACGTTGGTGGCATAGTCAAAGACGTAATAGACGAGCGGTAGGATTAAAAGGATGCTCAGCTCGGTGGTGCTTTTAATCGCCAAGCGCGGACCGATGTCGCCGGCCCAATGCAACAGGACGGCAAAGACGGCGAGTGTGGTCGCGATGCGCGCCAGATAGTACGCGATCTGAGAATCGGTTGCGGCAAATGCGGCGATGCCCATCCAATTGCTGAACTGGCAGCTCAGATAGGCACTCGTAATGCCGAGCACGGCAAGCAGCGGGCTCAGGCGGTAGCGCGCGCACAAATAGATGACGAGCGGCAGATGCACGACGAGCGGATATACCTGGCGGGCGAAAAGCTCGCCGCCGACGGCATTGGCGAGGCCAAATGCGCATCCAGTTACGGCACCGACCAGCACCAGTTCAAGCGCATGACGCCGGTTGATCTCGATACCGCACAGCGCCGCCGAGGCAAAGACGCCAAAGAGCAGCGTCGTGGCGTGGTGGATTGCCCAAAGGACCATTTCGACCGAGGAGACCATCAGTGTCTCCCACCCTCAAAGCGAACCGCAAAGTAGGCGTCTTGGAATCCCTGCTTGCAGCTGCGCGAAAGCGGGATGCACGCACCCGAGCGCATGACGATGTCCGTGCGGTCAAAGTGATCGATATTGCGCAGGTTGACCTGGTAGCTGCGGTGGCATTTTGCGCCAAACGGTCTTCGACGCTGCGGAATGACTCGAGTGCCTCGATATCGCGTCCGTCGCGCAGGTGGAAGACCACGTGCTTGTTGCGCGCCTCGGCATATTCGATGTCGGACAGGCGCAGGGCGTGGTAGCCAAAGGACGTTTTGATGACGAGTTCGTCGGTCGCTGCCGGACGCATGCTCGAAAGCTCGTCGAGCAGTTGCGCCAGGCGCTCGTAAGTCACGGGCTTGAGCAGATAATCGAAGGCGCGGACCTCGTAGGACTCCAGTGCAAACTCGGGCGATGAGGTGAGAAACACCAAGCGCACGGCGGTATCGGCCTGGCGCAATTCGCGCGCGGTGTCCATGCCGTTGACGAGCGGCATGATCATGTCGAGCAGAATGATGTCGGCGCGCGATGCGGCATGGCGGGCCAGCAGGTCCTCGCCGCGCGTGACGAGCGCAACATCGACCGCCGTGCCCGTCTCGGTCGACCAACGGTCGATCATCCGGTGCAGTTTATCTAGAAAAGTGATGTCGTCGTCGCAGGCAATAATCTTGAGCATTCGGCCCCCTTAGTAATTCGATTTTGCCACATCGGGCACGCGCCGCTTGCGGAGACGCGTCCCATTTGCGCCCCGCGTCGTGCAACTCGCGCCAAGCGGTATTGCGGTGGCGAAAGATGCCCCTTGCGCTACCGAAAGCCCGGCTAACCTCAGCTTGCCAGTTCGAAAATGGACCTGCCATATGATTGAATCTTTATTTCAACTTTACACCTAGGTTTACAGCTGTCTTGTCAGCTGTAAACCTAGGTGTCATACTAAAGCCCCAAGATTCGCCAAAAGAGAGGGGCCTTGATGGCACAGAGCGCGAACATGGATGCGTCGGAGCTTGCACGCGATATCGCGGCCGGCCTAGCATCGGCAACGACGGCAACGGAGCGTGCGGCACTGGTGCCCGCAGAGCTCGTCGAGGCCATTCAGCAACTAAAAACCCAACGTGACGCGGTGATCCTGGCGCACTATTACGTGGCGCCCGAGGTCCAAGCCGTTGCCGATTACGTCGGCGATAGCTTCTACCTGGCAAAGCTCGCCAAAAGCCTGCCGCAGCAGACCATCGTGTTGTGCGGCGTGGAGTTTATGGGCGAGAGCGCCAAGCTGCTCAATCCCACTAAGACCGTGCTGCTGCCCGAGCCGGGCGCGGACTGCCCCATGGCGCACATGGTCAAGCGCGAGACGGTCGACGCGGCGCGCGCCGAGTACGGCGACGACCTGGCCGTGGTGTGCTACGTCAACTCCACGGTCGAGATCAAGAGCTGGAGCGACGTGTGCGTCACCAGCTCCAACGCCGTTAAGATCGTGTCCGAGCTGCCGCAGCAGCATATCCTGTTCATTCCCGACCAAAACCTGGGACGCTTCGTAGCCGAGCAGGTGCCGCAAAAGCACGTCATCCTCAACAACGGCTACTGCCCGCGCCATCACATCATCACCGTCGAGCAGATCGTCGACGCGACGGAGGCCCACCCCGACGCGCTCGTGCTGGCGCACCCCGAGTGCAAGGCCGACGTCCTGGCCGAGGCCGACTACATCGGCTCCACCGCCGGCATCATCAAGTATGCCGAGGAGTCCGACGCGAGCGAGTTCATTATCGTGACGGTCCGCGGCGTGCTCTACGAGCTCGAGCGCCGCTGCCAGGGCACCGGCAAGAAGTTCTACTTCCCCGTGGTGCAGCCCACCTGCGTCAACATGGATCTCATCACGCTCGAAAAGCTCGTGCGCTGCCTGGAGACGGGCGAGGGCGAGGTGCAGATCGGCGTGTCGGACGAGGCTGCCGACCAGGCCAAACTCACGCTCGACCGCATGCTCGAGTACGCAGCACGCTAGAACGATGTGTCATGAGGGGCAGTCCCTTATGCCACATTACAAGGGAGAGGATTCCTGTGGAAACCAAACAATACCCCGACATGGAGTGCGACGTCGTCATTGCCGGCTGCGGCGTAGCGGGCTTGTACGCGGCTCTCAACCTGCCGACGAGCACGCGCGTGATCATGCTCTCCAAGGGCGCTGTCGACGAGTGCGATTCGATGCTCGCGCAGGGCGGCATCTGCGTGCTGCCCGAAGGCTCGGACTACGATGCCTTCTTTGAGGACACCATGCACGCCGGCCACTACGAGAACCGCCGCGAGAGCGTCGACATCATGATTCGCTCGAGCCGCTCGGTCATCAACGACCTGCTGGCGATGGGCGTGGACTTTGAGCGCAAGGCCGACGGCAGCCTCAATTTTACCCGCGAGGGCGCACACAGCCGTCCGCGCATTGCCTTCCATGCCGATATCACCGGCAAGGAGATTACGACCAAGCTGCTTCAGGCTGTCCGCAAGCTGGACAACGTGCAGATTTTGGAGCACGTGGCCATGACCGACATCCTGACCGCCGAGCGCGATGGCGCCACGGTGTGCACCGGCGTCGTCGCCGTAGCCGTGGACGAGGACAACTCGGTTCGCCCCGCCGACGAGCTGGCAAATGCCGTTGAGGGCGTGCATGCCGGTAAGCCGTTTAAGATCCATGCCCGCCACACGCTGTGGGCGACGGGTGGCATTGGCGGCGTGTACGACCACTCGACCAACTACCCGCAGCTCACGGGCGACGCCTGCTACATCGCTCAGGAGCATGGCATTAAGATGGAGCACCTGGACTACGTGCAGATCCATCCCACGGGTCTGTTCTCGCCGCAGCCGGGTCGCACGTTCCTGATCAGCGAGAGCTGCCGCGGCGAGGGCGCGATTTTGCTCAACGCCGCCGGCGAGCGTTTTACCGACGAGTTGCAGCCGCGCGACGTTGTCGCCGCCGCCATCCGCGAGCAGATGAAGCAGGACGGCACCGAGCACGAGTGGCTGAGCTTTGCCCCCGTCGAGCGTGACGTGGTGACCGGGCACTTTGCCAACATTCGCGCGCGCTGCCTGGAGGACGGCCGCGACATCTTGGACGAGCCCATTCCCGTTACGCCGACGCAGCACTACTTTATGGGCGGCGTGTGGGTCGACAAGGACGGCCGCACCTCGATGCCCGAACTCTACGCCGCGGGCGAGACGGCCTGCAACGGCGTTCACGGCAAGAACCGCCTTGCATCAAACAGTCTGCTCGAAGCACTGGTCTGGGGTCGTCGCGCCGCGTGGTACATGCGTACCGGCGAGTCGCTGGCCGTGGAGCAGGCGGGCGATACCGCGCTCGATGGCCGTCATCGCGCCCTGAGTGCCGACACCCTGGCAATCGATGATTTGGCCCGTGCCGCCGGCACGCAGGCCGTGGAGGAGTAGACCATGAATCCCATTACCATGAAGCTCGTCGTCGATGATCTGATTCTGCAGGCTCTGCGCGAGGACATTACCTTTGAGGACGTGAGCACGGTGAGCGTGTGCCCCACGGCGCGTCCCGCCACGGTGGAGCTTATCGCCAAGGCCGACGGCATCATCGCCGGCTTGGATGTGTTTGCCCGCACCTTTGAACTGCTGGATTCGCAGAGCTCGGTGCTGCTCGACGTTGCCGATGGCGACGAGGTGCACGCCGGCGACCATGTGGGTCAGGTGCGCGGCGACGCGCGCGTGCTGCTTTCGGGCGAGCGCGTGGCACTCAACTACCTGCAGCGCATGAGCGGTATCGCTACCTATACGCACCAGATGGCCGCGGCGCTCGAGGGCACCAAGACCGTGCTCGTCGATACGCGCAAGACCACGCCGGGCATGCGCGTCTTTGAGAAGGCCGCGGTCGAGATTGGCGGCGGCAGCAACCACCGTTACAACCTGTCGACGGCCGTCATGCTCAAGGACAACCACATCGATGCCGCCGGCGGCGTGACGCGTGCAATCGAGATGGCGCGCGCCCATGCATCGTTTACTGCGACGGTCGAGATCGAGTGCGAGAACCTGGACATGGTGCGCGAGGCCGTGGAGGCCGGTGCCGACATTATCATGCTCGACAATATGACCCATGACGACATGGCGGCCGCTATCGAGCTTATCGCCGGTCGTGCCAAGACCGAGTGTTCGGGCAACGTGGACGCCGACAACATTCGCGCCCTGGCCGATCTGGGTGTCGACTTTATTAGCTCGGGCGCCCTGACGCACTCTGCGCCGATTCTCGACCTCTCGCTTAAGCACCTGCGTCTGCTGGACGGTAAATAATGGACGCCCGCGAGCGTCGCCGTGCCATCATGGGCGTGCTCGAGCGAGCCAAGGGCCCCGTCTCCGGCAGCGCACTTGCTCGTGAGGTGGGTGTGAGCCGCCAGATTGTCGTGCAAGACATCGCCCTGCTGCGCGCCGATGGGCACGATATCGTGGCGACCAATCGCGGCTACGTGCTGCAGGAGGCGGCGAGCAGTCCGGCTGTTCCCACGCGCTTGGTCAAGGTTCGCCACGGCGTGGAGCAGGCAGGCGATGAGCTCACGAGTATCGTCGACGCCGGTGGTGCCGTGCTCAACGTGATCGTCAATCACCGCGTGTACGGTAAGATCACGGCCGACCTGGACATCCGCAATCGTCGCGATGTTGAGCGCTACCTGCACGATATCGAGAGCGGCAAGAGCTTTCCACTACTGACGGTGACCAGCGGCTACCACTTCCATCGCATTGCGGCGGAGGACGAACAGACCCTCGACGAGATCGAGGCGATGCTCAAGGAAAAAGGCTACCTAGCAGACCTGATGCCCTACGAAGACGATTTGTCCTAGTCGACGCCGCATCTATAAGTTGCGGTGAAATAGTTCCTAAAATCGGCATCCAAGACATAAAACAGGAACTATTCCACCGCAACTGCCAAGGGTCCCGCTCCAAATTAGCTGCCCACATATGCAAAAGGAGGCCTCCGCGGCGATGCGGAAGCCTCCTTTTTTGTGCACGGTGTACTTTTGAGTGTGCAAGTGGGGGAGTTGTTACTCCTCGACGATCTCGGTGATCGCGCCAGCGGGGCAAGCGTCCTGGCAAGCGCCACAGGCGACGCAGGAGTCCTCGTCAGCGACGGTAGCGACGTCCTGGAGCTCCAGAACGCCAGCGGGGCAGGAGTCGACGCAAACGCCACAAGCGATGCACTCGTCGGCATCAATTACGGGATGAGCCATGGTAGTTTCCTCTCTGTTGACCGACGCTACAGGCGATGCGCGCCGGTTTGATTCGGGCAAAAACATACCACGGGAGCGACCGTTTGCAATACCCTCTGGCCGGCATCTTCATACCGTTCGCCGAGTATGCCAAGGTTTACTAAAAAACGCGCAGGTGGGGCCGTTGAGCTGCATAAATGTTAGCTAAAGGTGACTTGAAATATAGGGCGATTGAGCGTGCTTGCGGAAACCGCATCCCATTATTTTGTCGAAAAACGGGTTGCAGTTTCCGTTTAGGCCCGCTAGCGGAAAATGCGAGCCGGTATCAGCTCTCAAAACGGGATACGGTTTCCGGTTGAGCCTTCAGACGGAAACTGCGACCCGGAATCCACGCTCAAACCGGGATGAGCTTTCCGCAAGACGGCCCCCAGGCACCCCCGGACGCAAACCTCAGCCATCTCTACATAGATCTCGATAGATTTGCCGAGAACTCAAACAGTGCGTCTACCTGCGCATTTAAGAACCTAAACTCTCAGCAATAAGAAATCTTATATGAATTGACTTAGATTTTGTATATTCCGGCCCATAAGGGGATACACTACATCCTGAAAGACAAGCCGAAGCGCCGCGCGACAGATTGTCGAGGCGGCGCGAACGCAAAAGAGAGAGGGAATTTCTAATGAGTAAGATTCTTGGTATCGACCTTGGTACTACTAACTCCGCAATGGCCGTTCTCGAGGGCGGTTCTCCGACCATTATCGTGAACGCCGAGGGCGACCGCACCACCCCGTCCGTCGTGGGCTTCCGTGCCGACGGCGACCGCGTCGTGGGTAAGGCCGCTAAGAACCAGGCTGTCACCAACCCCAAGAACACCGTGTTCTCCATCAAGCGCTTCATGGGCCGCAAGTACTCCGAGTGCACCTCCGAGATCAAGACCGTGCCGTATGAGGTCAAGGAGGGCCAGGGTGGCCGTGCCGTCGTCGACATCGAGGGCAAGGATTACACCGCTGAGCAGGTGAGCGCCATGACGCTCGCCAAGATGAAGGCCGACGCCGAGAAGTATCTGGGCGAGACCGTCACCGACGCCGTCATCACCGTCCCGGCCTACTTCAACGACGCCCAGCGTCAGGCCACCAAGGACGCCGGCAAGATCGCCGGCCTCAACGTCAAGCGTATCGTCAACGAGCCGACCGCTGCTGCTTTGGCCTATGGCCTGGACAAGCAGGGCACCGACCAGCGCATTCTGGTCTTCGACCTGGGCGGCGGCACCTTCGATGTCTCCATCCTCGACCTCGCCGACGGCGTGTTTGAGGTTCTGTCCACCTCGGGCGACAACCACCTGGGCGGCGACGACTGGGATCAGCGCGTCATCGACTGGATGGCCGACAAGTTCCAGCAGGAGAACGGCGTCGATCTGCGTCAGGACCCCATGGCCCTGCAGCGTCTGAAGGAGGCCGCCGAGAACGCCAAGAAGGAGCTCTCCGCCGCCCAGCAGACCACCATCAACCTGCCGTTCATTACCATGAACCAGTCCGGCCCGCTGCACCTCAACTACACGCTGACCCGCGCTGAGTTCGAGAAGATCACCCGTGACCTGCTCGAGCGCTGCAAGCAGCCTGTCACCAACGCCCTGCGCGACGCCAAGCTTAAGCTCTCCGATCTGACCGAGGTCATCCTCGTCGGCGGCTCCACCCGTATGCCCGCCGTCCAGGAGCTCGTCAAGACCATGACAGGCAAGCAGCCCAACATGTCCGTGAACCCCGACGAGGTCGTTGCCGACGGCGCTGCCGTCCAGGGCGGCGTGCTCACCGGCGACGTCGAGGGCATCCTGCTGCTCGACGTTACCCCGCTGTCGCTGGGCGTCGAGACCATGGGCGGCATCATGACCAAGATGATCGACCGCAACACCACGATCCCGACCTCCAAGACCGAGGTCTACTCCACCGCTGCCGACAACCAGACCAGCGTCGAGATCAACGTGCTCCAGGGCGAGCGCGAGCTTGCCCGCGACAACAAGTCGCTCGGTAAGTTCCAGCTGACCGGTATCCCGGCTGCCCGCCGCGGCGTGCCGCAGATCGAGGTCACCTTCGACATCGACGCCAACGGCATCGTCAAGGTCTCCGCTAAGGACAAGGGCACCGGCAAGGAGCAGCAGATCACCATCTCCGGCTCCACCGCTCTGTCCGACGACGAAGTCGATCGTATGGTCAAGGACGCCGAGGCTCATGCCGAGGAGGACAAGAAGCAGAAGGAAGAGGTCGAGGTCCGCAACCAGACCGACAGCCTGTGCTACTCCACCGAGCAGACCCTCAACGAGCTCGGTGACAAGGTTTCCGCCGACGTGAAGTCCAAGGCCGAGGCCGCTATCGCCGACGCCAAGAAGGCGCTCGAGGGCTCTGACGTCGAGGCCATCAAGGCCGCCGGCGAGTCCCTGCAGTCCGTGGCCTACGAGCTGGCCCAGGTTGTCTACGCCGACGCTCAGCAGCAGACCGACGGTGCCGCCGGCGCCCAGCCTGCCGACGATGACGTCGTCGACGCCGACTACGAGGTTGTGGACGACGAGGACAAGTAATCATGTCCGCCCGTAAAGCTCGCACGGAGGCGGCTGCCGCTGGCGCCGCCCCCGTTGACTCTGAGGAGAAGGACGTGAAGATTCCCGTAGAGGCCGTCGACGATACCGAGGCCAACGAGGCCGAGGCCGCCGAGGCTGCCGAGAACCAGGTAGAGGATTCCAACAAGGAGGCGACGATGACCGAGGACGAGATGGTGGAAGCCGCTATCCGCGCCGGTGAGGAAGCCGCCGACAACGACTTTAAGCTTAAGTTCGAGCAGGCTCAGAAGGAGCTTACCGACGTGCGCAACGAGCTTGATGCTGCGGCAGAGGCTCGGAAGGCCGCCGAGGACAAGGCAAAGGACGCCACCGAGCGCACCGCCCGTCTGCAGGCCGACTGGGAGAACTTCCGTCGCCGCACCGCAAACGAGCGTATCGCCGAGCGCGAGCGCGCGACCGAGAAGCTTGTCACCGCGCTGTTGCCGGTGATCGACGATATCGAGCGCGCGATTGACCATGCCCGCAGCCAAGAGCTTTCCGACGACTTTAAGCAGTTCGTCGATGGCGTTGACGCGGTTCATGCCAAGCTGCTCGATGTGTTTGCGCACGAGGGCGTTGAGTCCATCGACCCCAAGGGCGAGGCGTTCGATCCGCTCGAGCACCAGGCTGTGGGTCGCGTCGAGGACGCATCGCAGTACGACGAGACCGTCAACGATGTGTACCAGAAGGGCTACCGCATGGCGGATCGCATCCTGCGTTCCGCGATGGTGACGGTGACCTACGGTGGCGAGAAGCGCCCCGCACCGGAGCCCGAAGCGGCGCCCGAGGATGCTGCGGCCGATACGGCCGAGAGCACCGAGGAGTAATTGAGAAGGGCCCCGGGGCAACACCCGGGGCCCTTTCTGGCCTAGTGCCATATGAAAGCATGAGCCGCCGCCCGCTGGGCGGCGGATGAAACAGGAGAGGAGCTACGATGGCTGCAGGCAAAACCTTCTATGACATCCTGGGCGTATCCAAGAGCGCCTCCGACAAAGAGATCAAGAGCGCGTTTCGCAAGCTCGCGCAAAAATATCACCCCGATGCCGGCGGCGACGAGGCCAAGTTCAAGGAGATCAGCGAGGCCTACGAGACGCTTTCGGACGAGAAGAAGCGCAAAGAGTACGACCAGATGCTCATGTTTGGCGGCATGCCGGGCGCGGGCGGCGCGTATGGCGGAGGCTACGGTGCCGGCGCAGGTGCCAGCGGCTGGGGCGACATCTTCGACAGCATCTTTAGCGGCAACGGCGCCTGGGGCAGCGATTGGGGCTCGGGCTTTGCCGGGGCTGCGGCCGCTGCCGGTGCCGGCGCGGGTCGCAGCCGCGCTCGCAAGGGCGGCGACCTGTCGCTGACCGTCGATGTGACGGCCGAGGACGCGTTTCGCGGTGTGACGCACAAGGTCACCTATCGCATTCCCTCGACAGGTGAGCAGCAGACCATTACGGTCTCGGTGCCTGCGGGTGCGGTCGACGGCGGCAAGCTGCGCTACAAGCGTCGCGGCGAGTATGGCGTTGCGGGTGGCGAGCGCGGCGACCTGGTCGTGACCACGCATGTGGAGGAGCACCCGCTGTTTAAGCGCAAAGGTGCCGACGTGACCATGGAGGTACCGGTCTCGGTCTACGAGGCGGCGCTCGGCTGCACGGTGGACGTGCCGACGCCCGGCGGTGCGACGGTTCGTCTGAAGGTGCCCGCGGGTACCCAGACGGGCAAGAAGTTCCGCTTTAAGGAAATGGGGGCGCCCGACGTTAAGCACCGTGGCCGCACAGGCGCGCTGCTCGTCGAGATCAAGGTGCAGGTCCCCACGAACCTATCCGATGACGAGCGCGATGCCATGACCAAGCTGCGCGAGACCGACACACGCGACTATCGCGAGAAGGTCAACCGTTACAAGGCGACGTACTAGGGCGGTCGCGGCGCACGCCCGCGCCCACGGGCTTATGATGGACGATAACGAGACGGAAAGGGGTCAGGTAGCATGGCCGAGGACAATAGGAACAAACCGCTGTACATGATCAGCGTGGCGGCCGAGCTGACCGGCATGCACCCGCAGACTCTGCGCGTCTACGAGTCCAAAGGCTTGGTGAATCCCCAGCGCTCGGGCGGCAACACGCGTCTGTATTCGCGTGCCGATATCGAGCGCCTGGAGCTCATCAACCAACTGACCGACGAGGGCATCAACCTCGCCGGCGTGGTGCGCATCCTCGATATGAAGGAGCGTGCCGAGGAGCGCGAACGCGAGAACGAGAAGCTCCGCGCCCGCGTACGCCAGCTCGAGGACGAGCTGCACGAGTACAAGATGCAAAAGAAGATCACCGCCCTGGCCCCGCGCGACGGCTCAGTTAACCCCGAGCAAGTCATGCGCAAGCTGCTGGGCGCCGGCGGGGATTTGTAGTTACGCGGTTTTACCAAACCGCGTAACGGGCCGACGCTGCTCGACGTCCAGAGCGACAATTTGTCATTCAAAAGGCAAGGCATGACCAGAAGGTCTATGCCTTGCCTTTTTCATGCCAACTTGTTCGC
>UQIT01000045.1 GCA_900541175.1 uncultured Collinsella sp.
GCCGGTGTGCTGGGCGGCCCAAAAGCCGTGGCTGCCGCTGTCCGTGATGGCCGAGGCCGTGCAAAAGACGGTCGAGGACGCCGGCTTTAGCGTGGTGCGCGAGTACGGCGGACACGGCATCGGTAAGGAGTTCCACGAGGACCCGTTTGTGGGCTTTACCACCGAGGCGCCCGATGTGGACACCATCATGGCCCCGGGCATGGTCTTTACCATCGAGCCCATGGTCAATGCCGGAGCGCCCGACATTAAGATCAGCAAGGGCGACGGCTGGTGTGTGCGCACCAAGGACGGTAGCGATTCGGCCCAGTGCGAGGTACAGCTCGTGGTGACCGAGGACGGTTACGAGCTGCTCAGCTGGTAGCTGTGGATGCGCCGGATGCCGACGGGCACGCCCGTCTTGCATCCGGCGTTTTATTTGAGCGTTTTGCCTGATAAAGCCTGCCAAAAATGAACCTGTCCCTTTTTGGCAGGCTGAACGGAGAGGACTGCTTGTGAACATCCTGGTTTTGTTGCCCGTCAACGATCGTCACCGCGCGATCCTCGAGTCGAGCGCTCCGGGCGAGGACTTTATCTACACGAGCTCCGACGCCATCACGCGTGAGCAGGTCGCCAACGCCGACGTGATCTTGGGCAACATTGACCCTGCCCTGCTTACCGCGTGCAAGCACCTCCAGCTGTTGCAATTGCAGACCGCCGGCTATGACGATTACTTGACCGCCGGCACCGTGCCAGCCGACGCCAAGCTTTCCTGCTCGGTGGGCGCCTACGGCCAAGCCGTGAGCGAGCACATGTTTGCCATGGTCCTTTCCATGATGAAGCGCCTGCCCGACTATCACGACTTGCAGCGCGAGCATCGCTGGGAGGATTTAGGGCCGGTCACCTCGCTCAAAAACGCCAATGTGCTGGTGCTGGGCGCGGGCGATATCGGCGGCCACTTCGCCACGCTCTGCCGCGACATGGGCGCGCACGTCCGCGGCATCAAGCGCCATCCACTCGTCTACCCCATTGTGTTTGAGGACATGGACGGCATGGACGCCCTGTCCGAGCGCCTGGCCGAGGCCGACATCGTCGCATCCTTTATGCCCAGCACGCCCGAGACCCGCGGCCTGGCGAACGCCGAGTTCTTCGCCGCGATGAAACCGGGCGCCTTCTTTGCCAACGGCGGCCGCGGCGACCTTGTGGTCGCCGACGACTTGGTTGCCGCCTTGGAGTCGGGACATCTCGCCGGCGCCGCGGTCGACGTCACCGACCCCGAGCCCCTGCCCGCGACAAGCCCGCTGTGGGATGCGCCCAACATGCTCATCACACCGCACGTCTCTGGCTGGTTCCATCTAGCCGCCACCCTCAACAACGTCGTCGACATTGCCGCGGAGAATCTGCGTCACCTGCAGGCCAGCGAGACGCTTCGCTGCTGGATCGAGCATTAGGGTTCCGCCGGTCTTAACGAACGGCGGACCGGTCGACGCTGCGCGCCGCCCAGAGCGACAATTTGCCATTCAAAAGGTAAGGCATGACCAGAAGGTCTATGCCTTACCTTTTTCATGCCAACTTGTTCGCTCTGGACATCGCTCGCTGACGTTTGCTCAACCTGCGGTGTCATAACAATTCTGTCCAGCTGTTGGCATTGCGGCATTTTCCCAGATAAAACCTGCCAAAGTGAACCTGTCCCTTTTTGACAGATTTTAGAGTTCCACGCTTTCGGCGCCGTTGATAGTTAGGTCGCGCTCGTAGAAGGCGGTGAGGGCGCGGATGGCGTACATTACGTCGCGTACGCCGCCGGTCTCGTAGCTTGAGTGCATGGCCAGCTGCGGCAGGCCCACGTCCACGGCATGCATGCTCGCCTGCATATTGGACAGGTTGCCGAGGGTGGAACCGCCCGCCATATCGCTCTTATTGGCGAAGGCCTGCGTGGGCACGTCGGCGTCATCGCAAATAGCCTGGAACACTGCACGGCTAAAGGCATCGGTGCAGTAGTGCTGGTTGGCGGCTTCCTTGATGACGATGCCGCCGTTGAGCACAACCTGGTTGCGCGCATCGCACTTCTCGGCGTGGTTGGGGTGCACGGCATGCGCGTTGTCACAGCTCACGAGCATCGATGCGGCAAGGGCGCGATGATACGACTCGTCGTCAAAGCCCAGCGAGCCGTTAATGCGGCGCAGCGCGTCGGCCAAGAACGTCGACATGGCGCCCTGCTTGGTCTCGGAGCCAACCTCCTCGTTATCAAAGCAGCAGAAGACCGAGATATCGCGCGCGTTCTCAGCACCCAAAAATGCCTGCAGCGAGGTATAGGCGCAGGCCAGGTCGTCGAGCTTGGGCGTCGAGATAAACTCGTCGGCCCAGCCCCAAATGCGCGCATCCTGACGATTGACCAGGAACAGATCGCGACCCAGAATCTGCTCGGGCTCAACGTCCAACTCGTCGGCGATCAGAGCATCAAAGTCGCCCTGCTTAAGATCACCGGCGCTGATGAGCGGGCACAGGTCGACGGCGCGGTTGGGCGCAAAGCCCTCGTTAACGCCACGGTTCATATGGATGGCAAGGCTCGGAATAATGGCAACCTCGCGCTCGGTGGCAAGCAGGCGGCTCTCAATACGCTCGCCTTCGCGCACCAGTACGCGGCCCGCGAGCGCCAGCGGGCGGTCGAACCAGGTGTAGTCGATCGTGCCGCCGTATGCCTCGGTGTTCAGGCGCAGCGTCTCGCCCGCGCCGTCAAGCTCGGGCACAGGCTTGACCTTAAACGTCGGCGAGTCACTGTGCGACGCCGTCAGCTGAAAATGGTAGTCGCCGGCAACGCCGTCCTCGCCCCACGTCGCGGCCAGGTCCTCGCCCACCTTAAAGGCAACAACGCTCGAGGTGTTGCGCTGCGTGTAATAACGCCCGCCCGGCTCGATGTCCCACGCCGCATTCTCGGGCAGGTAGGCAAAGCCCGCCTCGTCGAGCTCGGCCATGATGGTCGCCGCCGTATGGAACATGCTGGGGCACGCCTCGATAAAGTCGATAAGGTCGTTGGCGGCCTCGATATCGTCGGCCGTCACATGCGCGCGCTCGGGCGTTTCCTGATCCGTCATGCTCTCCCCTTTCGCTGGGTTGATGGTTCCCTCCAGCATACCCCGCCACGCCAGCGCCGCGCTCTTCATTCCATGTTTAATCCCGCGCCGCTCACCAAGTTGAGCCATCATGCCCGCACTCCTTTTGCGACAATTACGCTAACAGGACGAGAGGAGCCGTCATGAAGCCACGTAGCATTGCCATCGCCTGCGGTGTCGCGGGAGTCGCCGTCGGCCTTGCCGCTGCCACCGGTATCGTTTATCACAAGCAAATCAAGTCCGCCGCGTCGCTCAAACGCCTGACCGGCTACGCGGATGGCTATGACCTGTACGCAATCGACATCGCCTACGACTACGATCTTGATCGCATCATCGCCGCTGGCGTGCGCGACGACCAGGCCTACATCGATGCCGTGGTGGCGCAGGTGCTGCCCGGTGTGCCGGTACATGTCCAGGCGCCCCAGTTTGCCTGCAGCGCTTTTGTCGCCGTAGATGCCGAAGGCCGCGTGCGCACCGGTCGCAATTACGACTTTAAAGACGACACCTCGGCGCTGCTGGTGCGCAATCACCCACGCGGCGGCTATGCCTCCATCGGCTTTGCCGCCCTCAATAACCTGGGCGCCAACACTCCGCTTGACTCCGTCACCGGACGCGCCGCGGCGTTGATGGGCCCGTTTGCCCAGCTCGACGGTGTTAACGAATGCGGCGTGTCCATTGCCGTACTCACCCTGGATTCCCAGCCCTGTGACCAGGACACGCAACGCCCCGTCATCAATACCTCGCTCGCCATCCGCCTGGTGCTCGACCGTGCCGCCACCACGCAAGAAGCTGTCGACCTGCTTTCCGCCTACGACATGCACGCCATGGCAGGACGCGATTACCACTTCTTTATCAACGACGCCGCCGGTGACGCGCGCGTAGTAGAGTGGGATCCGCGCGATCCGGACCGCGCTTTCAAAGCGACCCCTGTTCGCCAGGTTACGAACTTCTACGCCTGCTATGGCAACGAAGTGCTGCTCAACCAAAAGAATGGCGAGCTGGGGCATGGTAAAGAGCGCGCCGTCGCAATCGCCGATGTCCTCGACGCCCATGTCGGTGCCCAGGACGAGGCAGTCGCTTGGAAGGCCCTACGCGCCGCGGCGCAAGAACCCAATCCAGAAGACATCACCAGCAACACGCAGTGGTCAGTCGTCTTTGACAACACCGAGCCCGCTGCCGCCATCACGCTGCGCCGCCACTGGGGCGACATCGATGCCTTCGCGCTGTAAGGAGCTGGCACCGTCGTCCTTACGCTGGCCTGACGTTGCTTACATTTCTATACGCTTGAGCTAACACGTTTTACCCCCGCATCAACAGTGTGCGGGGGTAAACTTATGCGCATGTTATAACTTGCCCGGAAGGATTCACCATGCTTAGGATCGGTCTTCTTACTAGTGGCGGCGACTGCCAGGCGCTCAACGCCACCATGCGCGGCATCGTCAAAACGCTTATGACCAATAGCGAAGAACCTATCGAGATCTACGGTTTTGAGGACGGCTACCAGGGCCTTATCTACAGCAGGTTCCGCGTCATGACGCCCGCCGATTTTAGCGGTATCCTCACCCGCGGCGGCACCATCCTGGGCACGAGCCGCACACCGTTCAAGCGTCTGGATACCCCCGAGGCCGATGGTGTCGAGAAGGTGCCGGCGATGGTCCACACCTATCATAAGCTGCAGCTCGACTGTCTGTTTATGCTGGGCGGTAACGGCTCCACCAAGACCGCCAACCGCCTGCGCGAAGAGGGCCTCAACGTTATCGCCCTGCCCAAGACCATCGATAACGACACCTGGGGCACCGAGCTGACGTTTGGCTTTACGAGCGCCATCGACGTCGCCACCAAGTGCATCGACGACATCCACACCACTGCCTCGAGTCACGGCCGCGTGTTCGTTATCGAGATCATGGGCCACAAGGTCGGCTGGATTCCGCTGTACGCCGGCGTCGCGGGCGGCGCGGACGTCATCCTGATTCCCGAGATCCCCTACGACATGGACAACGTCATCAAGACCATCGAACATCGCATGGAGACCGGCAGCCGCTTTACCATCGTGGCCGTCGCCGAGGGCGCTATCTCCAAGGAGGACGCGGCTCTGTCCAAGAAAGAGTACAAGAAGAAGCTCGCCGAGCGCACGAGCCCGTCGATTGTCTACGACATCGCCAAGGAGATTGAGACCAAGACCGGTCGCGAGACCCGCGTCGCCATCCCCGGCCACACGCAGCGCGGCGGCCAGCCCGACGCCCAGGACCGCATCTTTGCGACCCAGTGCGGCGTCGAGGCGGCACTCGGCTGCCTACGCGGCGAGTTTGGCTACATGATTGCTCTGCGCGACGGCAAGATGTGCCACATGCCGCTCGAGGATGTCGCCGGCAAGCTCAAGTATGTCGACCCCCAGAGCGATCTGGTGCGTGAGGCCAAGGCGTTGGGCATCAGCTTCGGCGACGAATAGCCTCGGCCGAAATCCATCCCATCGGGCCCTCCGACCCCGCCCGACGTATTTCGATATGGCTCCTCCCTTGACTCCGTCAAAGGTCGCCAATCGAAATCGTCGGGCGGGGGCGGAGGGCCCTTCGTTTACACACTCGCCGAGGCTATTCGTCTTCTTGCTGCGGGTGCCTGGCCTGAAATTCAGTTGCGGTGAAATAGTTCCTGCTTAGCCCGCAAATGGCTGAATCTAGGAACTATTCCACCGCAACTTACGTATGATCGGAGCGGCTACAGCACAAGCATCGGCGTTCGTTTGATGGTCCGCCACGAAATGGGGCCATCTACTACGTTTAACTCGATGGGGCCAACCATGACCGCCTTTTCGAAAATCGACAGGCCTTCTACCTGCGGTTTTGTTTTTTGTTTTCCCGGCATGGTTGAGGGTATCCAATTAAACATAGTAGATAGGCCCATTTTGTGGCATACGACCCATTCAAGCCCTATCTCGAAGGCTAAAGAGAGCCTCTCATCCACGCCTGAGAGCGAAAAGCAAATAGAATAAAAGGCAAATGAAAAGCCCGTTTGACGAGCGGAGGACATATGCGCGACGTAGCCGAAAGCGACTGGAAGCTGTTTAAGAAAACGCTTCCTCAATGGCAAGAACGTTATATGGAAAAGCTCATCGGCCAGTACGTTGAGATACTGAATGGCGACAGCGAAGCGTCCAGTAGATTTTGGGCACTAGAAGAGAGCCTCAATAGAGACAAGCTGTCCTCAGGCGTAATTGCAAACGACATTCGCCGCAGCACAATGCACCGCGAGATAGCCAATTTGCTTATCGACAGCGTGATCACCCTTGACGACCTTGACGGTTTTACCGAGGACATTAAGAGCTATGCGCAACACTGGATTGGCCAGTAAGAGCACCGAACGACAAACATCCCCAGCAAAACGGGGCAAACGCCGGGCCACCTATAGGCTGCCCGGCGTTTGCCCAGATAAAACCTGCCAAAATAAACCTGTCCCTTTTTGGCAGGCTACTCGGCGCTCTTGAGGGCGCCGACCATGTCGATCTTGTTGAGCGTTCGGTTGGTGGCGAGGTTGACGATAAACGTAAAGCCAAAGGCCAGCAGCACGGCGAGCACGTAGCTCAGTGGCTCGACCTCGACGTCAAAGTACAGCGACGGCATCTGCAAAATGTAGGTAAAGCTCTCGGCCAGCAAGCCGCCCAGCGGCACGCCCAGCGCAGCGCCGATCGCCGTGAGGATCAACGTCTCCTTGTTGACGTAGTGGTGCACCTCGCCACGGCGGAAGCCCAGCACCTTGATGGTCGCCAGCTCGCGCTCGCGCTCGGAGATATTCGTGTTGGACAGCGTAAACACCACCACAAACGATAGGCACGCCGCCATAAAGGTCACGAGCACCACGACGGAATTGATGATAGTGAAGTTCGCCTCGAAGTTCTGCCAATGTTCAGCCGTGCTCGAGATGGTGAGCCAACCGTCGCTCTTAAGCTTCTTGCTAAACGCAATCTGATCGGCCGACGAGCCCTTAAGCAGCACAAAGACGCCGTTAAGGCGCGCGCTTCGACCGAACGCGCGCTCATAGGTGCCCTGCGTCATGTAAAGCGTGTTGCCCAGATAGTTGAGCGAAATGTCACTGACTTTGACCTTGGCAACATTGAGCGACGAATCCTGGACGTGCGCCGTATCGCCCGGCTGAATCCCCAGTACCAGCTGTGAACTTTTGCTCAGATACACGTCTCCGTCACGCAAAGACAGCGGTTCTTTGGACTCATCCTCCAGGCGCACGTAATCGCCCAAGTCACCCGTGCGGTCGTCGGGAATCACGATGAGCTGCACAGTCTCGCTCTTGCCACCAAACGTAAAGGTGACGTTGTCGGTCATAATCGGCAGGGTTGAGGTCACGGTCACGTTGGAATCATTGGCCGCGCTGCGCTCATCCAATGCCGCGCACGTCTGCGAAAAATCGTCGGGATTGGCGACCGCCAGCAGGTCGTAGCGCGTGATATGCCCGTACTGTTTGGGCGAAAGCGCCACCGACGTGTCACGGATGCCCATACCGCAGATCACGAGCGCTGTGCAGCCGGCGATACCGAAGATGGTCATAAAGGCGCGCTTTTTGTAGCGGAACAGGTTACGCGCCGCCACCTTGTTTAAGAAGCCCATGCGGCGCCAGATAAATCCGATACGCTCGAGCAGAATGCGTGAGCCGGCACGCGGCGCCTTGGGACGCATGAGCGAAGCCGGCGTCTCGGCCATCTCGTGGCGGCAGGCGATAATCGTGGCGCCCACCACGCCCACGGCAAACAGCGCTACCGACACGAGCGACGACACGATATCGTACGAAAGCAGCATCTGGGGCAGCGAGTACATGTCGTCGAACACCGTAAACAGGAACAGCGGCAGGCCCACAAATCCGATGATGTTGCCAAGCACGCCGCCGATCAGACACGCCCACAGCGAGTAGTCCACGTATTTGGACAGGATACGCCCACGTGAATAGCCGAGCGCCTTGTACAGGCCAATAAGTGTACGCTCCTCCTCAACCATGCGCGTGGCGGTGGTGAGGCTGATGAGCACAGCGACGACAAAGAAGATAAATGGGAACACCGTGGCGATGGCCTCGATCGAAGAACTGTCGCTCTCGACGCTCGAGTAGCTTGCGATGTTACCGCGGTCCTGGATGTACCAGGAGCATTCGCCCAGATCGGAAAGCTCGGCGCGGGCATCGGCAAAATGCTGGTCAGCGGCGGCGCGGCGCTGGTCCAACTCGGCCTGAGCCTGGACGCGCTCCTCGCTGCCCTCGGCCATGCGATTGATGTTGCCCTGTTCAATCCCAAAGAGCATATTCGCCTCGCGCTCGGCCGTATCCAAGCTTGCCGGCGTGTCGACCATCAGCTCCTGAGCACGCGCCTTCTCACGCTCCTCACGGATTTTCTCGATATTGCCCTTGACCTCATTGATCTTTGCCGCGTAGGCATCCGAATAGGAGTTGAGACTCTTGGCTCCCTCGACGATCACGTGGACCGCGGAGTAGGAAGAAGATGTCGCGGCGTCCTCGCTCACATAGAACTTATAGTCCGCCGCCGAAGCAGCGCGAAAGGCGTTGACTGTCGAGTCGGAGCTCACATCAGTGGGATCGAGGACCTCGGCCGTAATGGTGTAATCGCCCGCGGCAAACTGATCCTTGGCGCTTTGGTTCGATGAACTTGCGTCATTGGCGGCAAAACTCACCGTATCGCCGAGCTTTTTGCCCGAAGCCTTCAGGAACTTCGAAGTCACCGCAACCTCATCGGCGCTCTCGGGCAAATCGCCGCTCACCAGCACCGGCTGATCGATGTTCTCCTTGGAGAGACTCTGCACGACCACGCGCTCGCGCGTTGTGCCCACGGCGGTGTAGGCGGTCTCGGTGTAGATACCCTCGGCCGTCTCGACGCCGTCGACCTCTTGGATGGCCGCGAGATCGTCGCGCGTAAGGCCATAGGTCGACTGCACGTTAATGTCATAGACATTCTGCTGGTCAAAATAGGCGTCGACCGAATCGCGCAGGTCCTCGCAGCCCGCCTTAAGGCCGCACATCACGCTCACGCCGAGCGCGGTGATGACCACGATGGACAAAAAGCGCTTAAGACTGCCTCGGATTGTGCGGTAGATGCCGCGGCGAAAAACCGTCGGCACCATATCGTTTGAGCTTTGAGCGGTACGGTAGGTCGTAAAATCCTGCTCGCGCTCCGTATTCTGCGCGTCGTGGCGTAGGCTGTTTTGGCGATCTTGGTCCATGGGCGCTACCACTCGATCGTCTCGATAGGCACGGGATTTTGCTGGACCGTCTCGCTCTCCACGCGGCCGCTCCTAAAGCGGATCAGACGATCGGCCATGGGCGCCAGCGCGGAGTTGTGGGTGATGATGATGACCGTAATGCCCTGCTTGCGGCAAGTGTCCTGCAGCAGCTGCAAGATCTGCTTGCCGGTTTTATAGTCAAGTGCGCCCGTGGGCTCGTCGCACAAAAGCAGCTTGGGGTTCTTTGCCAGCGCGCGGGCAATGGACACGCGCTGCTGCTCGCCGCCCGAAAGCTGCGCGGGGAAGTTGGCGAGGCGCTCACCCAAGCCAACCTGGCAAAGCGTTTGCTCGGCATCGAGCGAATCGGGGCAGATTTGCGCCGCAAGCTCAACATTTTCGAGCGCCGTCAGGTTGGGGACCAGATTGTAGAACTGGAAGACAAAGCCGACATCGGCGCGGCGGTATTCCACGAGCTGAGCCTCGTTGGCGGAGCTCACGTCGCGCCCGTCCACCGTCACGGTGCCGGAGGTCGCCGTATCCATGCCGCCCAGAATGTTGAGCGCCGTGGTCTTGCCGGCACCCGAAGCACCCAGAATGATGGCGAGCTCGCCGCGCTCGACCGTAAAGCTCGCGCCGTCGAGTGCGTGAATGCGGGCGTCGCCCTCGCCGTATGCCTTGATGACGTCTTTGAATTCGATATAAGCCATCGATCGGTTCCCATCTGGTCGGATAACTCTTTAGTATTACCCATTTCGCACCGACTAAAAAGGGACGGGTTTATTTTGGCAGGTTCTATATGGGGAAACGGCAGCTATAGATGAGGCGCCGGGGAGGCAGAGAAATCATCGATGGGGTCAGGCCGACCGCCAAACACAACGCACGCATCTCAATCTGTCAGCCAAATCATTCGAACAACTGTTCGTTTCTATGATATGATTCCGCTATCTAAGCAGGCCAATACGCAGAAAGGCGGCCAACATGGCGTTCGACTTTAAGAAGGAATGCAAGGAGCTCTACAGACCTGCAAGCAAGCCGAGTATCATAACTGTCCCGCCTATGAGCTACGTTGCCGTTCGCGGAAAGGGCGACCCAAATACCGAAGGTGGCGAGTATCAAAATGCCCTGCCGCTGCTTTACGGCATCGCCTATACCGTCAAGATGTCAAAGAAAGGCTCAAGGAGTATCGAGGGCTATTTCGACTTTGTGGTACCGCCGCTCGAGGGCTTCTGGTGGCAAGACTCCCCGAGCGGCGACATCGATTATGTACGCAAGGACGATTTCAACTTTATCTCGTGCATCCGCCTGCCCGATTTCGTCACTCAGGATGACTTTGACTGGGCGGTCGCGGAAGCCACGGCCAAAAAGAAACTGGACTTTTCTGCCGTCGAGCTGCTTAAAGTTGACGAGGGTCTCTGCGTTCAATGCATGCATACCGGACCCTACGACAGCGAGCCGGCAACCGTAGACGCCATGCATGAATATGCGACCGAGCAGGGCTATGTCCCCGACTTCTCAGATACCCGTTTACATCACGAAATCTATCTCTCCGATCCACGCAAGTGTGCGCCGGAGAAACTTAAGACCGTGGTTCGTCATCCTATCAAGCGCGCTGAATAGCGTGGAGCGTCATTTCACGCGCTAGGTTTTAAGCCAGCCAACCAGCCGCCTCCTAGGCTGTCAAGCAATTATCTTGACGCGGCCCGTCGCATCTTATAAGTTTGTTTTGCTAAAGCTGGAAAGCCTCTCAACGATGCGCAACTCCAGCTCTTTTTCTATCAAGAGAGCAAGTGTCGGAAAGCAAAATGTCGGAAAGCAACGCATCGAGCAGAATCAAACGCTTGCTCAACACCTATAGCGGCCTCGTGCTTATGGGTGCCGTCGGAATCCCTATCGGCATCATCGTTGGCGCCATCTGCGCACTCTTTGGACGCGTGCTTCTGGCAATCGGCGCCTTCCGCGACGAACACATCGCACTGCTCCTTCCCTTCCTCGCCCTCATGGGCTTGGCCATCGTATTTGCCTACCGCACCTGGGGCAAAGGCACCGATCGGGGCATGAGCCTGGTATTTGACGTAGGTCACGGACGCGAGGATGCCATCTCCCCGCGTTTGGTGCCGCTCATTATGTTGAGCACGTGGGGGACGCACCTCTTTGGCGGCAGTGCGGGGCGCGAGGGCGTGGCCGTGCAGATTGGTGCAACCGTCTCGCACTGGATCGGCAGGCGTCTACCTTTCCGAAACCCCGGCAACACGTTTTTGCTCATTGGTATGGCCGCTGGCTTTGCCGGACTCTTTCGAACGCCGCTCGCTGCTACGGTCTTTGCTATCGAAGTGCTGGTCGCCGGACGCATGGAATACCGCGCGTTGCTCCCCGCGCTTACGGCTTCACTTGCCGCAAGCATGACCTCCGGCGCCCTGGGGCTCGAGAAGTTCGAGGTCGCCGTTACCGCCTCGTATGCGCTCGACCTCCCCGGTCTTGGACGGCTGGCACTGTTGGGCATCGCGTTTGGTATGGTGGGCGGCGCCTTTGCCTGGTGCCTTGCACATGCCAAAACACTTGCGGCGCGGCTGTTCCCCAACCCCTATGCACGCATCGCCGTTATGGGCATCGCGTTATCGGCGATTCTGTTCGCACTATGGCAGGGTCGATACTGCGGGCTTGGCACCAATCTGATATCCGCGGCGCTCGACGGTGACGGCAAGGTCGCCATCATACCTTGGGACTGGGCACTCAAATTCGCACTCACCATTACCACGCTTGCCGCAGGATATCAGGGTGGCGAGGTGACGCCGTTGTTCTCCATCGGAGCCAGCCTGGGTGTCGTACTCGCCGGGATTCTCGGCATGCCCGTCGAGCTCTGCGCCTCACTGGGCTACGCAGCCGTCTTTGGCAGCGCCACCAATACGCTGCTCGCACCCATCCTTATTGGCTGCGAAGTCTTCGGCTTTGGTAACTTGCCGATGTTCATTATTGTCTGCGTTGTGGCTTACCTGTTCAACATGGATAAGTCCATCTACGCCCTGCAGGAGCGGGCGTAGATCGATGTCCAGGCAGGTGGTCTCAGCCGGAAACGGCGTCCCACTCTGAGGCTGTATTCCGGGACACGGTTTCCGCTTGGAACGCCATTCGGAAAGCGCATCCCGCTTTAAAACGGAATTCCGGGACGTAGTTTCCGTCTGAGCCTCCATTCGGAAAGCATGTCCCGTTCTTTCACGGCATCTTGGCTATGCAAAGTGCTCGAACGTTAGTCCTCGTACGCGCCCTCAAGCCGAAGCAGCCACTCCTTGCGGTCAAGCCCGCCGGCATACCCGTTAAGCGAACCATCGGCGGCAACCACGCGATGGCACGGCACAATAATCGAAATGGGATTGCGCGCGACCGCGGCCCCCACGGCACGGGGAGACGCAACGGGTGCTTCGTTTCCCGGTACACGATGTCGAGCCGTAACACGCTGGGCGATCTCACCATACGTAGCGACCTCGCCACGCGGGATAGAAAGCAGCTCAAACCAAACCTCGCGCTGAAACGCCGTACCAATCATATGCAACGGCGGCGTAAACCGAGGCTCCTGCCCCGCAAAATAAGCATTCAGCCAAGCCCAAGAACGCTCAAGTACCGACGAGGCAGCACCGTTTGTCGGATTCACCGAAGACATGCCGCCAGCACCAGAAACCGCATCGGCGCCTTCAACATGTTCGGGATCTTCTTTGAGAAGCGTGGAGCCAAAGTGCTCCTGCCCCTCAAACCATAGCCCCGTCAAACCGCGGCCATCAGCGGCAAGCAGGATTTCGCCCAAAGGCGAAGCAAACGTCGTCGTGACCACCAGCGGCTCCTTTCAAAACTCCGCAACATAATACCGCGAATTGTGCAGACAACCCCAATCGACCCCACAGTCCCCAAAGGCGGCAGGCGCAAAGCGCCGAGGCCGCCGCCGGGACCAGGGCTCGCAACAGCCACGCGCCCCCACATCAGCCCAGCG
>UQIT01000046.1 GCA_900541175.1 uncultured Collinsella sp.
AAGTGGGCGGGGGCGGCCCGGGCGGCAGCCTGCGCGGCGCCCGCCTCGAGCGAGCGGGCGTTAAGCGCGTCGGCGCGGCGCTCGCGAATTGCAGCATGAGCATCCTGGCGGGCAGCACGATCGGCAGAATCTGCCGCTGCCACGCGCACGCGGTCGCCGATAGCGCCGACATTTTCGGGCGCCGCGGTCAGCGATTCCTCAAAGGTAATGCCCTCGTCGCCAAAGGTGAGCTCCATCGACTCGCGCGCACCGCGGTCGGGGATGGCAAACACGCAGGCGTAGCGCTTGCCCACGACCTCCTGGATGCGCGTCATAAAACGGTTGTCCGAGCCTGCGATGGCCGGCTGCTCAATCTTGAGCTCGGCCGTCACCGCACCACCGGCACGGATGAGGCTCACATAGTTCAGGCGCTGCTGGGCACCAAAATCGAGCTGTTGGGCGCGCACGTACAGACCATCCAGGCGGTCGATCCCTGCCTCGCCGGCACGGGCCTCGATATCCTCGTAGGCGCGCAGACAGTCGTCGAACAGCGAGCGCGGCTCGGACAGGACCACGAGCGCCTTGCCGCTCACGTGTGCCAGCGGGCTCACGGTCTGGCCGTACATCACCGGCAAAAAGCGGTCGAGCTCGGGCGTGACGATGCGCGCATCCACCATCTCGAGCAGCGCCGCCAGCTTGCTGTCGTCCTGGCTGGCGCGATAGAGCGCCACATGCATGTTGTGGACGGCCTCGTCGGTAAGCGCCAGCTCACGGCAGGGGAAGATCTCAATACTGTCCTCGTTACCGATGGTCTGCCCCGTTGAGCTCACCATGCTGCGGATGCGGTCAATCTCGTCGCCAAAGAACTCAATGCGCACGGGCGCTTTCTCCTGCGCGGGAAACACCTCGACGGTGTCGCCGTGAACGCGGAACAGACCGGGCGCATCAGCGGCACCGGCATTGGTGTAGCCCATGCCCACCAGGCGCTGCGGCACCTCGTCAAAAGGAATCTCCTCACCCACCGCAAAAGTGGTGGACTCCCAATAGCGACTCTCGACCGGCGGCACGCAGCGCAGCAGCGCACGGGCTGAGGCAACCATGATGCAGTTGTCCCCGCGCACGATGCGTCCCAGGGCCTCGCAGCGCTGCGCCACCACGGCGTCGTCGGGCGCCTGCTCGCGCCACGGATAGTCCTTACGCTCGGGAAAGCGGCACACGTGCGCCAGGCCCACATAGGCGGCAAGGCTGCGCGCGGCGCGATCGGCCGCATCCTCGCCGCTCACAATGTAGACCGTCGGGCGCGGGCGGCGCGCAAACTGGGCGGCCGCCATAAGCGTGCGGCCCGACTGCGACACAGCCAGCGTCACGTCCTCGCCGGCATCGAGTCCGGCCTCGACGGTCTGCAGTGCCTCGGCAGTGTAGAGCTGCGCGGCTATACGGTGAATGAGCATGCTGTTCCTCCGGCATCGCAACGCCAAAAGCCCGCCGGGGCAAGCTCGGCGGGTCGTACGTCAAATACATTGTCTGTCATGGTAGCGCATGGAGAGGACTCCGGCTCAAGGGCAAACCCAGCCCCGCAAAAAACGCCAGACGAAGATGCGTTCCGCCCTACCCCGCTACGCGCACGCTGGGGCACAAATCTGCCAGCGGACACTCGTCACACTTAGGCTTGCGGGCGTCGCAGATCTCGCGACCGAAGGTGATCCACTGATGGTTGACCGACTCCCAATACTCGTGCGGCAAAATCTTAAGCAGATCCTGCTCGGTCTTGAGCGGCTCCTTGGCATGCGTCTTAGGACTCAGCATCAGGCGGTGCGCAATGCGGTTGACGTGTGTGTCCACCGCAATACCCCCCACGATGCCATACCCCACGTTGAGCACGATGTTTGCCGTCTTGCGTCCCACGCCCGGCAGCTTCACGAGTTCCTTCATGTCGGCCGGCACCTCGCCGCCATAGTCGGCGACGATCATCTGCGCTGCCTCGACGGCATGCTTGGCTTTGCTCTTGTAGAAGCCGAGTGACTTGATGGTGTCTGCCACGTCAGCCACGCTCGCCCCAGCCATGGCCTCGGGTGTGGGCCACTGGGCAAACAGCCGCGGTGTCACCTTGTTGACCTGTGCATCGGTCGTTTGCGCCGAAAGCAGCACCGCGATCAGCAGGCGGAAGGGATTCTCGTGGTCCAAAAAGCACTCGACCGGGCCATAGCGACGGTCGAGGCGCTCACACACCTCGATGGCGCGCTCGCGCTTGGTGGCATTGGTCTCGCGTGGCATAACGACTCCTTGGCTCAACGGCACAATAAACTAATGGGCACAATTGTCCCACGTCCGAGACGCTTACGCCTCCAAGAATGCGCCGGTCTGACGGCTCCACAGGCTCGCGTACTCACCACCCGCCTCGACGAGCTGCGCATGCGTGCCGTCCTCGACGATCTCGCCATCGGCCAGCACCACGATGCGGTCGAGCGCCGCCACGGTGGACAGGCGATGTGCCACCACAATGGAGGTGCGGCCGCGCATCAGGTTCTCGAGTGCCTCCTGCACCAGCGCCTCGGACTCGCTGTCGAGGGCAGAGGTCGCCTCGTCGAGCACCAGAATCGGCGCGTCGGTTAGGATGGCGCGGGCGATAGCCACGCGCTGACGCTGGCCGCCCGAGAGCTTGACGCCGCGCTCGCCCACCATAGTGTCAAAGCCACGGGGCAAGCGGTCGATAAACTCGGTCGCATTAGCCAAGCGAGCCGCCTCGCGGATCTGCTCATCAGTGGCGTTGGGACGACCGTAGGCAATGTTTTCGCGAATGGAACGGTGGAACAGCAGCGCCTCCTGCGGCACGTAGGCAACCTGACGGCGCAGGCTCTGCTGCGTGCAGCGCGAGACATCCTGACCGTCCACGAGCACGCGGCCGCCCTGGACATCGTCCAGGCGCAGCAGCAACTTGGTGAGCGTCGTCTTACCCGAGCCCGATTTGCCCACCAGGCCCACGCGCTGGCCCGCCGCCACATGAAGTGTCAGGTCATCGAACACGCTCTCGCCCGCCGCAGCGTCACGGTACGCAAAGCTCAGGTGCTCAAAATTAATCGCGCCCTCGGTCACTTTGAGCTCAGGGGCGTCCGGGTCGTCTGCCACCAAACATGGCTCGTCCAGCACGCGCGTCATCTCGGCCGCATCGCCCAGCGCGCGGTTAATGCGCTGCATCATGGAGCTTACGTAGTTCAGGCGCATGGTGAGGTTATAGGTGTAGGTAAAGATCATGACGAGCGAGCCGGCCGAGATGCCAAACCACGCGTTGCCGCCCGCCACGAACACACTCACCACGGCCATGGTGATGACGATAAGACCCGAGGTCGTAAAGTTGCGCTGCATCATGGCGTGCATCGAGACCGTCTCGGCATCGCGCGCGGCACGATCGGCGGCGTCGAACAGATCGCGTTCAAAGTCCTCGCGCCCGCAGGTCTTGACGGCCAAGATGTTCGTGACCGCGTCGGAGAGTACGCCCGAGAGCTTGTTCTGCGCGGCGGACGTCGCGGCCGAAAGCGGCATGATGCGCTTGTACATAAGCCAGACAAACGCGATGTAGACGACCATGATGCACACTAGGATCACGGTAAACGTCGGCACCACCGGGGCGAGTGCGGCCACGGTGCAGATGACCGAGGTGATGGTGGGGATGAGCGAATACACCGTCACGTCGACCAGACCCGTGTAGCCGCTCATAAAACGGCTTGTCTGGCTCACAAGCGATCCGCCAAAGCGGCTGGTATGGAATGTCATGGATTGGTTGGAGAGCGTGTCGAAGCTTAGACGCGCCAGGTGATAGTTGCCTGCGATCTCGAGCTTGTAGACGGTGTAGTCCTGTAGCTTGGAGAGGATTTGACCCACCAGGTTAACGAGTGCGAGCGCCAGGATATAGGGGCCGAAGACCTCAAACACCTGGTCACCCGCCACGGGACCGGCTTGAACGCGGTCAACGATAAGGGCCATCACATAGGTATTGGCAAACGTCAGCAAAAAGATGTAGCCCGCCGATGAGAACACCGAGAGAAAGACAATCAGCGGCTGCGTGCGCGTGACTTCCCAAAACCGCTGCAGCGTGCGGCGCACGGTGGAGCGGCTGAGCGGGCTGGCGCTTCTCTGAGACATGAGCTTCCTTTCGCGTCTGATAGGGCGAAACGCCATTGTTGCACATTGGAGCGCACTTCAGGCAAGCGCGATGCGAAAAGCAGCGGGGCACCCGCGTTTGCGCCGGTGCCCCACCGTCTTGTTGCAATTAGTCCTCGTCTTCTTGGTCTGCGAGAAGGCTTGCGGACGTGAGTCCCAAGATTTCATCGGCTTGGTCGGCATCTTCCAGCACGTCGATGTCCTTGAGCTTGCGCTCCATAACGTTGGTGCGCGTGGTGATGATGCCCTCGACCGTTTTGCCCGCGGTCTCGATCTGCTGCTGGGCGCGGCGCAGCGCCTTTTGATAGCGCGGCAGCTCGGCCTTGACGGCGGAGAGCACGCGCAGTACATCGTCGGTGCGTTTTTGCAGCTTAAACGTTTGGTAACTCATCTGCAGGCTGTTGAGGATGGCCGCCATGGTGCTGGGACCGGCAACGTTGACGTGATAGTCGCGGCCCAGGGTCTCGATAAGCCCGGGGCGGCTGACGACCTCGGCGTACAGTCCCTCAAACGGCACGAACATGATGCCAAAGTTGGTCGTTGCCGGCACACTCAGGTACTTTTCGCAGATGTCCTTGGCCTCGCGCTTGACCATGGTGTCGAGCGTCTTGCGCGCAGCCGCCACGGTCTCCGCATCGCCTGACTCCTGCGCGTCGAGCAAGTGCTCGTACGCGTCGCCCGGAAACTTGGAGTCAATCGGCAGCAGCACGGGGTCGCCCTCGTCCACCGGCAGCTTGACGGCAAACTCAACACGCTCCGAGGCTCCGGGCCTGGTGGCAACGTTTTCCAGATACTGGTCGGGTGTGAGGATGTCCGTCAGGATCGCACCCAGCTGCACCTCGCCCAAAATGCCACGCGCCTTCACATTGCCCAGCACGCGCTTAAGATCGCCCACTCCGGTGGCGATGGATTGCATGTCGCCCAATCCCTTGTACACGGCCTCGAGCTGGTCGCTCACCTGCTTAAACGATGCAGACAGGCGATCGTTGAGCGTACGGGAGAGCTTCTCGTCCACCGTCGCGCGCATCTGATCGAGCTGCACGTTGTTGTCCTTGCGGATGGCGCCCAGCTGGACATCGACCGTCTCGCGCACCTTGTCCAGGCGATGCTCGATGCCCTCGCGATTGGCGCCGAGCTGTTGGGCCGTCTCGCGGCGCAGGTCATCCATCCGGTCACCAGCTTGCGAGAACTCGCGTGCGATGGTCAGGTAACGTTGCTGCTCCACGGCCGCATCGGTCGTCTGCTGCTGCGCGATGGCATTGGCCGTGCGGCGGGTTTCGGCCAGCGCGACGTTCAGGGCATCGAGCGCGTTGTTGGCCTGCTCGAGTGCTGCCAGCGTTTCCGCGCTACTGTCGCCACGCTCCCGCAACTCGGCACGCAGGCTCTTGAGCTGGAGGGCGCAAGCCACAGCAACTCCCACCGCCACCAAGGCGATCACAACAAGCACAATATCAATAGCAGACATAGACTCCGCCCAACAAACCCAATCGAGCACCAATCAAAACCGCGATCAATCTTACCCCGCCACACACACCGGGCGCCCGGCCCCTTCTTGGGCGCCCCTCTCCTCCGCATATTCCATAATGCGGCGCGCCGTTTTCCTGCTCACCTTTGAGTCATCGCCGGCCAAGTATGCGTATACGTTTCCTTTATTCAGGCGCAGAGCACGGCAGAGGCCATAGCGCGTTACGCCCGATTCCTCCAATGCTTCCAGCGTTTTCTTTCTCATCAGGGCGTTCACCCTTCTATCGGCCGCCGGCTTTTCCTTCACCGCTCTATACGCACGCCAAACGTTGGCATAACGATTAGGGAGCTCACTTTTGGCGCATAGAGACGCCATGCTACCCGCTTGGCCGTACAAGGATAAAACGTCTCGGTAATCCTGTTCCATCCACGAGCCCTCGGATAAGCCCAGAACGTATTCGGCTTTTCCTTGCGCCAAAGCGAGCAAAAACAGAGGCTCCGCCACGCGCGGCGCAGCCGTCGTCGCCTGCTCAACCAATTTTCTAAAACTCAGCGACTGCTGTCCGGATAGCTCTCGGCAATAGCCTTTTAAGAATCCCTCAAAGGTCAGATTCAACCGAGCACCTCCGTTCATTTACTATTCTTATTCATCTTCAATAATACTATTCAGTCGCACGACAGGACCCACAGGATGCAAGAATTCCGCTCGTGGCGATAATCCCTACACCCTAGAAGTCCTAATGTGACAAACGCTAACTCTCCCAGCCGGCGCGGATTGTTGTTATGACATCGCCTAGGCGCTGGCCGAGGGCTGACAGATGTTGGAGCACTTCGCCGGGCGAAGCACCGTTGAGGATGCAGGTGAGCGCATACGAGACCAAGAAAATCGCCGCAAGTCCTAGCGGAATGAGCACGATCATCGCCAATGTGCGCAGGCGCTGGCCCACGCGGCGACGACGCGCACGACGCTTGTCGAACGCGAGCTCCTGTGCATATGAATCTTGCTGTACGGAATAGGCCTCTGGTGCCGATTCGCACCCGGGCACAGCTGCAGGTACAGCAGCGGGCACGACATTTTGCGCAAAGGGCTGGACTGCCGCCCCTTGCATTTGCATCTCCATGAGTCGTTGCTGCTGGCGCAACATGCGCTCGGCTTGTTGCTGCGGAGTCTCAAGAAACAGATCCATGCTGGCCTCCAAAATCGGAGCATTCGACGCTTACGACCAGCATCCCGCACCGCCATGACCGCGACAACGCAATCGCCGGCAATAGCCACAAAGTTTCTTTTGCTCAAAAGCTGTCGAAAAGCTCAACAACTCCCCTACCAGCACTTTCTCTGAGCTTTTTTCGCCAGCAATCTTTTGGCCTTCCACCCTTACGCCAACTGACCAAAATCTAACCAAAAGCTTGACGAAAATTGTGAAGACAGGGACCCCCACAAAAAGTGCCGCCCCAAAGGGGCGGCACACAAACCAATCTATTAGCCAAAACTCGTTGGCAAGCCCGCGTCGTCAGACCCGCGGCGCATGCCTTTGCCTCGCGCGACTCTGCGAAGCCGTGAGCGAGAGGGAAAGGGATGCGCCGCGGGTCTGACGTCCGGAGCGGTGAAACCAGCAGTTGCCCTGCGCTCCGTGGTCGGTGAGGACAGACTACATGCCCGCGAGACCTCGGGCGGCGGTGGCGCACATAAATGCCAAGACGAGAATCACGAGCGACCCGGCGATGTCTGCCAGCACGCCCATTACGCGGCGCTCAAACAGCCAGCTCTCAAAGTGTGGGGCAACGTTGCGCCAAACACGCCACAGCAAGATGCCCATACCGATGACGCCCGGGATATTGAGCAGTAGGATCTCGGAGCACAAAAGACCAATCAGGTTGCCGGCGACAAAACCAGCATCGCCCTCGCAGTATTTGCGGTAGACCATATACAGCATGTACGCCACAAACGGCTGCAAGCACGCAGAAATAAACGTGACCACCATCGAGGGCTCCTGCGAAAAGACCTCGGTGAGTTTATCGACACTCGTGGCGTCCTTCGAAGCCAAGAATAAACCGATAACCACAAGGGGCACCACGCCCAAAATTACCTCGACCAGAGTAAACAACTTGGCAGTCAAATCCTCACTAGCCGAATTCAAATGAGGCGCCCACTCAGGATGAGCATGCGCGCCGACCTTCTTATCCTTCTCGGCATGATCGGCCTTTTTGCCCTCGGCAACCCGGCGACCAGGATCCTTGCGAGTTCCCGCCGCAGCAACCCGAGCCCGAGACTTCTTACCCATAACCAACACCTCACAAGAGGAAACAAATAGCCAACGCTACCCAGTGTACCCTCTAAGCAACGTCACCGCCCCAACCGGCCCCCACAAAAACGTGCCGCCCCATAAGGGGCGGCACACAAACTTCTTATCAGCTTTCCTGTAACGAGCACGCGACGACCCAACGCCGGAGCGCAGGGTGGGAGGCCGGATCGCCTTCCCTCAACGCGACCCTGCGGAGCCGTGAGCGGGGAGGGAAGGCGATCCGGCCTCCCACCCTGCGCTCCGCAGCAGCCAGCGCCAAGCGCTAGTAGTTCACCACCTGCTCCTCAAAGTACGCCTTCGGGTGGTTACACACCGGGCACACCTCGGGCGCCTCGGCGCCCACATGCAGGTGCCCGCAGTTCAGGCACTTCCATACCTTCACGCCCTCGCGCTCAAACACCTCGCCCGACTCAATGCGCTCGACAAGCTTGTTGTAGCGCTCCTCGTGAGCCTGCTCGACAGCACCGACGCCACGGAACTTCTCGGCGATCTCGGCAAAGCCCTCCTCCTCGGCGGTCTTGGCGAACTCGTCGTACATCGTGGTCCACTCGTAGTTCTCGCCCGCGGCGGCGTCACGCAGATTGTCCAGAGTGCCCGGAACGGCGCCGTCGTGCAGATACTTAAACCACAGCTTGGCGTGCTCGGACTCGTTGCCCGCCGTCTCGGCAAAGATATTCGAGATCTGAACGTAGCCGTCCTTTTTGGCCTTGGATGCATAGTAGCGATACTTGGTGTGTGCCTGGGACTCACCGGCAAAAGCAGTCTCGAGGTTCTTCTTGGTCTGAGAGTTCTCAAAATCCATAGGTGTACTTCCCTTCAACACGTGCCGCCCATAGGCTTTGAGCGACCTTGTCTTTAGGATGCCCTCAAGCCGCGAATTTAAACCTTACAATCCCGTTCTTCAGATTTGAGCGGGCTACACACTCAACCAACGATCGTCCTCGGCTCGGCAAAAGCCCTCGCGCTCCAGGTCAGCCAGAATGCCCGCGATCAAGTCGCACTCGACCGGCCCGCGACCGGCTGCCGCTTCCATCTCGTTGACGCCCACCACGGCATCAGCAAGCGTAATCCC
>UQIT01000047.1 GCA_900541175.1 uncultured Collinsella sp.
GGCAAGCGCGGCGGCAGCTCCCGTCGCCCCGGTGACGGCGGCGGCAAGCGCAAGTAACATACGCATCGCCCGCTAGAGCGAGGTGAACCAAGGGCCCCGAGCAACTACGCTCGGGGCCCTTTTTGTTTGCCGTATCCGATCGCTAGTTCAAATGTGATTTCCTCGGGAATGCATCTAGAGGATGCCGTGGGCCTGTTTCCTACCATGCGGCAATGGGTCCCATGGGGTGCGCCGTGCATTTTTTGGAGTATTCTGCAGTTCGAGTTGTCTGCATATGATTTGACGTCGCCAACGGTGGCTTTCGGATATCCCTAGCGAGCGTTCTGAGTCAGATTTCGTCGTTTTCCGGAGCAGGGGCGCGTCATTCTCGCCATGTCGGAACCCAAAATGACGCAGCGCCCTAAAGGTTTGCCCGCTCGGGGTATTGCTGGCGCGGTCACGTTGCAGAATACTCCGTTTTTTGCACGGGCCAGGATGGGGTACCTCGGGAGAACACGACGGTATCCCGTAAATATATACAATCTGTACCGTAATTTATACAAAACGAAGAGGTAGACAGCGTAGGGTTGGTGCATTGGGGTGCTTGATGCACCAAAATGGGGATCCCACGTGCCGTATACTCTGGCTGGATGTGAAAACGGCTTGACGCGTTGCCAGACGTAGGGGGAGGGTGTCTCGCTGAGCGTATTCGAAATTGTGTTTAGTCCGACGGGTGGAACGCAGAAGGTGTCTGGCCTTGTGGCCGGGGCACTGGACAAGAATACCGTTACCGTCGATCTGACCGATAGCGGGCTAGATTTCAGCGCTGTCTCGATGACTGAGGACGACGTGGCCGTAATCTCTGTGCCGGCGTATGCCGGTAGAATCCCGGCTGTGGTGGCTGACCGGTTGGGCATGGTTCACGGCAACGGAGCGCGGGCCGTTCTGGTGTGCGTCTACGGAAACCGCGCGTTTGAGGACACGCTCGTAGAGCTGGAGGACGTTGCGAAGCATGCGGGATTCCGGGTGATCGCGGCAGTTGCGGCCATTGCAGAACATTCCATTGCGCGACAGTTTGCTGCCGGTCGTCCGGATGCGCAGGATGCGGCGCAGCTTGCTGAGTTTGCTCAGCAAATTCAGCAAAAGCTGTTGGCTGAGGATGCGTCCGAGCCCTCTATCCCCGGCAATCGTCCTTATAAACAAGCTGGAGGTCACCGCATGGCGCCCGAGGCAACAGAGGATTGCGTCTCCTGCGGTGCATGCGCCGCGGCGTGCCCCGTTTGTGCTATCGACAAGGGTGACCCCAAACGAGCAGCTGGCGAGGCGTGCATCTCCTGCATGCGCTGCATCGCCGTATGTCCGCGAGGTGCTCGCAAGCTTGATTCCAGCAAACTATCCGCTGTTTCCCAGATGCTGAGCAAGGTTTGCGTCGTGCGGAAGGAATGCGAGCTCTTCATCTAGCGCATACGAAATTGGCGCAATGGGGCCAGGTTAATCTGCACCGACCTGGTGCAAACAAACCTGTCCCCAATGCACCAGAGCAAGGAGTGTCCCCGGGTGCCGGCAGAAAAGGAACGTCCCTAAGTACCGCATAAATACCGTTTATCGGAGAAAAAATACCGTTCGCCGGTCATAATGATTGTTCCGGCTTTGGGCTTGTCTACAATAACCCCCGTAAAAGAAATGCGGAAGGTTACCGAGTCCCCTCGGACGTGGGCCTAACCAAAGTCTTTGATCGCGAGCGTCTCAATGGGCGCATTCGATTGATTTTGGTTGGGCTATATTTATGAAGGGACATGTCACCATGGGTTTCTTTTCTCGCCTAATGGGTGGCTCGGATAAGCAGACGACTGCGGCTTCCGAGTTCGAAATCCTCGCTCCCGTTTCCGGCGAGCTTGTTCATCTAGAAAATACCAATGACCCCGCTTTTAGCAGCCGTGCAGTGGGCGATGGCGTTGCCGTGGTTCCCCAAGAGGGAACGGTGTGCGCTCCTGTTTCCGGCACCGTCGCGGCGCTGTTTCCGACTGAGCACGCGCTGGGCATCATGTCCGACGACAGCTCTGCTCAGGTGATGCTGCATATCGGAATCGACACTGTTAAACTTGAGGGCAAGGGCTTCCATGCGCTTGTTGCCCAGGGTGATCACGTTGACGCGGGCCAGCCCCTCGTCGAGGTCGATTTCGACGTGGTCCGCGCCGCCGGCTTCGATCCCACGGTCTTCGTTATCGTGTGCGAGCGCTCGGAGAACTCGACTCTTCGTGAGCATGCTTCCGGCCCTGTTGCTGTTAAAGAGCCTGTCGTCTGGCTTTCCGAGTAAATTCTTGTGGTGGGTACCGTGGTTATCAAGCGAGGTTTTAACAACAACGTCGCAATGGTCACTTCGGACGATGGCTCCGAGCTCATCGTCATCGGTCGAGGCCTCTGCTTTGGCCGTCATGCCGGCGATGCCATCGACGAGGCGTCGATCGAAAAGACCTACGCGTTGCAGGAGGGAACTTCTCAGGATTCGCGTACGATTGACCGCTTGGCACATCTTTTGGAGTCCATCCCCACCGTCAACCTCGTGATTGCCGAGGACATTGTTCAGATGCTCCGTCGAGAGCTCAATGTTGATATCAACGACAAGATTCTCATTGCTCTCGCAGACCATATCAGCCTTGCTTTGGAGCGCGAGCGCAAGGGCGTCTCCTGTGAGAATCCGTTGCTGCTCGAGATCCAGCAGTTCTATCGCAAGGAGTATGCACTTGCGGGCCGTGCGCTGCAGATTATCAAGGAGTATATGGGCATTCAGATGAGCGAAGAAGAGCAGGGTTTCATTACGCTGCATATCGTCAACGCCACCATGCCGCAACGCTCCGATCGTTTGATTGTTTCGGTCCAGCTTGTTCGCGACGTGCTCGCGATTGTTTCCAAGCGCTATGCTACGACCCTCGATGACACCTCGCTGCCTTACGAACGTTTCGTTCGTCACCTGCAGTTTTTCGCACAGCGAGCGCTCGATCCTACGGCAGGGCAAATCAACGGAGACGCGCTGTTCCGAATCGATGAAACGGCGTATCCGTGCGCATTCTCGTGCGCGGACGCCATAGCCGCCCACTTGTCGTCTACCTATAACGTTGTCGTTACCGATGCTGAGAAGAGTTATCTCGCATATCACATTGTTAACCTGCTTGGAGAACCTGGTCTCTAGGCATAACGTGCCCACACATCGATTGATATAAGGCAAGGCTCACGGTCTTGTCCAGGGCACATCTGTCTTAATTTGCGGAAAAGGAAGGGGAGTACCGCTATGACCGCAAAAAAGAAGTTCAATTTCAAAGCGCCGTTGGAGGTGTTCGCGAAGTCGATCGTTCAGCCGATGATGTATCTCTCGGTTGCCGGCATCCTGCTCATCGTGGGCATCATTCTGACCAACAAGACCATCTGCGCTTTGGTCCCCGTACTGGGCTCCGGTCCGTTCCAGCTTGTGGGCGCCGTTGTCTATCAGTCGCTGATGTTTATCATCAACAACCTCTCGATTCTGTTCTGCGTGGGCATCGCCGGCGCCATGGCAAAGAAGAACAAGGGCCATGCTTCGCTGATTGCCCTGATGTCGTTCTTCCTGTTCCTGCAGGCTAACAACATCGTGCTCAACGCCACCGGCTCTCTTGCCGATGCGAGCGGCATGCTCGGTCTTACCGGAACCGGCCAGGCCACCGTTATGGGCATTCAGGTGCTCGATACCGGCGTGTTCGGCGGCATCATCCTTGGTTGCATCACCGGTGCCGTGTTCAACAAGTACTCGAACAAGCAGTTCCCCATTGCCCTTTCGATGTTCTCGGGCGTCCGCTTCCCGTTCCTGATTATGATCATCATTTCCTGGATCATGGGCGCTGGCTTCTGCATCGTTTGGCCTCCGGTTCAGGGTGCCATCTCCTCCGTTGCCGGCATCATTAAGGAGTCGGGCAACATCGGTCTGTTTATCTACGGCATGCTCAACAAGCTGCTCGTTCCCACCGGTCTGCACCACCTCATCTACACCCCGTTCCAGTTCTCCGATGTGGGTGGCACCCTGACGCTGGGTGATCAGGTTATTGCCGGCGCCTATCCCATCCGTGTTGCCGAGATGGCAATGACGGGTCAGCCCTTCTCCGATAGTACGTATTTCAACAGCTACACCTTCAACAACCTGTGGCCCTACATCGGTATCGGTCTCGCCTTTATCGTCACCGCTTACAAGGGGAACAAGGATAAGACCAAGGCCGTTATTATCCCGCTGATCATCACCGCCGTGCTCTCCTGCGTGACCGAGCCCATGGACTTCCTCTTTGTCTTTGCCGCTCCCGTGCTCTTTGTCGTTCACTCGGTTCTTTCCGGCATCTTCCTGGTCCTGCTCAAGGTCCTCTCCGTGCCCGCTTCGACTGCAGGCGGCATCATCAACATCGTGGTTTCCAACCTGGTCCTCGGTGTCGATAAGACCAACTGGCCGGTTATGCTGGTGCTTGGAGTCGTCAACGCCGCTCTGTACTTCTTCCTCTTCACCTTCCTTATCAAGAAGCTCAACCTCCACACGCCTGGTCGCGAGGAAGAGTCCGAGCTTGCCGAGTCCGTTGCCGAGGGCGAGGCCGCCGCGTCTGTCGCGGTGAAGCAGGGCGCTGTTGCCGCGGCTCCCGCAGAGGGCGTCGATGCAGGTATTGCCGACCTGGTCGCAGGTCTTGGTGGCAAGGACAACATCGAGGAGCTCGAGAACTGCTTTACGCGTCTCCGCGTGAACGTTAAGAACCCGGACCTCATCAATGAGGACCTCATCAACCACGTGCCCAACAGCGGCATCAACCGCAACGGCAATAATATCCAGATCATCTTTGGCATGAAGGTCGCCGAGATGCGCGACAAGGTCGAAAACGCAATTGAGAAGGAGCAGTAAACAATGATCATTACTCTGTGTGGTGGCGGATCCACCTTTACCCCCGGCATCGTCAAGTCCATCGCCCTGCGCAAGGACGAGCTCGACGTTGACGAGATTCGTCTGTACGACATCAACGAGGAGCGCCAGCGCAAGATCGGCGTGCTCGTGGACTGGATTTTGCACGAGGACCTCGGCCTGGACATCAAGCTCACGGTGACCACCGACAAAAAGACGGCTTTTACCGACGCGAGCTTCGTGTTTGCCCAGATGCGCGTGGGCGGCTACGCCATGCGCGAGCAGGACGAGAAGATTCCGCTGCGTCACGGCTGCGTGGGTCAGGAGACTTGCGGTTGCGGCGGCCTTGCCTACGGCATGCGCACCATCTTCCCCATGGTCGAGCTGATCGATGACGTTGAGAAGTACGCCAAGAAGGACTACTGGATTCTCAACTACTCCAACCCTGCCGCCATCGTCTCCGAGGGCTGCCGCGTGCTGCGTCCCAACGCTCGTATCATCAACATCTGCGACATGCCGATCGCGATCATCGACGTGGTTTGCGCCGCGCTCGATATCGACAAGAAGGATGTCGAGTACGATTACTTTGGCCTCAACCACTTTGGTTGGTTCACCTCGATCCGCCACAAGGGCGAGGAGGTGCTCCCGCAGCTGCGCGAGTACATCAAGGAGCATGAGATTCTGCTGCCCGACTCTTACCTCAAGGGCATGGGCTCGCTCATGGCAAAGAAGCCCGAGGAGGCCGTCGACGAGCACCCCGAGCAGAACCGCCACACCAAGGGCAGCTGGTACTACGTCTGGAAGGGCGAGTACGAGATCATGGAGTGCTTCCCGGAGTACCTGCCCAACACGTATCTGAACTACTACCTGCAGCAGAAGGAGTTCGTCGAGCACTCCAACCCCGAGCGCACCCGTGCTAACGAGGTTGAGGAGACGCGTGAGAAGAACCTCTTTGATGGTATCGACCATTACGAGAAGACGGGCGAGATCGACGAGAGCACGTTCTATGCGGGCAGCCACGGCGACTGGATTGCCGATCTGGCTATCGCTCTGAAGAACGATACCAAGCAGCGCTTCCTGGTCATTTGCGAGAACAAGGGCGCTATCCCCAACATGCCCTACGACGCTATGGTCGAGCTGCCTGCCTACATTGGCAAGAACGGCCCCGAGGTCATCAGCCGCGACAACATTCCGCTGTTCCAGCAGGGCCTCATGATGCAGCAGCTGAACTCGGAGAAGCTCGTGGTCGAGGCTACGATCGAGGGTTCGTACGAGAAGGCGCTCAAGGCCTTCACGCTGAACAAGACCGTGCCGTCGATGAAGGTCGCCAAGGAGGTTCTCGACGACATGATCGAGGCCAACAAGGGTTACTGGCCTGAGCTTAGCTAAAGACAGAAGGTTGCTGGCACAAAAGAGCCGCTGACCGTAAAACTTGACCAATGCCCCGTCCACGTGATTGCGTGGGCGGGGCATTGTCATTTGGTAACGCGTTTTATCAAATATGGCATTTATCTGCGGTAATGTTCTATTTCACCGCTGAGGGTGACATTTCATGCCGCCTGCCGAACTGCGTGGAGACCTAACAACTTTTTAGGTCAGTGTTGTGCGTGTAGCAATTTCGCCCGGCCTCGCCTCCGGGCTGCCATGTGAGAGGGGATCTTATGGCTCGACTGCATGTAATGGAACGCAGCCACGCTCAGGCCGTCATGGACGACCTGCACGATGCGCTCGGACGTCGTCTGGCGGTGAGCTCGCTCGCCCCGTGTCCCGTGGAGTTTACGGCAGCGCTCGTCAACCTGTGCTCCACCCAGAGCTGCGGCAAGTGCACGCCCTGTCGCGTGGGCCTGAGCGCGCTGAGCGACCTGCTCGCTGATGTGCTCGAAGGGCGCGCCGATGAGTCCACGCTCAACCTGATTGAGCGCACGGCCCGCACCATCTACCTTTCGAGCGACTGCGCCATCGGCTAAGAAACTGGCGCTCTGGCACTCGCTGCCCATAGTGCATCTC
>UQIT01000048.1 GCA_900541175.1 uncultured Collinsella sp.
AATATAGCTCGGGGGGCGCGCGCCCCTCAGGCCTCGCCGCCGCCATTACGGCCGCACGTGCTGGCAAAAGCGTCTGCATCGTTGAGCGCGATGTCGCCTGCGGCCTTAAGCTCCTTGCGACCGGTAACGGCCGCTGCAACCTCTCCAACGAATCGATTGATCCTCAGCGGTATAACCACCCCGCATTCGTCGAATCTGTCATGGGCCCCCAACCCGAACAAGAGCTTATGGGTTTCTTCTCCTCGCTGGGCATCATGACAACCTCCGAGGAAGGCCGACTGTACCCGCGCTCCCTTCGCGCCGAATCGGTGCGCGACGCGCTTCTCAACGTTTGCGACCGCCTAGGTATCACCTTAATCTGCGGAGCCAATATTGCCACGGCGCGCAAAGCTTCCGAAGGCTGGACACTCCAAATAGACCGTCCAGCGCGGGCACTCAAGGCAAAAAAGCGCGACGACCGAAAATCGGAGCTCCGCTCGCTTCGGAAAGCGCTCGCCGATGTCCCTCGCAAGAACGAGGCCCTGCAGGCACATGCCGTAATTATCGCCACGGGTGGCAACCCCACTGGTATCGCCGATACGTTTCGCCTCCCCCTCACTTCGCTGCGCCCCATCCTCTGCCCCGTATCGGCAACGGTCGTCGGCGATCGGGCGGCAATCAAGACGTTGGATGGCCTGCGCGTCCGCGCCCGCTTGACGCTCGCCCGCAATCATAATGAGCTCTGGCACGAAGACGGTGAAGTCCTGTTTCGAACCTTCGGTATCTCGGGCGTCGCTGTCTTCAACCTCTCCCGTCGTATCCAGCACGGCGATACGATCCTGCTCGACGTTTTCCCCGACCTCTCCAAAGACGAGCTGCTCGATATGCTCAACCGGCGCGTTGAGCTGCTCGGCGGCTTTTCGCCCCGCGATCCCCGTTGGCTCGACGGCATGCTCGCCCCGCAACTCTCCCGCGTCGTCTGCACGGCGTTCGAGCAGTGCCATCCAGGCTCCAACGATGTCATCCACCTGGTCTCGATCCTCAAGCACTTTAAGTTGCTCGTCGAGGGAACAGCCGAGGAGCGCTCGGCGCAGGTCACGCGTGGTGGCGTATCTGTCGAGAGCATCTCAACACCCAGTCTACGCGCGAGCAGCGCTGTCGACGCCCCGCTTTACGTCTGCGGCGAAGCGCTCGACATCGACGCCGATTGCGGAGGCTTTAACCTTGCGTGGGCCTGGCTCTCGGGCATTCGCGCTGCAAGCAGCCTGTAGCCGCGCAGTCTATAATCAAAAACGCATTCGGGCCGTCTGGGATACCGGACGGCCTCTTTCTTGCCTCTAAGGAGACCTCGATGATCGAAATCACCCAAGTCAACGTGTCGCTCGATGAAGCCGGCGATGAAAATACCTGCCTCATTGTTGGCAAGCGAGTCGCCAAGCGCATCCTACGTTGCAAGGACTCCGAGATCAAGTCCATCGAACTCCACCGCAAGTCAATCGACGCTCGCAAAAAACGAGACGTCCATTTTATCCTGAGCTTTCGTGTTGAGCTGACTAGTCCCCACCTCGAGCGAGAAGCGGTCGACAGCGTTGCCGAGCGTGACCGCTCGCGCGTACGCGCGATAGAAGACGATGAGCCTTCATTCCCCTCCCCCGTCTCCGACGCACCTCAAGAACGCCCTGTCGTTGTCGGCGCCGGATGCGCCGGCCTTTTCGCTGCGCTCACGCTCGCCAAAGCAGGTCTTAAGCCCTTGCTTATCGAGCGCGGCGACCCGGCATTTCGCCGCTCGCAGGCGATCGACCTCTTTCTAAAGGAGCGCATCCTCGACCCCGAGAGCAATATTCAGTTTGGTCTGGGCGGCGCGGGGACCTTCTCGGACGGCAAGCTCAATACGGGAACAAAAAATCCCGCCCATCGCCTTATCCTCGAAACCTTCGTCGAGGCGGGTGCGCCCCGCGATATTCTGTGGGATGCCAAGCCGCACATTGGCTCCGACATCCTTCCCAAGGTTGTCACCGCTATATCCCAGCGCATCGAGCAGCTCGGAGGTGTCGTCCGTTATCGAACGAAGCTCGTCGACATTCGCATCGACGCGTCTGGCGCCATCACCGGTATTGATGTCCAATCGTCCCAAGACGCCGCTTACGAGCCAATCGAGACAAAGCACCTCATCCTCGCCTGCGGGCATTCTGCTCGCGATATTTTTGAGCTCCTTAAGGACCACAACGTGGCCCTCGCACAAAAGACCTTTGCCATGGGCGTTCGCATCGAGCATCCGCAACGCGACATCGACAGAGCCCAATATGGAGCCTCGGCGGGACATCCAGCGCTCGGGGCGGCCCCCTACAAACTTGTTGCCCATCTTCCCAACGGCCGCAGCGTGTTCTCGTTTTGCATGTGCCCCGGCGGACAGGTTGTTGCCGCCTCTTCAGAACCGTGCCATCTGTGCGTCAACGGGGCCAGTCTCAATGCCCGCGACGGACGCAACGCAAATGCCGCCCTGCTCGTTAACGTCACGCCTGAGGACCTTCCCAACGATGACCCGCTCGCCGGCATCGAGCTCCAGCGTGCCTGCGAGGCGGCCGCCTATCGCCTGGGCGGTTCCAACTGGAACGCACCGGCACAACTCGTCGGAGATTTCCTCGCAGGACGCGCCAGCAAGGCGCCCGGAAAGGTAAAGCCCACCTATCCGCTCGGTGTGACCTGGACGGCAATTGACGAAGCCCTACCGCAGCATATCGTCGAGTCGCTCCGCCTGGGACTTCCCCTACTCGGAAAAAAGCTACGAGGCTACGACCGTCCCGATGCCGTTCTTACCGGCGTGGAGACTCGTTCGAGCTCACCGGTCACTGTTACCCGAGACCGAACGTGCCATGCCGTGTCGACCCCGGGCCTCTACCCTTGTGGTGAGGGAGCTGGATATGCCGGCGGCATCATGAGCGCGGCCACCGACGGCATCCGTTGTGCTGAAGCCCTGATCGCAGACCTCTAACGCACAAATTCCAGCGCGCAAAAGACATAGGCCCCGAGCTCCACAGAGAACTCGGGGCCTGTTCGCTATTTCTTAAACCGTGCACCCTGGCGTTTTCTGCCCGATGCGAACGTGGAACCCTTGCGGGCCTGCGAGCGTAAGCGCTCGATCGTCTCGTCCTCAGACGCACCCTCGAGCATCGCCCGAATCTGAACGACGGCATCGCGCAGGCGCGCCGCCTCCTCAAAGTCCATAGCGGCAGAAGCGTTACGCATATCCTCTTCCATGGTTTCGACGATCCGCACAAGCTCGTCATGCGGCAGTTCTTCCAACTGCTCCGCAAGTGTCTGCTCGGGCGCCACCGTTTCCGGCACACCGCCCTCGCCCGACTCATCGGGCGTATAGAATGCGCCATGGCCAAGAGAGTCGCCCTTCGAGCGTCCCTTGGAGCCCACGGTTTTTTCGGCCTCGGCAATAAAACTTGAGATGTCGTTGATGGCCTTGCGCACTGTCTTGGGCACAATGCCATGTTCTTCGTTATATGCCATCTGAATCTCACGACGGCGCTGCGTCTCCTCGATGGCCTCTTTCATCGAATCGGTCACAACGTCTGCATACATGATGACTTCGCCATCGGCGTTACGGGCCGCACGGCCAATCGTCTGAATCAGCGAACGGCGGTTGCGCAAGAAGCCTTCCTTATCGGCATCGAGAATTGCCACCAGTGAGACCTCGGGGAGATCCAAGCCCTCGCGAAGCAGGTTGATGCCAACGAGAACATCGATCTTGCCTTCGCGCAGCGTTCGCAGGATCTCGACACGGTCCATTGTCGCCGTATCAGAGTGCATGTAGTTGACCTTAATGCCGGCATCAAGCAGATGGTCGGTCAGGTCCTCGGCCATGCGCTTGGTGAGCGTGGTCACCAGCACGCGCTCCTTGCGGGCCACGCGCTCGCGAATCTCGTCCTCAAGATCGTCAATCTGGCCTCGGACAGGACGAACGTCGATCTTGGGATCAAGCAGGCCGGTCGGACGAATGATCTGCTCAACGTCGTTTTGACTCACGCGCAACTCATAGTCGCCCGGCGTAGCCGAGACGTAGATGAACTGGGGAATCCTCGCCTCAAACTCATCGAAACGAAGCGGGCGGTTATCGAGCGCCGAGGGCAGGCGAAAACCGTGTTCCACCAGCGTCACCTTACGCGAGCGGTCACCTTCGTGCATGCCGCGAATCTGCGGCACCGTCACATGGCTCTCATCGATGATGCAGAGCATATCCTTGGGAAAGTAATCGATTAGGGTAAACGGCGGCTCGCCCGGTTTGCGACCGTCCAGATGACGCGAGTAGTTCTCGATGCCGTTGCAAAAGCCCATCGTCTCGAGCATCTCAAGATCATAATCGGTGCGCTGCTGCAGACGCTGCGCCTCGAGCAACTTGTCGGTCGCCTTGAGCTCTGCGACGCGCTTCTCGCACTCTTCGCTGATCGATTTCAGAGCCGCCTTGACCTTCGGCTTCTCGGTCACGTAGTGCGATGCCGGCCATACGGGGATGGCCTCGTACTCACGAAGCATCTCACCGGTGACCTCATCGATCTCGGCAATCAACTCGACCTCGTCGCCAAAAAACTCAAACCGCAATGGATGCTCGGCATAAGGCGGATACACGTCGACAACATCGCCGCGCACGCGGAACGTGCCGCGTGCCAGGTCATAGTCATTGCGATCATATTGAATGTCGATAAGTGCATGGATAAAGTCATCGCGCTCGAGCGGCACCTTCTTGTCGACGTTTGGAGCCAGGCCCGCATAGTCCTCTGGAGAGCCAATGCCATAGATACACGAGACCGATGCAACGACGATCACATCGCGTCGAGAGAGCAGTGACGCGGTCGCCTGATGGCGCAGCATCTCGACCTCTTCGTTAATCGAGGAGTCTTTCTCGATATATGTATCGCTTTGTGGCACATACGCCTCGGGCTGATAGTAGTCGTAGTACGAGACGAAGTAGACCACAGCGTTATTGGGAAAGAACTCTTTGAGCTCGCTCGCAAGCTGAGCGGCGAGCGTTTTATTCGGAGCCATGACAAGGGTCGGCTTACCCAAGGCCTCAATGGTTTTGGCCATCGTAAAAGTCTTACCCGAACCAGTCACACCCAGCAAAACCTGATAGCGGTCTCCGTCCCTCACGCCCCGTACAAGCGACTCAATGGCCTTAGGCTGGGAACCAGCGGGCTCGTATGGAGACACGACCTTAAACGGCACATCAGCGCCCTCAACGCCAAAGCGCTTAAGTTCACCACCAACGCGTTCTACTTCAAATTCCGCCATGGATACTCCTAACTCATACATCTGCAGTATACGCAGGCGGTGGGCTTAGTCCTATACGAACCGATCGGGATAGAGAGTCTTATATCGAACCCAGGCATTATTGACGCGGATCAGATAAGCCTGCGTCTCGGGAAAGGTGATTGCATTATGAAGCGACGTACTCTGCTGCGCCCATCCGTCGACATTGCCCATGCCGGCGTTATAGGCGGCAATGGCACTGTCAGTCGACCCGTTAAAATACGCTAGAAGATACGAGAGATACGCACAGCCAAACTCGATATTCGTAGCCGGATCGTTAAGGTTGTCGGCCGAATACTCGCCACCGTCGACAAGGCCTTTGGCGATCATATCCTGGGCAGTCTCGGGCATCAGCTGCATCAATCCCTGAGCACCCTGATTCGACTCGGCCTCGGAATCCCAATTCGATTCAGACTTAATGACAGCGCACACCAGATACGGATCCAGATTATGCGAAATACTGGATTGCTTTACATACGCCTCGTAGTCAATCGGATACAGCGGCTTAAAGAAAGCGGCAGGAGCACACGAGTAAACGAATGAGATAAGGCCGAAGACAAAAACGGCAGCCAGCGGCATAAGGCGATACCACGCAAAGAAACGTGTCTTAGGCATCGGCATCCTCCTTATCCGCAGTGTCTATAAACCCATGGCATGCAAGCCATGAGTCAAGCTGCTCAAAGAGCGAATTATCACCTGAGGCATTATCAATCACCGTTGTAGCGAGATTGCACAGCGCAGACTCATCGGGCTGACAAGCAGAACGGGCATCGAAATCAGATGGCTCCATGCCACGTTGAATAGCGCGCTCGCGACGAACTGACAAAGGGGCGCTGATGACCAAAATTTCATCAGCCAAGCCAAATGCATCCTCAAAACCAGTCGGAGCAGAAACCTCGACCACCGCAAAGCGATAACGAGGAGATGAAACCGTACAACAAACCGGATCGAGAATCCTAAGCGAAAGCTGTTCAATGAGGACAGGATGCACAATGCCATTGAGCCGTGCGACCGAATCAGGAGAAGCAAAAGCTCGAGAAGCGAGGATGCCGCGGCGAATGCCGCCTTCCTCATCCAAAATGTCCCAACCGAATTCATCCGCGAGTGTATTGACGATATCAGAGCCCGGCACATACAGCGATTTTGCAAGCTCATCCAGATCGATAAGCATAGCGCCACGAGATTCGAAATAGCGGCAGGCAGTCGACTTACCCGAAGCAATATTGCCCAAGACAAATACGGTAAACATCAAGCCCTCCCTAACGCCAATGCGAGTAATTATCGCTCAAATACACTAGATGGACTCAAAATACAGCCAAACAGTAAGAGCGTATACGGGGGAGCTAGGTCCCAAAGTACAACGTGTATATAACCCAAAAAAGGGGGAGGCCGCGAGGCCTCCCCCTTCCAAGTTCAAGCGTACGGCTCGGTGCCGTCCACCGGTCAGCGGCGCCCTGGCCTCCCA
>UQIT01000049.1 GCA_900541175.1 uncultured Collinsella sp.
CCCTTGGTCTGCGGCCCCCCTCAAGCGGTACCAGCCGCTCGAGACACTTACGACCGGCGGTTTTGGCTCCATCGAGATCTGCCGCGACACGCACCTGCGCCGCCGCGTCGCCATTAAGCGCATCCCCCTTATCAACGGTGCCGGCATGCCCGCCAGCGACATCATGGATGTCCTGCGCGAGGCGCACACCGCCGCCATGCTTCAACATCCCAATATCGTGCAGGTCATCGACTTTACGCACGACACAGCCTATGCCTACCTGGTTATGGAATATGTCGATGGCATGTCGCTGGCCGAATTTTTGCATCGCGTGGACGGCCACTCACTTACCTTTGACGAGGCCGCGGCCATTGCCGATGCCCTGGGCCAGGCGCTCACCTTCGCCCATAGTAATGGCGTGCTCCACCTGGACATTAAGCCCGCCAACGTGCTCATCGACCACTCGGGCAATGTAAAGCTCACCGACTTTGGCATGGCGCGACTGTCGTCCGCCGGTGGCTTTGGCGGCTCGCGCGGCGGCACCATCGGCTACATGCCGCCCGAGCAGCTCGATATCGAGACCGGCACGGTCGATGAGCGCGCCGATATCTTTGCCCTCGCCTGTGTGATCTACGAGGGCCTGTGCGGCAGCGCTCCCTTTATGGCGGCCACGCCCGCCGACTCGCTCGACCGCATCATCGGCGGCGCCACCTATCCCGGCGAGCTGATACCACACTTTCCCCCGGGAGCCGAGGCCGCGCTCATGAGCGCGCTCTCCCCCATGCCGCAGGACCGCCCCAACAGCATCGAGGCATTTTGCGACCAGCTCCTTGCCGGTCTGGGCAGCGTGCGCGAAGGCCGTCGCAGCCTGGAGCAAATGGTTGGCGAACTTTCGGATGACGAGCAGGAGCTCGACGATATCGAGCCGTCGCACTACGAAGACGACGCCATCGAGGTCGACCCCGCACTCGGCTGGGCGGGCACGCGCTGGAGCCATGCGCGCGACTACACCATGCGCGCTATCTCGGCGCTAACGTGCGGCACCTTTAGCTTTTTGCTGATGCAAACGACCGGGGTCGCGGCGCTTCCCGGCCTGGTCATTGCGGCTATCGCAATCGGAGCGGCGGCCGGCCTGGCCCCACAGATCGGCTCGGCCATCTCGGCTGTGGGCTTTTTGGTGCTCATGGCCAACGCCACCATGCAGGCGCAGGGCATCCTGTCGATGTTGCCCGTCGCGGTGATCTTTGCCGCTGCCATGTCCGGTTGGTGGATTGCCTGGGGTCGCACCGAGGCTGCCGCGAGCGCCGCACTCACCTGCGCACTCGCGCTTGGCTGTCTGACCGGCAATACCTTCCTGGCAGCTGGGGTCGCCTCCGGCGTCGCGTCATTTTTGCTCGGCCCGGCAAGCGCCGCCGCGGCAACGGGCATGGGCGCGCTTTTTGCCCGTCTGGCCACGGTCGCGCTTTCAGCCGGAGGCGTGCTGGGGCTCGGTAACGTTGCCGCAGCGCTGGGAGACCCGCTCCTTTGGGCTGCCTTTGTGCTGGTCGCGGCAACTGCCGCGGCGTCATCTGCGCTGCTCAATGCCCATGCCAAGCGTGCCGATCAGGGCTCAAACCTTGCCGCAATCGCCGCCATCATTGCCACCGGCATCGGCTGCTCAGCGGCGTCCTGTCTTGCACACCATATGGAAATTGCCAGCCTTGCAGCCGCGGTCGTCGCCAAGGCGGCGGTTGCGGGAACCCTATCCTCTATAATCGTTGGGATATGCCTATATTTGCTCGGATACCAAAGAACCTATACGGAGAGTGATCTTTCGTGAACTTCCTGAACATCTTCGAGGACCACGTGGCCGGCATCTTCGGTGCCACCCGTGCCCCGTTCTCCTTTAAGAAGCTTGCCAAGCAGGCCGCTCGCGACATGGAGGATCAGACTCTGGTGATCAACGGCGTCAACACGGCGCCGGCACTCTATACCATCCTTATCGCCGCCGACGACGATCCCATGCTCGCCCCGTTCTACCCCGAGCTTTCGCGCGAGGTCCGCGAGTTTGTGAAGGCGCAGGCCGAAAAGCGCCGCTATGTCTTTGTCGGCGAGCCCCTCGTGCGCTTTATGATCGATCCGCAGCTGCGCGCCGGCAAGTTCTCGGTCTTTGCCGAGAACGTCGATGCCCCCACGCTCGGCCGCCTGTACGAAGAAGAGCGCGCCTATCAAAACGGCCTGGGCCAGAACAACTCCGCGGCAAGCCGTGCCGCCAGCGCCCCGCGCGCCGGCCAGCAGCAGTTTGCTGCCCCGCAGCAGCAGCGCCCCGCCGCCATGCCCCAGCAGCAGCCGACGCCTCGCGCCGCCGCTCCCGACCCGCTTGCCGTGGCAGACCCCTTCGCGCCTAGCGTCCCCGACCCCGCCGCCGCACCCATCCCGGTGCCTCAGACCGTCTCGCGCGACGCGCTTGCCGGCATGGGCGGAGCCGCCGCGACCGGTGCCGCCGTGGGCCTAGGTGCCGCAGCCGGCATCGCCTCCAACATGGCGAGCACTCGCGCCCCGCAGCGCCCGCTCGCCCAGCTCGTCGACGTCGTGAGCGGCGAGAGCCATAGCATCACCTCCGCACAGGTGACTATCGGTCGCGAGCGCTCGGTTTCCGACATTGCCCTGCGCGACCCCAACGTGTCGCGTCGCCACGCCCAGCTCACCTTTACGGGCTCGGATTGGTCGATCGAGGACCTCAATTCCACCAACGGCACGCTCGTCAACAACCGCCGCATTACGCGCTGCCCGCTGCGCAACGGCGATCTGCTGACGTTTGGCCTGAGCACCTTTGAATTTAGGGGATAGTCGCTTATGAACATCGATATCGTCCTTTTTGCAGGCCGCATCGTCCTGGTCGCCCTGCTCTATATCTTCCTGTTCGCCGTCATGAAGACCGGCGTGGGACTTGTGCGCGGGCAGCGCCGCGACTCGGCTATCTGGACGATTGATGTGGACAAGGGTCCGCGCGGTATCCGCGGCATCCACGTAGACATGCTCGGCCCCGTCATCGTCGGTCGCTCGCCATCTTCGGACATCTGCATCAACGAACCGTTCGTCTCGGCCTCACATGCGCGCTTTTCGCTGCAGGGCCCGGCGCTCATCATCGAGGACCTCAACTCGCTTAACGGCACGCTCGTCAACGGCCGCCAGCTTGTTGAGCCCGCAACGCTGCGCGAGGGCGACGAAGTCCAGATTGGCGACGTGGTCATGAAGGTGAACCGTCGATGATCGACGAGGAGAACAAGTCCGCAACTATGACCGAGGCACCGGCCGCCGCCACAGCTGCGCCGGCCCACGCCGCTCCGGCGGGCTCCGCACCCGTGGAGCCCGAGGACACCGTGTTCTCCCTGCCTCTTTCGCATGTAACGCATGATATTTCGGATCTCGCCGATAACGAGGACGAAGAGGATGCCGTAGCGGCGCCCATCGGCGCACATGCTGCGGAACAGCCCACAGCGCCCGAAGCAACCCCGGCGCCGGCTCACTTTGCAGAGCCCGTCGCCGCGGCAATCAACGAGAGCGCTGCGGTGTTTGCGGCACCCGAGCCCGCCGCGCCGGCGTTTCCCATAGCCCCGGCATCCGAGGTTGCGCCCGCGTCTACGCCGGCGCCCGAGCCTATAGACGTCAGCCCGCAAGACGACGAGTCGACCGCCCGCGTGTCCGAGGAGCCCGACTCCCCGGACACCGACAATTCCGAATCAAACGCCGAGACCGACACCGTCTCTCCCGGTGACACCGCCGAGATCGACGTTGCTGCCGTTGAGGCCAAGCTCAAAGACCCCGGCTCGACCATGAGCTTTGAGCCCCTGACCGAGGAGCGCATCGAGACCGACTCGACCTATGATGCCGGTACCACCACGCAACTCATGTGGGGCGCCCGCTCCGACGTTGGCTGTGTGCGCCCGCACAATGAGGATTCCTACCTGGTGCAGTCGCCGCTCTTTTGCGTATGCGACGGCATGGGTGGTCACGCCGCCGGCGAGGTAGCCTCTTCTATCGCTGTCGAGACTATAGCCAAGACGGCCCCACAGTCCGCCGACGCAGCACGCCTGGCCGCAGCCGTCGAGGCAGCCAACGCCGCCGTAATCGAGGCGGCCCTGAACGGCCTGGGCAAGCCCGGCATGGGCTGCACAGCCACCTGCGCCTATATCGAAAACGATACGCTCGCCATCGCCCACGTGGGCGACTCGCGCGCCTACCTGCTCCACGAGGGCACGCTCATCCGCGTGACCCGCGACCACTCCTACGTGGAGGAGCTCGTGGACGCCGGCGAGATCACGGCAGACGAGGCTCGCGTCCACCCCAACCGTTCGGTCATCACCCGCGCACTGGGCTCGGACCCCGCCATGTATGCCGACCACTTCACTCTGCATATCGAGGAAGGCGACCGCCTGATCCTGTGCTCCGACGGCCTTTCGAGCATGATTCCCGATAGCGATATCGAGAACATCGCCACGCAGTCCTCAACCGCGCAAATCTGCGTCGACAACCTAGTGGACGCGGCGCTTGCCGCCGGCGGCCACGACAACGTGACCGTAGTAGTCGTTGACCTGGTTGACGATGGCGTCATGCGCGAGGCGCAACGCGTGCGTCGCCGCAACGTTACTATCGCCGCCATCCTGGCCCTCGTCTTTGTGCTGGCAGCTGGCATCTGGGCCTACACGGGTGTCACCGGCTCGTACTACCTGGGTACCTACCAGGGCAATGTCGCCGTCTGGCGCGGCCTGCCCGGCAAGCCACTCGGACTCAAGCTCCACTGGCTCGAAAGCGAAACCAGCATCAAGCTGTCCGACCTGCCCGAAGACACGCAAAACCGCCTCAAGGCGGGCATTCCGCAAACAAGTGTCGACGATGCGCAGGACACGATATCCAAGTACCGCCACCAGATCGACGAGGAGCAGACCCGCCAGGTGATCGACGCGCAAACGATTCGCGACAACACCAATCAGGGATCGACCTCCGAATCAGATTCCGAGAAAACCGCCGAACAGTCCGCCGAGGCCGAAGCCTCCGATAAGAATTAGAAAGGGAGTGCCGCTTATGAGTCGCCGCAACACCGAGCTGCTCTTGCTCATCGCCTCGGCGTTCCCCGTCATCCTGCTGTATGCGATGTACGTCCTCACCGCGGGCGCTGCCATCTCCTTTGAGACGCTCGCCGTACCGATCGGCCTCTTTGCCGCCTTTGCCGCGGCCCACATTGCCGTGCGCATCTTGGCGCCCGGTGCCGACCCCGCCATCCTGCCCATCGTATTTATACTTTCGGGCATCGGCATCACGTTCGTGACGCGTCTCGCCCCCGCTCTCGCCATCTCACAGCTCATCATCCTGTTTGTCTCGGTGGCGCTCATGGTGGGAACGCTTGCACTAGTCAAAAACCTCGACGTGGTCATGCGCTACAAGTACACCTTTGGCATCATCGGCATCATTCTGCTGATGCTGCCTATCTTTATCGGCACCACGATCTCGGGCTCCAAGCTGTGGATTCGCATCGCGGGCTTTACCATCCAGCCTGGCGAGTTCGCCAAGGTCTTTATCGTGCTGTTCCTGGCCGGGTACCTGGCCGAGAACCGCGAGCTACTCTCCATCTCCAACCGCAAGATCCTGGGCTTTAAGATCCCTCGCCTGCGACTGCTGCTGCCGCTGTTTGCCGTGTGGGGTGTGTGCCTGCTCGTCGTCGTCTTCGAACGCGACCTGGGTTCGGCCGTGCTGTTCTACACCATCTTCTTGCTGATGCTCTACGTTGCCACGGGGCGCTTTTCGTATGTCGTTATCGGCCTTGCGCTCTTAGCCGTTGGAGCCGTGGGCGCCTACAAGTTCCTGTCGCACGTTCAGGTGCGTTTCCAGGTTTGGGTCGATCCGTTTAAGGACGCCCAGGGCCAGGGCTACCAGATCGTCCAGTCGCTCTTCTCGCTTGCCGACGGCGGTCTGGTCGGCGTTGGCATCGGCAACGGGATGGCCAACAACATCCCCGTCGTCGAGTCCGACTTTATCTTCTCGGCCATCGGCGAGGAGATGGGTCTTTTGGGCGGCGGCGCCGTGCTCATCCTGTTTATGCTCTTTGCCGTGCGTGGCCTCACCACGGCTGCCCGCGCTAAATCCGACCTCGCCGCCTTTAGCGCCACGGGCCTTACGGCCGCCATCAGCTTCCAGGCCTTCTTGATCGTTGGCGGCGTTACCCGCCTGATCCCGCTGACCGGCGTCACCTTGCCCTTTATGAGCCAGGGCGGCTCCTCGCTGCTGGCGAGCTTTATCATCGTCGCGCTCCTGCTGCGCGCCGGTGACGAGGCGACCGGACGCGAGGCCGAGCTTACCGGCACCGGCACCATGGCCGCCATCACCGATGATCAGGTCGCATCTGCCGCCGCCCCGACGGGCACGCGCTTTGCCACCTCGTCTTCCTACGGCAGCGG
>UQIT01000050.1 GCA_900541175.1 uncultured Collinsella sp.
ATTCACCGCTACCCAATGATACGGGCGGGCGTTCCCGCCGCGACTACGTGTCCGCCGTTGACGCCGGCGCCGGGCCCCATGTCGATCACGTAGTCGGCGGCACGGATTGTATCCTCGTCGTGTTCGACGACGATAACGGTATTGCCGATATCGCGCAGGCGCTCGAGCGTCTTGATCAGGCGCTCGTTGTCACGCTGATGAAGACCGATCGAGGGCTCATCCAGAATATAGAGCACGCCCATGAGACCCGCGCCGATCTGCGTTGCCAGTCGAATACGCTGTGCCTCGCCACCGGAAAGCGTCGCCGAAGCACGATCGAGCGTCAGATAGTCGAGTCCAACATCGACCAGAAAACGCAAGCGCTCCAGGATTTCCTTGACGATACGGCCGCCGATAAACCGTTGACGCTCGGTAAGTTCCAAGCCCTCAAAAAACTCGAGCGACTCACGGCACGACAGGCAACAAACCTCGTAAATGGACTTGCCGCCCACGGTGACGGCGAGCATCTCAGGGCGCAAACGAGCGCCGTGGCAGCTCGAGCACGGTTCCTCGCGAATGTACTTCTCCAGGCGCGCCTTGGTGTTCTCGTTCGTCGTCTCGGCATAGCGTTCGTACAGGATGTTGCGAACGCCCGAAAACTTTGTATCCCACTGGCTACGACGTCCGTCGAGCTTTTGGTAGTCGACCGAGATCTTCGTATCGCCCAGGCCATCCAAGAATGCACGACGCACGCGAGGGGGCAAGTCCTCCCACGGCGTATCGGCGCTCACCTTAAAGTGTTTGCAGACCGCAGCAAAAATCTGCGGATAGTAGTTCGAATTGCCAAACAGGCTACCAAAGACTCCGTCGGCAATGGACTTCGAGGGGTCCTCAATCAGCGCCTCGGCATCAACGGTTTTCTTAAAGCCCAGGCCGTCGCACTCAGGACATGCGCCATAGGGAGCGTTGAACGAAAAATCACGCGGCTGAAGATCGTCAATGGAGTGTCCATGCTCCGGGCACGCCAAGGCCAACGAATACTCCAGCAGTTCGCCCTCGGTCCCCTCGGGAGCATCGCGATCGGGCAGCATGTACACGTTTACATTGCCGTGCGCCAAGGCAGTCGCCTGTTCAACAGACTCGGCGATGCGGCCCAGAGAGTTTTCCCGAATCACGATGCGGTCGACCACGACCTCGATATCGTGCTTGAACTTCTTGTCCAGATCGATCGGATCGTCGAGCGAGCGCACTTCACCGTCGACACGCACGCGGCTAAAGCCCTCGGCGCGAAGGTCCTCAAACAGTTTGGTGTACTCGCCTTTTCGCCCGCGCACCACCGGTGCCAGCACAAACGCGCGGCGGCCCTCCCCCGCCGCCAAGACCTTGTCGGCAACCTGGTCGGTCGTCTGACGCTCAATGACGCGGCCGCATTCGGGGCAGTGCGGGGTGCCCACACGGGCGAACAGCAGGCGCAGATAGTCATAAATCTCGGTTACGGTGCCAACCGTCGAGCGAGGGTTTTTAGACGTCGTCTTTTGGTCAATCGACACCGCCGGCGAAAGGCCGTCGATTGAATCCAAGTCGGGTTTGTCCATCTGGCCCAAGAACTGGCGCGCATAGCTCGAAAGGCTCTCAACGTATCGACGCTGGCCCTCGGCATAGATAGTGTCAAATGCCAGCGAACTCTTGCCCGAGCCAGAAAGACCGGTAATGACCACGAGTTGGTCACGCGGAATGGAAACATCGATATCACGGAGGTTGTGCTCACGAGCGCCGCGAATAACGATAGAAGAATCAGACATGGAAGCTCCTTGCCTCCTATTGCATCGAATCATACTGTCGATGAGTTTAGCGCACTCGACGCGCACAGATGTTCGTAATACAAGATTCGCAGACCTTTAGCTTTGCGTATCGGGCGCTTTGTTTCTCGAAATGCCGTGGAAAGGTTACAGTAATCTAATACTGAACTTAATTTGCCGTAACAGAGGAACGTCCATGACCGAAGATATCCCCCTTGAAATCACTTCGAGTGACATGGCCAATCTGCCCATATTCATCGCCATCCTTATCGTGGCCACCGTCGTCGTGCGCGTGTATTTTTCAATCAAACACAATGAAAAGCCACCCATTGCCCGCGTCTTTTGGTGCGCGACGCTCCTCATCCCGCTCGGCATGGTAGCTGCATGGATTACGAATCAATTGCTCGTAAATGAGGACAGTTCCCTATGGGTCCTTTCTTATTCGGCGCTCGGTGCTGCCGCCGTCATACTTCTTGTCGAGCCCTTGGTTTCGGGACTTATCGACCAAACCGATCTTGCGACGGGAACGGTTGCCTGTATTTGCCGTGACATCCTTGTCATCGCCGCTGTTTCAGCGCTCTCGTTCGTTTCACTCGAAATTGCCTGCAACGAAACGTTCTATCGCATTCCCGCCAACTCATTCGGGTTTTCCGTCGGGCTGCTCGCGACGGTTCTGCTCTCCCTTTATTTGCTGGGACAGCGTCATGGAGGCGTCATGGCCCTCGTGCCCGTCGCCTGCTGCATCCTTGGCATTGCCGAGCACTTCGTCATAACGTTTAAAGGCGAAGCCATCCTGCCAAGCGATATCTTGGCCCTTGGCACCGCAATGGAGGTGAGCGAGGGATACGAGTTTACCTTTACCGCCGGAATCGTAACCTCTCTCGCCCTGCTGGAGATTTCCCTGGGGCTTCTTTCGCTTATCCGTCCGCGAAAGCTCCGTACGCCCACCCATGTCTTCCCCGCAATCGCCGCTAACCTCTGTGCTTTTCTGTTAGTGACCGTTGTGGGGCTCTCGGGCTTTTCCAGCATCGACTTGGAGCAGGCGCTGAATTTTGGATTTGACCGTTGGCAGCCCATCACCACATATGCGTCTCAGGGTTTTATCACTTCGTTCACCGAAATGGTCAACGAGTTGCCCATTGAGAAGCCCGAAGACTATACGCCCGATGAGGCGCAGAGCATCGAGCAGGAGCTCGCCGCCACCTACGACAGCACGTATGGCTCGAGCGAGCAGCGCGCGGCGGCCGTTGCCCAGTTCAATGAAATCAAGCCGACGATTGTTGCCGTCATGAATGAGAGTTTTAGCGACCTTTCGTGCTTTGAGCAGCTCCAGGCGGCCGGGTACACCGGCCCCGCATTCTACAACTCGCTTCCCGACACACTTGTTCGCGGCACCATGCTCGCTTCGGTCGCCGGTGGCGGAACGGCGAACTCCGAATTCGAATTTTTGACCGGAGCGACAACGGCCTTTGTCGGATTAGGCAAAATCCCCTATCAGCTATATCAGATGAATGGCGTCGACAGCCTGGCAAAGGACCTTAAGGAGCTTGGGTATACCGCTACCGCTATGCACCCGCAAAACCCCGTCAACTACCATCGAGATAAAATCTATCAGCAGCTGGGCTTTGGAGACTTTCTTTCAATCGGCGATTTCGAAGGTGCGCCCTGTTACCATGCCGGCGTATGCGACTACGCCACCTACGACAAGATACTCGACCTGCTTAGAACCGACGAAGCCCCGCAGTTCATCTTTGACGTCACGATGCAAAATCATGGCGGCTACGACTATGGCACCGTTCCCGCCGAGGAGCTTACAAACTATTGGGTCGAGGGAGCCAGCGAGGGTGCCAATAGCGCGCTCAACACCTATCTTACCTGCATCAACGCATCCGACCGGGACCTCGAGTACTTTATCAACGAGCTCCGCAATATCGGCAGACCGGTTGTCCTTGTCTTTTTTGGCGACCATCAGCCGAGCGCCGCAACGACTCTCAACGACGAGCTGTACCCTCAGGAAGATACGGCAAGCCACGCTTTCCGTATCTATCAGTCGACATATTTTGTCTGGGCTAACTATGAAATCGCCGGCAATACCGAGCTCAACGTCTACGACACCGTCGGGGCAAACGAGGTTGCAGCCATTACCCTTAATAAGATCGGCGCCCCGCTCACCGACTATCAAAAGGCTCTGCTTGCAACAAGGTCAGATGTGCCCACCATCAATGTCGCCGGCTACCTCGGTACCGACGGGCTGCGCTACGACTTGGAATCTGAAGACAGCCCATACGCCTCGACGATCAACAAGCTGCAGCGCATGCAATACCTCGAGTTCGCCAGCAAAGTTCAGTAAGCCCGCCCATTCGCTTGGACCCATCGTATTGCAAGCACGCTCGGCCCAAATGCATCGTAAATGACTCCCGCTCGCAAACGAGGGTACAATGACGCTCGTGTCACATCACGGGGCCCCGGCCCCAACATATACAAAGGAGTCATACATGGGTTGCGAGCACGCACAGGCCGCCGGCGGACAAACGTCGCCGTCGCAATTTGAGGAGAATACGCTGTCCGAGGTCAAACGCGTCATCGCCGTGCTTTCCGGCAAGGGCGGTGTCGGCAAGTCGTTTGTCACCGGTGCCATCGCCACCGAGCTTGCCCGTCACGGCCACAAGGTCGGCGTCCTCGATGCCGACATCACCGGTCCCTCTATCCCCAAGATGTTCGGTATGAGCGGACGCCACGTCCATGCCCTTGGCAACCTCATGCTGCCTGAAATCTCCGAGCACGGCGTCAAGGTCATGAGCTCCAACCTTCTGCTCCAAAACGAGACCGACCCCGTCCTTTGGCGCGGTCCGGTCATCGCAGGCGCCATCAGGCAGTTCTGGAGCGAGACCTCGTGGGGCCCCATCGACTACCTGCTGGTCGACATGCCTCCGGGAACAGGCGACGTCGCGCTCACCGTCTTCCAGTCACTGCCCGTCGACGGCATCGTCATCGTCACGAGCCCGCAGGATCTGGTCTCGATGATTGTCGCCAAGGCGGTCAACATGGCCGAGAAGATGAACGTCCCCATTCTGGGCATCGTCGAGAACATGAGCTATATTGAGTGCCCCGACTGCGGCAAGAAGATCGAGGTCTTTGGCAAGAGCAAGCTCCCCGAGGTCGCAGAGCGCTATAACCTCGACATCTTGGGCACGCTTCCCATTAATCCGGCACTCGCCGAGGCCTGCGATAAGGGCGAGGTTGAGACCGCGCTGCCCGATGGCATGTTGCCCAAGGCAGTCTCTGCCGTCGAGGCTATTACCCCGCACGAGACCGACGAGGCCTAAGTGAACACGAGCGCCTTCTATGACGTCCTGGTAATCGGCGGCGGGGCTTCAGGCCTCGGCGCCGCCCATACCGCCCGCCACCGATTCGG
>UQIT01000051.1 GCA_900541175.1 uncultured Collinsella sp.
CGAGGCCGAGCGCAAAATGGATTCTAAAAAACACCTTGCCAAATAGGAGCGTCAGGACGCAAGAAGCCCTCGCCGCACGAAGTGCGCAGCGAGGGCTTCTTGCATGTCCGAGGACGTGCCTAAAAGTAAACTAATGGCGGGCCCGGACGACTACAGGGCTATCGATTACCCCGTGTTCTGCAATCCTGCCGAGACGCCGGTCACAGTCGAAAGAATCAGGCTCATGTACTCGGCCTTCTTCTCCTCGGCCATCTCGTCCTGATTCATGCGCACCTCGCGAAGGGCGCGGACCTGGGCGATGGACAGAGCGTCGACGTAGGGGTTACGCACGCGAACGGCGCAGCCGAGCACGCGACGACGCTGCAGCGGCCACTCATCACCGACGATGGCAAGGACCCACTTACGGGTGAGCTGCATCTCGGTAAAGACCTTCTTGGACAGATCATCGCGGTCGCCCAGATGCAGATACATCTTGGCGATGCGCTGATCGGTCTTAGCAATCGACATCTCGATGTTGTCGATAAAGGTGCGGAAGAACGGCCACTCCTGGTAGGCAGCCTTGAGCTGGTCAAGATCGCCAAGCTGCTCGCAGGCGGTGCCCAGACCGTACCAAGCGGCCAGGTTAATGCGCGCCTGGCTCCAGCTGAAGATCCACGGGATGGTACGCAGGTCATCGAGCGACTTGGCGCCCAGACCGCGCTTGGCGGGACGCGAGCCGATCGGCAGCAGACCGACCTCGGTCAGCGGCGTCACGGTCGAGAACCACGGTGTAAAGTCCTCGGTGTTCAGCAGGTCCAGATAGCGTTCGTGGCTTGCAGTGTTGAGCTTCTCGGCCATATCCCAGAACTTCTGCGTGGTCTCGGTGTTGGTCTTCTCGACACTCGGGGCCGACTGCAAAAGCGTTGCGGCGGCAACGGACTCAACATGGCGCTGAGCCAGCGTGCGGTTGCCGTAACGGGCAAAGATGACTTCGCCCTGCTCGGTAAGCTTAAAGAAGCAGTTGACCGAACCCTTGGGCTGCGCCAGCACGGCCTTGTTGGCCGGGCCGCCGCCACGGCCCACGGCACCGCCGCGACCGTGCATGAGCACCAGGTCGATATCGTTCTTCTCTGCCCACTTGGCGATGCGCTCCTGCGCGGAGTGCAGCGCGAGCATGGCCGTGGTAGGACCGGCATCCTTGGAAGAGTCGGAATAGCCCAGCATGACCTCCATGCGGCGGTTGGTCTGGGCAAGGCGCTTTTGCACCACGGGCAGCGTAAGCATCTGATCGAGCACGTCGACGCAGCCCTCGAGGTCCTCGAGCTGCTCGAACAACGGGATCACGTCGAGCTCGGGGACATCCTCCTCGTGTGCAAAGGACAGGTGCGCCAGCTCAAAGACGTCGGCCACATGCTGAGCGCTCTTGGTAAACGAGATGATGTAGCGGTGCGCCATCTTCTTGCCGTAGCGCTTTTGGATGGAGCCGATAGCGCGGAAGGTATCGATGACCTCGCGCGTCATGGGCTGCAGGTCGCCATGGATACCGTTCTCGTGGATATCCTTAAGGGCGCGGGCATGCACCACGGAGTGCTGACGGAACTCCATCTCGACCATATGGAAGCCGAAGGACTCGACCTGCCAGATGATGGTTTGGACCGGGCCGTAGGCAGCACGGACGGCACCGCAGGCGGCCAGCGAACGCTGGACGACGCGCAGGTCATCCAGGAACTCGTCGGCGCTGTGGTACATGGTGTCGGTGATACGACGGACGGTGGCGTTCAGGCGGTCGGCCATGACGAGCATGACGGCGCGATGCGGCTCGTGCTCGGAGATCAGCTCGGCGCGGGCCGTGTAACGAGGGCTCATCTCGACCTGATGGTTCCACAGGTTAATGAGCTCGGCCGACGGCTTGCTGTAGGTAGCCTCGAGCGTGAGGTTGCGGCCGATGTGGCGGCACTTGTCCTCGAGCTTGAGCACCATGTGCGTAAAGTACTTGGCGGCGACCTCACGGCTCACCTTGGCGGTGACGTTGGGGTTACCGTCGCGGTCGGAACCGATCCAGCTGCCGGGATGGAAGAACGCCGGGCACAGCGGCGGCACAGTACCGGCCTTGTCGCCCAGCACCCAATCGTCAAAACGACGATAGATAACGGGGATAACGTCGAACAGCGTGTTATCGAAGATGTCGATGATGGTATCGGCTTCCTCGACCGGCGTGGGCTTCTTGAGCGCGATGGGACTCGTACGCACCAGGGCGTCGATCTCCTGCAGCATATGGCGCTCGTTCTCCACCAGGTCGGAGCCGCCCAGACGCGGACGCTCCTCCAGCAGGTTGGAGATACGGCGGATCTTGCCCTCGACGGCCTTACGACGGGCCTCGGTGGGATGTGCGGTAAAGACAGGGTGGAACTCGAGCTTGTCGAGCAGCTCGTTGGCACCCTCGACACCCAGCTCATTCACCAGCTGGTGATAGGCAACGGTAAGCTCGTTGGCAGGATCGACCTCGGTATCGGTCGACGCACCGGCCTCGCGCTCGCGCAGCTGCGCCACACGGTAGTTCTCCTCCGACAGGTTTGCCAGATGGAAAAAGCTCGTAAAGGCGCGAACGATGACCTGCTGCTTATCGAGCGGCAGGCTGTCGATCAAATCGACGACCTCACGAAATGCCACGGCAGTGGGCTCGTCGGCGGTGGGCACGCCCTGCTCGTCGACGGCTTCGTCGGCAGCGCAGGTACCGGGGTTGCCGGCATTGACCACAATCTCGGCTGTCAAAATCTTGTCGAACAGGTCCGCGATCTCGGGATCATACTCGCTAAGCACACGGCGCTCCAGGCGCAAGAACAGCGCCAGATTGTCGCGCAGCTCCTCGGGGATCTCGATCTCGGCGAGACGCTCCCTGGACTCGGCATTCGAGCCGATTCGGTTAACGAGGCGGTTGACCACGGCAGCGACGCGCGCCGCGGCTTCGGGTACAGACTGGTTGCTTAGGTTCTCAGCCACGTTTCCTCCCATTCCTCCTTCTATGCACGTAACATGCGGTATTCATTATAGGCGCTTGAGAAATACTTTCGACACTGATTGCGCTTTACCACACAAAAGTATTTTCTGCATTGCAAAGGTTTTTGCCCTAAATGGTCGTATTTCTCGGTGGGCGGCATACGTAAACGGGGGCATTCCGCATAAAAGCGAAACACCCCCGTAACAATCGCTCTCCATGAGCAGGGCACGTTAGCAGGCCCGAAGCTCAAAAAGATGCGCTACAGGCGCTCGCGAACCGCCTCGACGACGTTGTCCAGATCGGCGAGCACCTCGTCATGGCTCTGCATGTCGCGCACTTTGACCTTGCCGGCGGCAAGCTCGTCGCCACCCAGGACCAAGATGAGCTTGGCGCCTACCTTATCGGCTTGCTTAAACTGGGCCTTGAGCGAACGACCCTGATAGTCGGCCTCGGTCACGATACCTGCGGCGCGAAGCTCCTGCGTAATGGCAAAGACGTTCTGACGCAGCTCCTTGCCGGCGTTGGCGACATAGACGCACGGGGCCTCATCGGCACCCAAATCGCTGCCAAAGGCCTGCAGGGCCAGCAGGGCGCGCTCAAAACCGACAGCAAAGCCGACGCCCGCCGTGGGCTTGCCACCCTCGAGCTCGACCAGGCCATCGTAGCGGCCGCCGCCGCCCATGGAGGCGACGCCCGCGCCCGGGGGCTGATCACGCAG
>UQIT01000052.1 GCA_900541175.1 uncultured Collinsella sp.
CCATGGCCTCGGGGCGGGTCGCGCGGAGGGCGCCGCCCGCGGCTGCCGAGAAAGTTGCCGAGGCAGTTGCCGATGCCAAGAACGCGGCAGGGGAGACGTCCGTCGCTAGCGAGCCCGCCACCGCCGCCGAGCCCGTAGCCGCCGCCCACGCCCCCGAAGGTGCAATCTTCAACCCCGAGAACGCTCGTGGCAACCTGCACCTGGGCATTGACGTGGGCTCCACCACCGTTAAGCTCGCCGTGCTCAACGACGATAACCAGATCGTCTACGCCAAGTACCAGCGCCACCACACCGACGTCCGTGCCTGCGCCCGCGACCTGTTCGAGGGCGCTGCGACCGTGCTGCCGGCTGCCCAAATGACCTGCGCCATCACCGGTTCGGGCGGCCTGCTGCTGTCCCAGTGGCTCGACCTGGAGTTTGTCCAGGAGGTCATCGCCAGCAAGCGCGCCGTCGAGACCCTCATCCCGGCCACCGATGTCGCCATCGAGCTGGGCGGCGAGGACGCCAAGATCATCTACTTCGACAACGGCATCGAGCAGCGCATGAACGGCACCTGCGCCGGCGGCACGGGCGCGTTCATCGACCAGATGGCCACTCTGCTGCACACCGATGCCAGTGGCCTCAACGAGCTCGCGGCCAACGCCACCACCATCTATCCCATTGCCAGCCGCTGCGGCGTTTTTGCCAAGACCGACGTCCAGCCGCTGCTCAACGAGGGCGCCCGCCCCGAGGACGTGGCCGCCTCCATCTTCCAGGCTGTCGTGACCCAGACCATCTCGGGCCTGGCGTGCGGCCGTCCCATCCGCGGCAACGTCGCCTTCCTGGGCGGTCCGCTGCAGTATCTCTCCGAGCTGCGCCACCGCTTCTACCTCACGCTCAACCTGGACGAGGAGCACCGTATCGTGCCCCAAAACGCTCACCTGTTTGTGGCGAGCGGCGCCGCCATGGCGCACGAGTCCAATAAACTCAGCACGTTCCCGCAGCTCATTGAGGCTATCGATGCCCTAGGTGACACGCAGGGTGCCGAGGTCGAGCGCCTGGATCCGCTCTTTGCCACCGACGAGGACTTTGCCGAGTTCAAGACCCGCCACGACACCGAGGTCGTCCCCAAGGGCAAGCTCGACGGCTACACCGGCCGCGTGTTTATCGGTATCGACGCCGGCTCCACCACTATGAAAGCCGCACTCGTGGGCGAGGACGGTCAGCTGCTGCACACCTGGTACGGCAACAACAACGGCGACATCCTAGGCACGGCCAAGGTCATCATGGCCGATTTCTACAACCATATCCCTGCAGGCTGCACCATCGGCCACGTGACCACCACGGGCTACGGCGAGGCACTGCTCATCGAGGCCCTTAAGGCCGATTCCGGCGAGATTGAGACCGTCGCGCACCTGCGCGGCGCCAAGGCATTCCTACCCGGCGTCGAGTTTATCTTGGACATTGGCGGCCAGGACATGAAATGCCTGCGCGTCAAGGACAGCGTTATCGAGCACATCATGCTCAACGAGGCCTGCTCGTCGGGTTGCGGTAGCTTTATCGAGAGCTTCGCCGTCTCTATGAACATGGACGTGCGCGCGTTCGCCGACGCCGCCATCCATGCCAAGGCCCCGGTCGACCTGGGCAGTCGCTGCACGGTCTTTATGAACTCGCGTGTCAAGCAAGCGCAAAAGGAAGGCGCCACGGTGGGCGATATCGCGGCCGGCCTGTCCTATTCCGTCATCAAGAATGCCCTGTTCAAGGTCATTAAGCTGCGCGACCCCAAGGAGATCGGCAGCCAGGTGATCGTCCAAGGCGGCACCTTTATGTCCGATGCCACGCTGCGCGCGTTCGAGCAGCTCACCGGCGTCCATGCCGTGCGCCCCGACATCGCCGGCTGCATGGGCGCCTATGGTGCTGCCCTGCTCGCCCGCGATCGCGCCGGCGCCGATGGCACCTCGACCATCCTTTCGGCCGAGGACATCGCGCACCTCACCGTGACGCAAAAGCACGTCCGCTGCGGCCGTTGCTCCAACAACTGCCAGCTTACCGTCAACGACTTTGGCGGCGGCAGGCGCTTTATCACCGGCAACCGCTGCGAGAAGGGCGCCGGCCACAAAAAGCAGAAGACCGAGGCCCCCAATCTCTTCAAAAAGAAAAACGAGCTGCTCTTTGACCGCGAGGTACTGAGCCCCGACGAGGCCCCGCGTGGTACCGTCGGCATCCCGCGCGCGCTCAACATGTACGAGAACTACCCCTTCTGGCACGCGTTCTTTACGCGCTTGGGCTTTAGCGTGCAGCTGTCCGACCAGTCGAGCAAGAAGACCTACCAGGCGGGCATCGAGTCCATGCCGTCCGAGAGCGTGTGCTACCCGGCAAAGATGAGCCACGGCCATGTGATGAACCTTATCGACCGCGATGTCGACTTCATTTGGATGCCGTGCGTGCGCTGGGAGCGCAAGGAGGACCCGACGGCTGGCAACTGTTACAACTGTCCCATCGTCATGAGCTACCCCACGGCGTTGGCACTCAACATCGACGAGATTCGCGAGCAGAACATCGAGTTCCTGTACCCGTTTGTGCCCTATCACGACAAGACCGAGCTCAAGCGCCGTCTGTACCAGGTACTCGCCGTCGACCGTGTGGCCGATGCTGAGGCCGGTCGCGGTCGCGTGCGCGGTCCCAAGATCACGCGCTCCGAGGTCGATGCCGCCGTCAACGCTGCTTTTGAGGCCGATGCGCGTTTCCACGAGGACATCCAGACCATGGGCGAGGAGGCTCTCAAGTGGGTCGAGGACCACGGCGGCCACGGCATCGTACTCGCCGGTCGTCCCTACCATAACGACCCCGAGATCAACCACGCCCTGCCCGAGCTTATCTCGAGCTTTGGCTTTGCGGTCTTTACCGAGGATTCGCTTGCGCATCTGGTAAAGCCCGAGCGTCCGATTCGCGTCGTCGATCAGTGGATGTACCACAGCCGTCTGTACGCCGTCGCCCGTTTTGTGACGATGCGCAACGACCTGGACCTGATTCAGCTCAACTCCTTCGGCTGCGGCTTGGACGCCCTGACCACCGACCAGGTGCAGGAGATTCTGGAGGCCAGCGGCAAGATCTACACCGTGCTCAAGATCGACGAGGTATCCAACCTGGGTGCCGCGCGCATCCGCATCCGCTCGCTCATGGCAGCGCTCAAGGACCAGGAGGCCGAGCGCCTGGCCGATGCCACGGCCGCGGGCGAGGCCTACGAGCAAGGCGACGCCGCGCCGGTGGCGCCTTCCACGGATGCCCCTGCGTTCGCGAGCCGTAAGTACACGTTCGAGGCTCAGCGCGAGAGTGCTTCGACCGCGTGGCCCAAGGTGCCCTTTACCGAGCAGATGCGCGAGGAGGGCTACACCATCCTGTGCCCGCAGATGGCGCCGATTCACTTTGACCTGGTCAAAGAGGTGTTCCGCGGTGCCGGCTACAACTTGGAGCTGCTGCCCTCGACCGACCACGATGCCGTCGAGGCTGGCCTGCGCTACGTGAACAATGACATTTGCTATCCGTCGATCCTGGTGACGGGCCAGATTATGGAGGCCATCGAGAGCGGTCGGTACGACCTGTCCAAGACGGCCGTGGTTATCAGCCAGACCGGCGGCGGGTCCCGTGGCCCCAACTACCTCGCACCCACTTGGGCGC
>UQIT01000053.1 GCA_900541175.1 uncultured Collinsella sp.
ACGCCGTCCGCGGCAGCCGAGCCTGCAGCAGACCCGGCCCCCGCGGCCCCGCCGCCACAGCCCGCGAGCACAAGTGACAGGACGCCCGCGGCGAGCGCCGAGGCAAACCCCCGGCGCGACATTTCGAAATCAAACGCGCGCATCGCTAGCATGTCCCCTCGTTAGGCATCGTCCATGCGTGATGGTCGGTATGCAACAATTCCTCGGCCAGCGGCGAGAGCGGCGCACCCAAGAACTCGCTATAGCACGCCTGGACATCGGGATTCTCGTGCGAGAAGCGAATCTCGGCGTTCGCATCGAGACCCCAGAGCACCTGGCCGCGCTCGGCTGCCAGCTCGCAGCCATCGTGGATGGGCTGACCGCCGCCACCGACGCAGCCGCCCGGGCATGCCATAACCTCGACGAAGTCATAGCCCACACGGCCGTCGCGAATCGCGTCGAGTAGGCGGGCGGCGTTGCCCAGCCCGTGTGCCACGGCGACGCGCACCTTGGTGCCATCGATATCGGCGACGGCTTCCTTCCAGCCGTCGAGTCCGCGCACATCGGTAAAGAAATCGGCATCCGGGTTCTTGCCCGTCACCAGGTGGTAGGCCGAGCGCACGGCGGCCTCCATCACGCCGCCCGTGGCGCCAAAGATCACGCCCGCGCCCGTGCCAAAGCCCAGCGGCGTATCGAGCGGCTCCTCGACCAACGTGTCCACGCCCACGTGGCTCGCGCGGATCATGCGCACCATCTCGCGCACCGTCAGCGCAACGTCCACGTCGGGCGCACCGCCCTCGCCCACCATGCTCGGCAGTGCACACTCTGCCTTTTTGGCCGTGCACGGCATAACGGACACCACGAACAGGCGCTCAGGCTCCACGCCCAGCACCTTGGCGTAGTATGTCTTGGCGATGGCGCCGAACATCTGCTGCGGCGACTTGGACGTGGACAGGCTGTCGACAAACTCCGGATAACGCGCCTTCACAAAGCGCACCCAGCCCGGGCAGCAGCTCGTAAACATGGGCCAGCCGCGGCTGTCACCCTCGCCCTTGGCGGCCTTCCCTAGGCGCTCGAGCAGTTCGGAGCCCTCCTCCATAATGGTGAGGTCGGCCGAGAAATCGGTGTCGAACACGTACTCAAAGCCAACGCGGCGCAGCGCGCAAGCCAGGCGCTCAACGGTGGCCTCCTCGCGCGGAATGCCGAGTTCCTCGCCCCAGGCGCTGCGCACGGCAGGTGCGATCTGCACCAGCACGATCTTGTCGGGATTAGCGAGCGCGTCAAACACGGTCTCGGTATCGTCGCGCTCGCGCAGTGCGCCCGTCGGACAATGCGTGATGCACTGGCCGCACGCGACGCAATCGGTCTTGCCGATCGGTGCGCGCCCGCGGGTACCCACGGCGGTATGCGTGGCACGGTTGGTCAGGTCCCAAATCCCTAGGCCCTGCACGCTCTCGCACACCTTGATGCAGCGCATGCATTTAATGCACTTGTCGTTTTCGCGGATGATGGGAAAATCGAAATCCCAGCCCTCACCCGCCAAATGCCTTTGATACGGCAGATAGAAAATGCCCAGGTCGTTGGCGATGGTCTGCAGGTTGCAGTTGCCGCTGCGCACGCAGCTCGTGCACTGCGAATCGTGCTGGGACAGCAGCAGCTGCACGTTGGTGCGACGGGCCTCGCGGGCCTTGGGGCTGTTGGTGTGGACCACCATGCCGTCGAGCACGTAGTTGTTGCAGGCGGCAACCAGCTGGTCGCAGCCCTCAACCTCGACCACGCACACGCGGCAGCCGCCGATCTCGTTTAGATCGCGCAGGTAGCACAGGGTGGGAATCTGGATGCCGACGGACTTGGCCGCATCCAGGATCGTGGTGTGCTCGGGCACCACGACTTCGCAGTTATCGATAATGAGCCTGACCATGTTGTGCGCTCCGTTTTCGCTGTTGTCGCCGACGGTGGTTTTGTTGAGCTCTACCATTCCAGGTTCCTCCCTCCGCGGAACGCACCAAAGCCAAAGTGGTCGCAACGCAGGCAGCGGCTTGCCTCCTGGCGCGCCTCCTCCTCGGTAAGGCCCTGCTCGACCAGATTCCAATCGTGAATACGCTCGCCGGCCTCGCGCTCGCCCAGCTCGCAGCGGCCGCACTCGTGCTTGCCCTTAAACTGGACGGTCGGCAGCTCCACGTCGAGCTTGATCTTGTGGTCGAAGCCCAGATAGCGGTCGATGTTTGCCGAAGCTACGCGGCCGGCATTGATGGCTCGGATGACGGTGGCGGGACCGGTCTGGCAGTCGCCGCCGCTAAAGAGGCCATCGAAGTTGGGCACGGCGCCGTCCGAATCGGTGACCACGCAGCCCCACTTGCAGGCGATGCCCATCTCCTCAAACGGCTTGGAATCGATGTCCTGGCCGATGGCCACGAACACGCGCTCGCAGGGAATGACGCGCTCGGGCGTCGCGGCGGCACGCGGGGCCGGACGACCGCGACGGGGCTCGCCGATAATCTGCGGTTGCACGCGCAGGCCGCTCACGCAACCATCTTCGCCCGTCTCAATGGCGAGCGGCGCCGTGAGCTCCAGAACCTCGCAGCCCTCGGCCTGGGCGCCGGCAATCTCGGCATCCTGAGCCGTCATATCGCAGATGCGACGGCGGTAGACGATGCTCACCTTTTCGGCACCGCAGCGCACGGCAGAGCGCGCCACGTCCATGGCCACGTTGCCGCCGCCGATGACGCACACGCGCTGGCCGCTCAGGTCGGGCAGCTCGTCGTCTCCAATGGCACGCAGCATCTTGACGGCCGACTCCACGCCGGGCGCCTCTTCGCCCGGAAGGCCGAGCTTCTTATCGCTGTGGGCACCGATGGCCAGGTAGACGGCATCGAACTCGTCGCGCAGGCGGGCGAGCTCCTCGCCGCTCACGGAGTGGTCGAGCTCCACGTCGATGCCGGCGCTCAAGATCCAATCGATCTCGGCCTGCAGGCGCTCGCGCGGCAGACGATAGCTGGGGATGCCGTAGCGCAGCATGCCGCCCAAGTGGTGGCGCTGCTCAAAGATGGTCACCTTATGGCCCATCACGGCCAGGTAGTAGGCGCAGGAAAGGCCGGCCGGGCCGCCGCCGATCACGGCGACGCGCTTACCGGTGTTGTCCACTACATGCGGCTTGTGGTCGTTGAGGTCACTGTGCTCAACCGCAAAACGCTTGAGGGCAAGGATGTTCATGGGGTCGTCGACCATGCCACGGCGACAGTGCATCTCGCAGGGATGCTCGCACACCAGGCCGCAGACGAGCGGCAGCGGGTTGTTCTTGCGGATGACCTTGACGGCATCGGCATAGCGGCCGGCCTCGACGAGCGAAATGTAACCGGGAATGTCGACGTGCGCCGGACAGCCCGAGACACACGGAACGCGGGCCTCGCGATCAAAGCCGCAGGAGTGCTCGCGAATGTGATGCTCAAAATCGTCGCGGAAGCCGCGAATGGCCGTGAGTGCCATAGCGCCAGCTTCGTAGCCGATGGCGCAGTCACCCGAAAGGGAGATGGGGCGGGCAGGCCGTCAT